>NZ_DASSRA010000264.1:0-3949 GCF_035702065.1 Rhizobacter sp.
GCTATCCAAGCGTCTTGCAGATCGACCTCCCCGATGGCGAGTCCTACAAAGACTGGAGTTCGCTGAACCAAATCTTCGAGACGCTCTTGAGCAGAGGGTGCGACCGCAAGACGGTGCTCTTCGCTCTGGGCGGTGGCGTGGTGGGCGACATCACCGGCTTCGCTGCCGCGTGCTACATGCGAGGCGTCCCCTTCGTCCAAGTACCGACGACGTTGTTGGCGCAGGTGGACTCGTCCGTGGGTGGCAAGACCGCCATCAACCACCCCCTGGGCAAGAACATGATTGGGGCCTTCTACCAACCCCTGCGGGTGATCGCCGACCTTGACACGCTCGACACTTTGCCAGACCGAGAGATCTCGGCTGGATTGGCCGAAGTGATCAAGTACGGACCGATTGCCGATGACGCGTTTCTCAGCTGGATCGAGGCAAACTTCGACGCGCTGTGGGCTCGCGACAAGAAGGCGCTGGCCTACGCCGTCAAGCGCTCCTGCGAAATCAAGGCGTGGGTGGTAGGTCAAGATGAGCGTGAATCCGGGCTTCGGGCGATCTTGAACTTTGGCCACACCTTCGGTCATGCAATCGAAGCGGGTCTTGGCTTCGGGGCCTGGCTGCACGGCGAGGCTGTGGGCTGTGGGATGGTGATGGCCGCGGATTTGTCGCGCCGCCTGGGCCTCATCGACTCCGCCTACGTCGATCGCCTGACACGGCTGATCGAGCGCGCCAAGTTGCCTGTGCGTGGACCGGATCTGGGTGCCGAGCGATATCTGGAACTGATGCGCATCGACAAGAAGTCCGAAGGCGGCGAGATTCGTTTCGTGGTGATTGATGCTCCAGGTCGCGCATCGGTGCGGGCCGCTCCGGATCATGTGGTTCGCGAGGTCATTGCCGCACACACCCTCTGACGAGGTCCTGCCTGGTTGTCGGCTCCATGTTGAAACCCTATGCGTGCGTCCCTGAAGCGTCGCGGGGTCGGCGTCACCCCGAAGCGCCTGCCCCGACACGCAGCGAGTACCAGCGCGATCGAGATCGGATCGTGCACAGCACGGCCTTTCGGCGGCTGGTCTACAAGACGCAAGTCTTCCTGAACCACGAAGGGGATCTCTTTCGAACCCGCCTGACGCACTCGCTGGAAGTTGCTCAGCTGGGGCGCTCGATTGCGAGGACACTGGGCCTCAACGAAGACCTGGTCGAGGCGATCGCGCTGGCGCATGACCTCGGCCACACCCCATTCGGCCACGCCGGACAGGACGCGTTGAATGACTGCCTTCGAGCGGCAGATCCGGCGAGCGGTGGCTTCGAGCACAACCTGCAAAGCCTCCGAGTCGTGGACAGTTTGGAGGAGCGCTACCCTGACTTCGACGGGCTCAACCTGACGTTCGAAACCCGCGAGGGCATCTTGAAGCATTGCTCGCTGCGCCATGCCGAACGGCTGGATGCCAATGAGCCGGGAGGTGTCGGCCGGCGCTTCATTGAGCGCACCCAGCCCAGCCTGGAGGCCCAGTTGTGCAACCTGGCCGACGAGATTGCCTACAACGCCCACGATGTCGACGACGGCGTGCGCTCGGGCTTGCTCAGCCTCGATCAACTGGAGGATGTTCCCTTGTTCGCGCGCTTTCGCAGGCAGGCTCTCGATCGACATCCCGGTCTGGCCGGGCGCCGCCTGCTGTTCGAAAGCATTCGCCTGATGCTCTCGGCCCAGGTCTACGACGTTCTGGATGCTACGAGCGCTGCACTTCTCGAGAGCGCGCCGCTGCATGTGGATGAGGTGCGCAGCGCACCGCCTCTGGTCTGCTTCAGTGAAGCCATGGCGCGCGAGAGCATCGCGCTGAAGCGCTTTCTGCGGACCAACCTCTACCGGCATCCGCAAGTGACTTCCACCACCGATCGCGCGAAAGAGGTCATTCACGAGCTGTTCGCGGCGTACCAGTCGGAGGCGATCCAGGACTCCCCATCGACGCGCCTGCGCGGCACAGCCGATTACATCGCCGGCATGACGGATCGCTTCGCGCTGCGCGAGCATGAGCGACTGACGGGTCGCCGGCTGTTCGACTGACATCCATGGCTCGGCTCCCCCGACTGTGCGTTCCAGGCTGGCCGCATCTGCTGACGCAGACCGGGCACAACCGGCAGCCGGTGTTTCGGGACGATGCCGATCGCGGGCTCTTTCTCGATCTGCTGCGCGAATCGGCGGCCAGTGCGGGTGTGGTGATTCATGCGTACGGGCTGCGTGACAACGAGGTGCGATTGCTGGTCACACCGAATGCAACCGACAGCCTGAGCCGGATGATGCAAGCGCTTGGCCGGCGCTATGGCAGCAGCTTCAACCGCCGGCACGGCCACATGGGGAGCTTGTGGGAGGGGCGCTTCCGAGCGACTGTTGTAGAACCGGAACAACATTTGCTTTCGTGCATGCGCTACACGGAAGACTTGGGCATCAGCGTGGACGCAAGCACGCAACTGGGGCATGTGGTGTGGTCCAGCGCGGCGCATCACCGTGGCGAGCGAACCGATCCTCTTGTCGGCGACCACCTCCAGTACTGGTCTTTGGGTAACACGCCTTTCGAGCGTGAGGCTGCCTATAGAGAGGTGTTGCAGCAGGCGCTTACTTCACAGGAGTTGGCGCAGATTGCCGATGCAGTTGCGAAAGGGTGGCCGCTCGGTTCGCGTGGCTTTCTGGAGCGCCTGGCGGCCGCCACTGATCGGCGGGTTGAGCCCCGGCCACGCGGTCGGCCGCCCAAGCGGGCTGGCAATCTGGCCCCAATTGAGAAGGTCTGATTTTGCCGAGCTATTAATTAGTTCCTGACCCCGATTCATTTGATTGTGACGGCTGCTGCGCTGCAGTATTCTTCGCTCCATCCACAGCTTTGAGACGGAGTGCGCCATGAACCAGGCCGCCCAAGGGGTTGCTGCCCCTGAAGAATTGCGTGACGCGGCCGAGTTCGGCCTCTACAGCCCCGCCAACGAACACGATGCCTGCGGCGTCGGCTTCGTGGCGCACATCAAGGGGCACAAGGCTCATCACATCGTCGAGCAGGGGCTGAAGATCCTCGAGAACCTCGACCACCGGGGTGCTGTCGGTGCCGACAAGCTGATGGGCGACGGCGCGGGCATCCTGATCCAGATCCCCGACGAGTTCTACCGCGCCGAGATGGCCGCCAAAGGCATCGAGTTGCCGCCTCCCGGCGAGTACGGCGTGGG
Source organism: Rhizobacter sp. (assembly GCF_035702065.1). Classification (GTDB taxonomy): domain Bacteria; phylum Pseudomonadota; class Gammaproteobacteria; order Burkholderiales; family Burkholderiaceae_C; genus Rhizobacter. Next base: position 3,199 of record NZ_DASSRA010000264.1, read on the forward strand.
CATGATCTTCCTTCCGAAGGAGCATGCCTCCCGCCTGGCTTGCGAAGAAGCGCTGGAGCGCGCCGTCAAGACCGAAGGCCAGGTGCTGCTGGGCTGGCGCGACGTGCCGGTCGACACCGACATGCCGATGTCGCCCACCGTGCGCCAGAAGGAGCCGATCATTCGGCAGATCTTCATCGCCCGCGGCGCCGACGTGATCGTGCCCGACGCGCTGGAGCGCAAGCTGTACGTGATCCGCAAGACGGCCTCGAGCGCCATCCAGCGCCTGAAGCTCACGCACAGCCACGAGTACTACGTGCCCAGCATGAGCTGCCGCACCATCATCTACAAGGGCCTGCTGCTGGCCGACCAGGTGGGCAAGTACTACAAGGACTTGCAAGACCCGCGCGTCACCTCGGCGCTCGCGCTCGTGCACCAGCGCTTCTCCACCAACACCTTCCCCGAGTGGCCGCTGGCCCACCCCTACCGCATGGTGGCGCACAACGGCGAGATCAACACCGTCAAGGGCAACTTCAACTGGATGCGTGCGCGCGAAGGCGTGATGAAGTCGCCGGTGCTCGGCGACGACCTGCAGAAGCTCTACCCAATCAGCTTCGAGGGCCAGTCCGATACGGCCACCTTCGACAACGCGCTGGAGTTGCTGACGATGAGCGGCTATTCGCTCGCTCACGCCGCGATGATGATGATTCCCGAGGCGTGGGAACAGCACACCACGATGGACGAGCGCCGCCGCGCGTTCTACGAGTACCAC
>NZ_DASSRA010000265.1:0-5631 GCF_035702065.1 Rhizobacter sp.
TTGGGCGCGAGCCCCCATGACCGAGCAGCGCAGAGCAGTCGGCCCTAGGCCGACCGGCGAGCAGGGTGCCCTTTCTTTTGCCTTCTTTTCTTTGGGCAAGCAAAGAAAAGAAGGTGCGCCGCCGGGCGCATATCCCGGCGCACCCGCGGGAAGTAGGAAGAAACAACCACGCGACTAGCGCCTCAAGGCTTCGATACCTCAGCCCGAGCGGTGGTGATGCGCGAAGAGGGAAGAGCCTCAGCCTGGCCGGATGGCCCGCTCCCTCACCCGCATCGTGAGCCCCACCGGCGACATCGCAAACGCCATCCGCTCCCGCGCCTCCCCCCCATCCGGCGTCCCCACGCCATCGATCTCGAAGCTGCTGAGCAGCATCGCCATCGCCATCTTGATTTCCAGCATGGCGAGATAGCGCCCCGGGCACACCCGCGGCCCCGCGCCAAAGGGCATGGCCACGCGCTTGGGCGAGGTCGGCGTGAGCGCCGGATCAACACCTTCCAGCCAGCGCGCCGGGTTGAATGCCTGCGGATCGGGGAAGTGCGCCGCGCTCACCGTGTCGTGCCGCATCACGCACCACACAAAGCTTCCCTTCGGCACCTGCACGTCGTGCACCGTGGTGTCGTGCAAGGCTTCGAGCACGATGAAGGGCGCCACCGGCTTGAGCCGCATGGTCTCGGCGGCGCAGGCGTCGACGTAGTGCAACTGGTCCATCTGCTCCGGCGTGAAGGCAGCGGGGTCGGGCGCCACGCGCTGCACTTCTTCGGTGGCCCGCCGCAAGGCCTGCGGGTTGCGCTGCAGCAGGTAGATCATCCAGGCCAGTGTGTTGGCCGTGGTGTCTTCGCCGGCCAGCAGCATCGTGAGTACATTGCCGGCCACGTGTTCATCGTTCACGCCGCTGCCGCCCTGGTCGGCGGCGGCGATCATGCCTTCGAGCAGGTTGCTCGGCTGCTCGCGCAAGGCCGGGTTGGCGCGCATGCGCTCGCGTGCCTGGGCGATGAAGCCGGCGATGGCCTGGTTGATGGCGATCACGCTGTGGTCGAGCTCGCGGTCGGCCTTGAGACGCACGTAGCGCCAGTACGGGAAGCGCGCAAAGATGCGCCGGAACAGCGCGGGAAAGATCTTGTCGAGGTGCTGCTGGATCACCTCGTCGTCGGACTGCAGCGTGTTCATGTCGGTGCCGAAGGCGAGGCCCGCCACGCCGTCCACCGTGTAGCGCATCAGGTCTTCCTGCAGCGGGATGGTGGCGCCGGCGCGCGCGGCAATCTGCCAGCGCCCGCGCAGGCGCTGCGTCACCTTCAGCAGCGAGGGGAAGTAGGCCCGCACGTGGCCCGGCGCGAAGCTGGCCATCACCATGCGGCGCTGATCGCGCCAGGCCTGGCCTTCGGAGCCGAAGAGGCCGGGCTTGAAGCCCATCTCCATGCCGACCACGGTCTGGCGCGTGGTGCGCCGAAAGCCGTCGGGCCGGTCTTTCAGCATGGCGGCGATGGCTTCGTGGTCGCTCACCGCGAGCACGTGGAGCTTGCCGAGGCGGAAGCGGAAGAAAGGCCCGAACTCACGGGCCCATTGCTCGACGTCGAGGTGAATGCGGTTGAGCTTGACCTGCAGGGCATTGCCGAGGAGCGGTATGCCGCGCGGCCCCGGCAGGTCGGCGATGCGGCGTGGTCCAAGGGCAGCGGTCGTGATGGCCATGGTGTTCTCAGAAGGGCAGTCCGCACCTGCGCGGCGGAACTGCGATTCTGCGGCCTGCGGCCGGGGCGCGGCTATCGGTGCCAGTCGCGACCGCGGTGGTCGTAGTAGTAGGGCGGCGGTGGACCATAGCCGGGCTGGACCACCACGGGGTAGGCACGGCGCGCGGGCACCGGCACCACCACGCAGGCGCTGAGTGCTTGCGTGAGCAGCACAACAGCCAGCACGCCCAGCGTGCGGCGTTGGACGGACTTGTTCATCGTCTTCACTCCTGGGCGCCGGAAGGTGGCCCCCACGGGTGATCAACGGCGTGCGATGAGGCGGTGTTGACGCCTTTACGTTGCTGCCAGGTAAAGAGCGGGGTTCACAACTCGCCGCGCTGTTTCATCTCGATGCACTGCGGGTGGTACGCGAACTTCGTGCGCTTGCATTGCTGCTGCATGCAATAGACGAGCGAGAAGTTGGCGCGCGAGCCGCAGGCTGCGCGTGGGGTCTCGGCGTCCGCAGGCGCAGAGGCCGCGGCCTTGGCCTTCTTGCTGCGCACCGGCGGCTCGGCCGGTGTCTCGACGAGGGCCACCACCTCAGCCGCAGAGGCCGGTTCGGCAGGCGGTGCCGCCACGGCGGAGGCCGGTGCCGATGCAGGCAGTGCGGCCTCGCTCGCTGCAGCGGCGGGGGCGCTGGCGATGGGGTCGGCCACCGACGCGGCGGGCTCGGCGGGCAATGCCACCGCACTCGCCGACATCGCCGATGCGGCCGGCGCCATGGGGGCGGCGGCAGCGGCCACCGGCGTGGGTGCCGCGGGCAGCATCTGCGTCGTCCACCACCAACCGCCCACGGCTGCGAGCGCCAGCATGCCCAGCGCCGCGACCCACAGCGAGGCGCTGCGCCGCGGTGGGGCGGCCGCAGCGTGCGGTGGTGTGGTGCTGGCGGTGAACCACTCTTCGCGCACAGGCGGTGGGTCGAACACCGGCTCTCGGCGCGGCTCGGGTGTGATCGGGATGGACGCCTGCAGGGGCGCGCGGTCCAGGATCTTCTGGAAGTCGCCCACGTCGCGCGGCCGTTCGCGCGGGCGCACCGAGAGCGCCTTGTCGATGCCGGCGAGAAACGCCTCGCTGTAGTCGTAGTGCAAGCCAGGGAAGCGTGCCTGCAGTGCGCGCACCGTGTCGGCCAGCGGGCGTTGCGGATCCTGGTTCACGCGCAACGGGGCGGGCACCGGCGCCTGGCCGGTGATGGCGAAGTGCAGCACGCTGGCCAGCGCGTACAGGTCGGTCCAGGGGCCTTGAGGCAGCGTGGCCGATTCGCTGTACTGCTCGATCGGTGCATAGGCCGGGTTGAGCAGCTTGCCGAGCGCGAGCGCGTCGTCGCCGGCCACGCGGTTGCTGGCGGCGAAGTCGAGCAACACCGGCCGGCCGTCGGCCAGCATGAAGATGTTGTCGGGCGAGATGTCGCGGTGATAGCACTGCGCGCTGTGCAGCACGTGGAGCGCGCTGAGCAGTGGCGTGAGCAGCGCACGCAGCCAGGCCTCGTCGGGCGGCTGCTTCTGGGCGGCCAGGGCTGCAGCCAGCGTGTGGCCTTCGTAGTAGGGCATCACCATGTAGGCGGTGTCGTTCTCTTCCCAGAAGCTGTGCACGTGGGCCAGCGAAGGGTGCTCCAGGCGCGAGAGCAGGCGCGCCTCGGCGAGGAAGGCGGCCTTGCCGGCGGCGAAGGCATCGGCCCCGGAGGCGGCCTTCAGCACCACCTGCGGGCCGTCGCGCCGCGTGGCCAAGTCGGCCGGCAGGTACTCCTTGATCGCCAGCTGCCGCTGCAAGGAAGAGTCGAGCGCCAGGTAAACGATGCCGAAGCCGCCACGGCCCAGCACATCGATGATCTGGTAGCCGCCGAGACGCGTGCCGGAGGGCAGCGCCTCGCGGGCCAGGGAGGTGTCGGACTGCTGGGTCGAGGGGCCGAAGTCTTGTGAGGGCATCGTGGAAGGCAGCTCGATGGAATGGAACACGGCGTTATAGAGCAAAGCGCAGGCCTGCTGCGCTGCGCCAAGGGTCGATGGCGTCGCGACTTGCCAACAAACGCGCAGTTGGGCGGGCCGATGGCGGGGTTTCTCCCATGTCGGGTGGATGCCTGGCGGCCCGTTGTCGACAAGGTGTCACGCCTGTGGCAAGGCCGGTGCTACCGTCGCCGCTCACCCCTCCACCACAGGAAGCGACATGGGCGTCCAACTCACCAAGCAGTCGATCGACCTCGGCATCGTCACCACCAACGGCCCGGCCATGCTGGCCTTCTACCGCGACGTGCTGGGCTTCAAGTACCTGCGCGAGATGCCCATGCCCGGCGGCGGCACCATGCACCAGATGCTGTGCGGCGAGAGCCTGATCAAGCTGGTGGTGCTCGACTCCGTGGCCGCACCCGCCGCGCCCGGTGGCATCCCTGGCGGCAGCGGCTACCGCTACTGGACCATGACCGTCAGCAACCTGGGCGAGATGGTGCAGGCCTGCGTGGCCGCCGGTGCCAAGGTGGCGATGAAGGAGCGCGAGCTGCGCCCCGGGGTGAAGATCGCCATGGTCGAAGACCCGGACGGCAACTGGGTGGAGTTTCTGGCGCTCGGTTGATCGAAAAACGGCTGAAAAAGCCCTCAAGTTCCCGTTCAGGCGGCCGATAGCCCTGGCAGGAGACCCCCAACATGACCTCCATCAGCGCCATCGCCTTCTCCGGAATGAACGCCGCCACGGTGCGCTTGAGCGTGTCGGCGCACAACGTCGCCAATGCGGCCACGCCGGCCTTCAAGCGCCAGCAGGTGGTGCAGGCCACCCAGGAGGGCGGCGGCGTCTCGACCAGCCTCACGCAGTCCGAAGGCCAGGGCACCGACCTCGCCGCCGAGGCCGTGGAGCAGATGAGTTCGCTCTACGCCTTCAAGGCCAACCTGCGCACCGTGCAGGTCGAGCACGAGATGCTGGGTTCGCTGCTCGACGTCAAGGCCTGAATCCAGGCTGAATCTCTCGCGTACCATGCGCGCCGTGCTGACGGCGCGTGTCTTGCTGCAGTGCACCTTCTTCACTGCCGCAGACCCCACGCCATGGCTTCCAGCTTGCTCGCCCTGCTCGACGACATCACCACCGTCCTCGACGACGTGGCCTTGCTCACCAAGCTCGCCGCCAAGAAGACCACCGGCGTGCTGGGCGACGACCTGGCGCTGAACGCCCAGCAGGTCACCGGCGTGCGCGCCGAGCGCGAACTGCCGGTGGTGTGGGCCGTGGCCAAGGGCTCGGCCATGAACAAGGCCATCCTGGTGCCGGCGGCGCTGCTCATCAGCGCCTTCGCGCCCTGGGCCGTGACGCCGTTGCTGATGGTGGGGGGCCTGTTCCTGTGCTTCGAAGGCTTCGAGAAGGTCGCCCACAAGCTGATGCACAGCCGCGACGAAGACGGCGCCCACCACGCCGAGCTGACCGAGGCACTGCAGAACCCCGACGTCGATCTCGTGGCGCTGGAGAAGGAGAAGATCAAGGGCGCCATCCGCACCGACTTCGTGCTCTCGGCGGAGATCATCGCGATCACGCTGGGCACGGTGGCGTCGTCGAACTTCGTGACGCAGGTGTCGGTGCTGGTCGGCATCGCCATTGCCATGACCATCGGCGTCTACGGCCTGGTGGCGGGCATCGTGAAGCTCGACGACCTGGGCCTGTACCTCAGCCGCAAGGCCGGCGCGCTGCGCTCGCTGGGCAACGGCATCCTCAAGGCCGCGCCCTACCTGATGAAGGGCCTCACCATCGCCGGCACGGCGGCGATGTTCCTTGTGGGCGGCGGCATCCTCACGCACGGCCTGCCGCCGGTGCACCACGCCATCGAACACGTGGCCCAGGGCCTGGGTGGCTTCTTCGGTGTGGTGGCGCCCACCTTGCTCGATGGCGTCTTCGGCATCGTGGCCGGCGGCCTCACGCTGGTGCTGGTGACGCTGGC
>NZ_DASSRA010000266.1:0-19386 GCF_035702065.1 Rhizobacter sp.
CTTGTTGGCCCGCGAGAAGTGCTGAACGATCGCAATCACCTGCTTGTTCATGCGCAGGTACTCGGGGGCGCGCCCGCCGGGGATCAGCAGCGCGTCGTAGTCCTCGGCCTTGATGTCGGCGAAGCTGGCGTTGAGCGTGAAGCGGTGGCCGGGCTTCTCGGAGTAGGTCTGCGCGCCGTCGAAGTCGTGCACCGCGGTCAGCACGTAGTCGCCGACCTTCTTGTCGGGGCAGACGGCGTGCACCGTGTGGCCCACGGTCTGCAGTGTCTGGAAGGGCACCATGGTTTCGTAGTCTTCGGTGAAGTCGCCCGTCAGCATCAGGATCTTCTTGCCCATCTCGGTCTCCTTGGGTAGTGGTCTTGGCCGTGGTCTTGGCAGTGGGCGCAGCACCCCATGCGCCGGCCCTGCGCCATTCTGGAAAGTGCAGGCCGGCGCCGGGTAACAGCCGGCTGTTCAGATGGGCGCCGGGCTGATGCCGAAGTACTTCTTGAGCAGCGCCGGCGCGATCTGCACCTGGCCCACCGCCACGTTGGCGCTGAAGCACAGCCGCTGGGGCGCTTCGCTGCGCCGGGTCAGTGTGGCGAAGACCCAGTCGCCTTCCTTGCGCCGCCACAGCGCAATGGCCGTGGGGTAGAAGCCGTCACGCTCGATCATGGGGTAGCGGCGGACGATCTCGCCGGCCACCAGGAAGCGGTCGACCTCGTCGAGGATGGTGCCGCTGTCGCCTTCGCGGAAGCTCAGCGTGTGGGACGCGTCCACACAGTTCTCGATCACGGTCGGCGCGGGGCGCTTGGCCTTCTTCTTCGCAGCAGCCGGCGTGTCATCGGCGGCACCGGCCTGCCCGGCGAGCAGCAGGCACAACAGACATCCCATGGGCTTGTTCATGGCAGTCTCCTTGCGCGGTCAGCATGCGCGCCCGCCCGGGTTGCGTCAAACGGATGCAGATTTGCACGCGCGTTCACATGTTTTTCGGGAAAAAGGTAAGGCGAGGTACGTCCAAGCGGCGCCATCCCGGCCCGAAAACGGTGGGGAATGGGTGCTTGCATCCCGTTCAGTCACGTGGGTCAATCCACTCTTTGCAACACAATCGGCCCGCTTCGTGTCACTATCTACGTTTTGCGGCACCGGAATCCCGCTGACGAGCGCGGATTCCAACCAATTGAGGAAAGTACTTTGGCAAAAGACGTCGTCAAAACGAAGATTCAGGCCGACGGCCTCCGCTACAAGGTCAAGGAAGGTGGCTCCCCCTTCGCCAGTGCCGGGGATTTCCAGGCCGGCACCATGTCGTGCTTCCTGTGCGGCAAGCACCGCCCCCGCAACACCCTGAAGACCCGGCGCCTGCTGGGCAAGGCACAGCATGTGTGCGCGCCCTCCTGCAAGGAAGCCGAAGCGGCGGGCTCTCAAAAGTCCGCGCCGACGACCCCCGCCACGGTCTGATCCGGCATCTCCCATGAAGCGGGCCCCAGCGGCCCGCTTTTTTTCGCCCGGCGTTTTCATCCGGGCGCCTTCAAAAAGGCCAGCAGGCGGCATTCGGCCACGCTCAGGCCGCGGCGGCGCTGGGCCGCGCAGCTGAGCCAGGCCACCAGCCCCTCTTCGGCCGCCACCGACAGCAGCCGCGGGTGGACATACGACTTGCGGCACACCGCCAGCGTGTTGCCCAGCCGGCGGGCCACCTGGCGCAGCACCTCGTTGGCCGCACGCTTGCTGACCGGCCCGGGCTCCGGCAGGCCGCACAACAGCTGCAGCGCATGGACGCTCGCATGCCAGGTGCGGAAGTCCTTGGCCGTGAAGTCGGCCCCACTCAGCTCGCGCAGATAGTCGTTGACGTCCGCCGAGCCCACACAACGGGTCATACCGCCCTCGTCCTCGTACTGGAACAGCTCCTGCCCCGGCATGGCCTGGCAGGCGCGCACGATGCGAGCAACGCGCGGGTCCTCGAGCGCCACCTCGTGCCAGACGCCGCTCTTGCCGCGAAAGCGCAGCTGCAGCGTGCTGCCCTTCACCGCGGCATGGCGGTTGCGCAGCGTGGTCAGCCCGAAGGAGCCGTTCTCGCGGGCGTATTCGTCGTTGCCGATGCGCACGAGCGTGGTGTCGAGCAGGCGCACCAGCGCGGCCAGCACCGAGGCGCGGCTTCCCACCGGCGCGGCCAGGTCGCGCTTGACCTTGGCGCGGATGCGCGGCAGCGCGGCACCGAACTCGCGCATGCGCTCGAACTTGGTGGCATCGCGCGCCTCGCGCCAGCCGGGGTGGTAGCGGTACTGCTTGCGTCCGCGTGCATCGCGGCCGGTGGCCTGCAGGTGGCCGTGCGGCAGCGGGCAGATCCACACCTCTTCGTAGGCGGGCGGGATGGCGAGGTGACGGATGCGCTGCAGCTCGCTCTCATCGCGCAACGCCCGGCCATCGGGTCGCCGGTAGCGGAAGCCGTCGCCGTGCCGCAGGCGCTGGATGCCCGGCATCGTGTCGCTCACGTACTTCAGACCGGAAGGCGCATTCATGCCCCACCTTTCTTCGGATCAAAGCCCAAAGCCTTCATCGGCTTGACGAGGCCTTGCTTCGCGGCGACGTAGCCGTCCCACGGTGTATTGCCCACCGCAAGCCGATCGCCTGCGTTCCGCACCGTCCACTGCGCGGCGCTGGTGAGGCCGGCCAGTTCGTCCCAGGCCAGCGGCACCGAGATGCCCATGCCCGGCCGTGCCCGGGCCGACCAGGCGCACACCGTGGTGGCACCTTCGCCGTTGCGCAGGTAGTCGATGAAGATCTTGCCGATGCGGTTCTTCGGACCGCTCTTGGCCACGAAGCGCTGCGGGATCACCTCGGCCATGTGGACCACGATGGCACGCGAGAAGGCCTTCACCGTGTCCCAGGCGAACTTCGGCGTGAGCGGCACCACCACGTGCAGCCCCTTGCCGCCGCTGGTCTTGAGGAAGCTCACGAGGCCCAACTCGTCGAGGAAGGCCTTCACGAGCTGCGTGCCTTCCTTCACCTGCTCAAAGCCCACCCCCTCGCCCGGGTCGAGGTCGAACACCATGCGGTCGGGCTTGGCCATCGCGCGCGTGGTGGCGTTCCAGGTGTGGAACTCGATCACGTTCATCTGCGCCGCCGAGACCAGGCCCAGCGGCGTGGAGATGGCCAGCAGCGGGTCGTCCTGCGGGTAGAGCGCGCGGTCGAGCACGTCGACGTTCGCCAGCGCCCGGCCTTCGGCGTGCTTCTGGAAGAAGGTCTCGCCGCCCACGCCCTCGGGCGCGCGCATCAGGGCCACGGGCCGCTGCTTGAGGTGCGGCAGCATCAACCCGGCCACTCGCGCGTAGTAGCCCACGAGCTCGCCCTTGGTGAGGCCGCTCTGCTTGTCGATCACGCGCTCGGGGTGGGTGACGCGGAACTTCGCGGGCAGCGCCGCCGGTGCAGCAGGTGGGTTCACTTTCTTTGCCACTTCCTTGGTGATGCGCTGCGGCGGCTTGTCGCTGCGCAGGCCGTGGAACACCGCCTGGCGCACGTGGCCGCCGCGCGTCCATTGTGCGAACGAGACCTCGGCGATCAGCTTGGGCTTGACCCAGTGCGGTGCCACGCGCTTGACCGTGCCCACGCGCTGCGGTGCGTCGGCGAACGGCGACACGTCGGTCTCGATGGCATCGAGCTGCTCGCGCAGGTGCGCCAGCATGCGCTGGTCGAAGCCGCTGCCCACGTTGCCGGCGTAGCGCAGCGCGCCTTCCTCGTCGTGGATGCCCAGCAGCAGCGAGCCGATGCCGGTGCGCGAGCCCTGCGGCTCGGTGAAGCCGCCGATCACGAACTCCTGGCGCGCACTCACCTTGAGCTTGATCCAGTCGGTGGAGCGCTGCGCGCGGTAGGGCGAATCGGCACGCTTGCCGATCAGCCCTTCGAGCCCGGCCTGCTGCGCCGAGGCGAGCAGCTTCTTCGGGTCTTCGTCGAAGGCGGCGCTGAACTGCACCGCCTCGCCCTTGCGCTGCCCGACGAGCCCGGCCAGGCGCTCGCGGCGTTCGCTCAAGGGCCTCTCGCGCAGGTCTTCGCCACCGTGGAAGGGCAGGTCGAACACGAAGTACTGGATGCCCTGCGTGCGCTGCGCATCGAAGGCGTTCTGCAAGGCCTGGAAGTCGGGCACCCCGTTCGGGCCGGCGACGACGATCTCGCCGTCAAGCCAGCCCCAGCCGATCTTCAGCGCCTGGATGGCCTTGACGAGCTGCGGCAGCTTGCGCGACCAATCGTGGCCGTTGCGGGTGAAGCAGCGCACGTCGTCGCCGTCGATGCGGGTGAGGATGCGGTAGCCGTCGAACTTGATCTCGTAGAGCCAATCGTCGCCGGGCGGCACTTCGCTCACGAGCGTGGCGAGCTGGGGGGAGAGCGTCAACGGCAACTCGCTGTCATGCCGGCGGACGCCGGCATCCACTGCCGCGCGCTTCTTCGCAGTGGATCCCGGCGTGCGCCGGGATGACGGGGCCTTCTTCCTGCCCAGCACGCTGTCCGGCAGCGCTTCGATCACGTCAAACTCGGACGCCGGCCGCGCTTCTTCGTCGTGCTCCTTGATCAGCAGCCACGAGGTCTGGCGTTCATCGTCACGCTGCCGCATGCGCGCCAGCGCAAAGCCGCCGCGCAGCTTCTCGCCATGCAGCTCGAACTTGAGCTTGCCCTCGCGGTAGCCCTTGCGCGCATCGCCGATGGGCACCCAGGTGCCACGGTCCCACACGATCACCGAGCCGGCGCCGTAGTGGCCTTCGGGGATCACGCCCTCGAAGCCGCCATACGACAGCGGGTGGTCTTCCACCTGCACCGCCATGCGCTTGTCATGCGGGTCCAGGCTCGGGCCCTTGGGCACGGCCCAGCTCTTGAGCGTGCCGTCGAGCTCCAGGCGGAAGTCGTAGTGCAGCCGTCGCGCCGCGTGCTTCTGCACCACGAAGCCCAGCGCGTCTCCCGAGGCGCGGACCTCGCCTGCCGGTTCGGGCGTGTGACTGAAATCGCGCTTGCGCTGGTAGGCGGCGAGGCTGTCGGTGCCCATGACTCACCTCTCGCGTCTCAGGCCGCGCGCTTTTTCTTCGCCGCCGCCGGCTTGGACTTGGCGCCACCCCCGCGCAGGCTTTGCTGCAGCAGCTGGGTGAGGTCGATGACGTCGGCGGTCTTGCTGGGCGCTTCTTCCTCGGGCTGCAGCACCGTTTCCGTCTCGCCCGCCTCGGCCTTCTTCTCCACCAGGGCCATCACCTGGTCCTTGAACTTGTCGCTGAAGTTCTCGGGCTGCCACTCGGTGGTCAGCTCGTCGATGAGCTTGCCCGCCATCTCGAGCTCGCTCTCCTTGAGGCCCGCCGCCTTGGCGCCTTCCTTGGGCAGCTTGAGATCGCTCCAGTCGCGGATGTCGGCCCCCCAGCGCAGCAGGTTGAGCACCAGGGCGGGGCCGGCCGGCACCAGCGCGGCCAGGTGCTCCTTGGTCTGGATCACCACGCGCGCCAGGCCCACGCGCTGCTTCTTCAGCAGCGCCTCGCGCAAGAGCGCGTAGACCTTCTCGCCCTTGCCGATGGGCGCGAGGTAATAGGGCCGGTCGAGGTAGACGAAGGGGATCTCGCCCGCCGAGACGAAGGCCTCGATGTCGATCGACTGGGTGGACTTGGGGTACACCGCCTCGATCTCCTGCGGGCTCAGCACCACGTACTTGCCCTCGCCATAGGCAACGCCTTTGACGATGTTGTTCTTGTCGATCTCCTTGCCCGTGCGCTTGTTGACGCGCTTGTAGCCCACTGGGTCCATGCTGCGCTTGTCCAGCCAGTCGAAGTCGACGCCGCTCTCGGTGGTGGCGGAGTGCAGGCTGACGGGGATGTGGACCAAGCCGAAGCTGATGGCGCCCTTCCACAGGGCGCGGGATGCGGTGGCTGATGGGGTGGCCATGGCGAGCCTCGTTTCAACAGGACTGCGTTGAAACGATCCTAGGTGCCGCCCCCCGGCGGCTGCCAGTGCGGCACGCCGGGTTTCGCTGTGGGAATGCGCCTACTGCGAGCGTCAGGCAGCCACGAGCTGGCGCGGCGCCGCCGCAGCCTCGCCGCTGCGCGAGGCATCGTCCAGCGGACGCGGCTTCTCGACTCCGTAGCCCTGCACGTAGTCCACGCCCAGGCCGCGCAGCATCTCGATGGTGGCGTCGTTCTGCACGAACTCGGCCACGGTGCGCAGGCCCATGCGGTGGGCGATCTTGTGGATGGCCTCGACCATCGCGAAGTCGACCTCGTCTTTGGACATGTCCTTCACGAAGGCGCCGTCGATCTTCACGTAGTCGACCGGCAGGCGCTTCAAGTAGGTGAACGAGGACATGCCGGCGCCGAAGTCGTCGAGCGCGAAGCGGCAGCCCAGCTCGCGCAGGCCGTGCATCAGCTTCACCGCCACGTCGAAGTTGCCCACCGCCGCGGTCTCGGTGATCTCGAAGCACACCAGCTCGGGCGCGACGCGGTGGCGGCGCAGCTCCTGCCGCACGAAGTCGACCAGCGAGGCGTCGGCCATGGAGGCGCCGGACAGGTTGATGGAAAAGCGCGCCGGCAGCTTGTAGTGGCGCGCGAAGCCGGCGTGCATGGCCAGCGCCTTCGAGATGACCCAGCGATCGATCTGCGGCATGAGGCCGTAGCGCTCGGCCGCGGGGATGAAGGCCATGGGTGCGACGATCTTGCCTTCGTCGTCCTGCAGGCGGATCAGCACCTCCACGCTCTCGTAGCCGCCACCGTTCTCCTGGATGGAGGCGATGCGCTGCGCGTAGAGCACGAAGCGGTCTTCGGTGAGCGCCTTCTGCAGGCGCGAGAACCAGTCGAGCTCGCCGTTGCGGTGGGCCACGGCGGTGTCGGTCTCGTCGTGCACGTGCACGCGGTTGCGCCCGCCTTCCTTGGCCACGTAGCACGACGAATCGGCCACGCGCAGCAGGTCGGAGCGGCTGTACTGGTGCGCCTTGAAGGGCACCAGGCCGATGCTCACGCTGAGCTGGAAGGATCGGCCCTCCCACGTGAACTGCAGCTCGCTCACGCGCTGGCGCATGGCCTCGGCCACGCGCAGCGCGGGCTCCAGCGGGCACGATTCGAGCAGCACGCCGTACTCGTCGCCCCCCAGGCGGGCCAGGGTGTCCTGCTTGCGGATCTCTTGCGTGAGCAGCTCCGTCACCTGCTTGAGCAGCTGGTCGCCGGCCGCGTGGCCGCAGGTGTCGTTGACGACCTTGAACTGGTCGAGGTCGAGGAACATCACCACGCCGCTGGCCTTGGGGTCGTCGGTGGCGAGCGCGGCGTCCAGCCGCATCTCGAAGGCAGCGCGGTTGACCAGCCCGGTCAGCAGGTCGTGCGTGGCCTGGTACGACATCTCGGCGGCCAGCTTCTTGGCCGGGCTCACGTCGTGGAAGACCAGCACGGCGCCGATGGTCACGCCATTGCGGTTGAGGATGGGCGCGGCCGAATCCTCGATCGAGCGCGGCACGCCGCTGCGGTGCACCAGCACCGAGTCGCGCGGCGTGCGCGGCTGCGCGTCGGGGCGGCTCAGTTCGGCCAGGCCGCAGCTGAGCCGCTCGCGTGTGTGCGCGTGCACCAGGCAGGCCACGTCGCTGAGCGGCTTGCCGAGGGCTTCGGCCAGGGTCCAGCCGGTCATCTCTTCGGCCGCCGGGTTGAGGTAGGTCACGCGGCCCAGGTGGTTGGTGGCGGCCACGCCGTCGACGATGGAGCCCAGCGTCACTTCGAGCAGCTCCTTCTCATGGAACACGCGCAACTCCGCCTGCTCCTTCTCGACCACGGTGCGGCGCAGTCGGCTCGACTGGCGCGTGAGCACCACGGTGATGAGGATGATCACGAGGCCCGCGGCACCGGCGCCAACGAGGGTGTTGCGGCGCAGGGCTTCGTAGCCGGCGAGCGAGGTGGAAGCCGGCACCGACACCATGGCGTACAGGTCGTAGCCGGGGATGTGCTGGACGGAGGTGAAGCGCACCACGCCGTCCGACGGGCTGGGCGAGGGCGTCATGCTGCGGTCGATGCGCTGGGCGGTGCGCACCATGCGCTCGCCGTCCACCAGGTCGGCCGAGGTCTGGCGCTTGTCGGCCAGGCGCGACAGGAAGATGCCATCCGCCCCCAGCACGCCCACCTGGTTGCCCGGCTGGTCGTTGACGCGGAAGCCTTCGGTGAGCAGGGCCGCGTCGAAGGCCAGCAGCACGGCGCCGCCGAAGGAGCCGTCGGCGCGCTTGAGCGCGCGGCCCGCCGGCACCTGCCAGCGCTGCAGCGATTCGGTGTAGACCGGCGGCGTCACGGCCAGGCCGGTGCGTGTCCATGAGGCCTGGAAATGCTGCCGGTCGGCCACATGGCTGACCTTGTCGGGCACGGCGCCTTGCGCGGTGGTGCTGGCGAACACATGGCCGGCCGGGTCGGCCAGTGCCACCGAGATGCGGCCGGTGGGCGCGAGCAGGCCCGTCTTCTCCAGCGCGACCAGGTCGACGCTGCCGCTGTCTTCTTGATAGTGCTTGACCAGCGAGGCCGTGCGGTTCACCTGGTCGAGCACGCGCTGCACGCGGTCACCCAGGCGCTGCGAGGCGCTGTCGACTTCGCTGTAGGCCAGCTGCACGCTGCTGGCATAGGCGCCCTGCAGCGTCCACCAGGTGGCGCAGCCCAGCCCCAGCAGCAAGCCGCCCGCCACGCCGCAGGCCGTGACGACCAAGCGCGTGCCGGCGGACAGTGACCGCCACGAACGGAGAGCGAGTTTGAGCATGGCCCACGAAGCAGGAGTTCAAACCGATATCGGGCAGCATAGGGTGGGCCTTGAGCGCCCGGGGTTGCGCAGACCGGCACGACCATTCAAAACCGGCACATTCGTGACAGGGTGTGCATTTGGCGAGGCGCCCAAGCGGCCCTGCCGGCGCTTCGGCCGGCCGGAAGCCGCCACTCAACTTGTCCGGTAGGCCTCGCGCAGCTTCTGCTTGTAGAGCTTGCCGTTGTCGTGCCGCGGCAGCTCGGCCACGAAGTCGACGCTGCGCGGGCACTTGAAGTGCGCCAGCCGGTCGCGGCAGTAGGCGATCAGCTCGGCGGCCAGGGCCTCGCTGGCGGCGTGGCCGCCTTGCAGCGTGGCGACTGCTTTCACCTCTTCGCCCCACTCCATGTTGGGCACGCCGATCACGCCCACGTCGGCCACCGCCGGATGGGTGAGCAGCACCGCCTCCACCTCGGCCGGGTAGATGTTCACGCCGCCCGAGATGATGAGGTTGGCGCTGCGGTCGGTGAGGAAGAGGTAGCCCTCGTCGTCCAGGTAGCCCACGTCACCCAGCGTGTAGTGGTCGCCGCGGTAGGCCTGCTCGGTCTTGCCCTCGTCCTTGTGATAGACGAAGCGGCCCAGCTCGGGCGCGCGCAGGTACACGGTGCCGGCCACGTTGGGCGGCAGCGCGCGGCCTTCGTCGTCAAGGATGCGGATGTGGCCCTCGTCCGCCGGCTTGCCCACCGTGCCCGGCTTGCGCAGCCAGGTGGGCGAGTCGACCATGCAGCCCACGCCTTCGGTCGCGGCGTAGTACTCGTGCATGATGGGGCCTAGCCAGTCGATCAGCGCCTTCTTCACCGGCACCGGGCAGGGTGCCGCGCCGTGCAGCAGGTAGACAAGCGAACTCAGGTCGGCCGCGCGGCGCGTCGCCTCGGGCAGCGAGAGCATGCGGTGGAACATGGTGGGCACCATGTGCGAGTGGGTCACACGGTGCTGTGCAACGAGCTGCAGCGCGCGGGCCGCGTCCCACCCGTCCATCAGCACCACCGCGGCACCGCAGGCATGCGGTGCCGCGAGCGAGAAGGCCAGTGGCGCCGCGTGATACAGCGGGCCGGTGGCCAGGTGGACGCTGCGGCCCGCAAGATAGGCCGACTGCTCACCCATCGGCGGCGCGGCCGAAGCCGGCCGGCTCACGCCCTGGGGCCGGCCGGTGGTGCCAGAGGTGTAGAGCATGGAGGTGCCGAGCACGGGGTGCTCGATGGCGTCGGGCGCTTCTGCGGCGAGCACGGCTTCGTAGTCGTCGTAGCCGGCGATGGGCCCGCCGATGGCGATGCGCGCACAGCGGGTGAGCCTGGCCACCTGCTCGCCTACTTCGGCAAAGCGCGCATCGGCCAGCAGCACGCGGGCATCGCAGTCGTTGACGATGTAAGCCGCCTCGTCGCCGGTGAGGTGCCAGTTGATCGGCGTGAAGCGCAGGCCGGCGCGCCGCGTGGCCCAGAAGACTTCAGCGAACTCGTTGCGGTTGCTGCAGATGAGCGCCACACCATCGCCGGCCACGAGGCCGCGCTTGCGCAACGCGCGGGCCAGCTGGTTGCTGCGGGCATTGAGCTCGGCAAAGCCGAGGTCGCCGCGCTCGGAGATGAGCGCCGGCGCCTGCGGCATGCGCTGGGCCCAGAAGGCCACGGCCATGCCATGCGCCAGGGCCCAGGTGAGCTGCTGTTGCAGCGCGGCTTCGGATTCGTGAGGCGTCATCGCGGCATCGTGCCGCAGCCACCGTCGAGCGGCGACCCCGCACAAACCCGGCAAAAAGATGGGGCCGAAGCCCCATCAAAACATGCAGCCGGACTCTCCCTCCGGCATCGCCTGTCAACCGTGTCGGGCCTGTTCAAACCAATTGAGCACCCAGGCGGTTCTTCGCGAACGCTTGGCTGTCGCTGGTAGACAAACAGTCTACAAGCGCACCTCGGCGGCGCAAGCGAGGGGAATCCCTTCGCTGCACCGCATCAGATGGACCAGCTCAGCGCTTCGCAGGACCGCGACGCTTCGGCTTGGGCGGCGCATCGGCAGGCGCGTCGTCGCCGAAGCGCTTTGCCAGCGCGGCCCAGCCGCCGAGGATGAACTCCGACCACACGTCGGCGCTGCGCTGCGGGTCGAAGCCGAACTTGCGCAAGCCGCGTGCTGCGGCCGCGGGCGCATTGATGGTGATCACCGCAATGATCTCGGCCACCTCGGGCGGCACGCGGTAGGTGCGGATCGACTTCTCCACGAAGAAGCGCGTGCTGGCCATGCGCTCGTCGCGGTCGCGCGATTGCAGCAGCTGCACCGCCGAACGGTCGCTGAACAGCTCGCGCAGGATCGCGCCGCGCTCGTGCAGGTACTCGAAGGTCTTCTCGGTGGTCTCACGCACGAGGTGCTCGAACGGCGTGTCGGGCGGGAAGGCCCCGAGCCCGCGCCCGCGCAGCACGCTGAACTCGCGTTCGAGCAAGGCCTTGAGCAGCTCGTCGCGGCTGGAGAAGTGGCGGTAGATCAGCGCCTTGCTGATGCCGGCCGCGGTGGCCACTTCTTCCAGCGTGCAGTGCAACAGGCCACGCTGCAGGATCAGCGCGGTGGCGCTGTCCATGATCTGGGTGTGGCGATCTGCCGCCGAAAGGCGCGGCGTGGAAGCAACAGATTTCGGTCGGGCCATGAGGTCGTCGGCTTGCCGCAACGAGGCGCGAATCTATCACCCGAGGCCTTTTGCACCGTTGAAGGGCAGAAGTGTTGCAAGCGCACTGACGTGCTGGCATCGCGCATCCCCAAGCTGAGGGGGACCCCCTCAAGACGCGGCGTTTTCTGACAACCTTTTGAAACAAGTTCTGTCTATGCTGGCACGCATTGGAGGGAGCCATCATGGACGGGATCCTCAGCACACTTCGCCACCTGAGCTTCGCGCAAATGATTTGCGCGTGGCTCTTCGTCGGCTGCTATGCCCTGGCGGTCGGCGGCATGCTCGGGGGCACGGGCAGCCTGCGTTCGGGTGTGGTGGCCGCGGTATCGGGCGTGCTGTTCGCTGCCTTCAGTGACGAATGGGTGCATGGCGCGCTGCTGATCCTCTTTGCCGTCGCGGGCATGGGGCTCTTCGTGGTCGTGGCCTGGCTGCTTGCCCGGGGCTCAGCGTGGCTGATCGCGCAGGGTGCGGTGCCGCCCCAGCCGCGACCGATCCTGCTGCAGAAGCAGCCCCTGCCTCCGGCACCGGTGCAGCCCACTCTGCTCGAAGGCCTGCGCGCATGGGCGCGCTCGCTGCACCTCTCTCCCTGATCGCCTCTGCCTCTGCCCTTCAGTTCTCCGGAGCCGGCTCGGCGTCGGCATCGCTGTGGGGCGTGATGTTCCTGCCCGGTCCGAGGCGCATGGGCTGGAACGAGATGCCGTGCATGTGCTGCACCTCACCGTCGCGCATGAAGCCGAAGCGCTCGTAGACCGGCACGGCGTTGAGGCTCGCGTTCACCGTGAAGAGGCCCGGGTTGCCGGCCTTCCGTGCCTCGGCCTCGACGAGCGACCACAAGCGCCGGGCCAGGCCCTGCCCCTGGAACGGCTCGGCGACGAACAGGTGGAAGAGGTGCGCGTTGTCGCGCAGCGCCACCACGCCGGCGAGTACACCCCCCGCGCGGGCCACGCGGTACGAGAAGTTGCCAGCCGACAGGTTGCGGCGCGTCGCCTGCGCACCGACCGACGCCACAAAAGGTTCCGACCCTTCCCGCGTGGGCGAGTCGTAGAACGGAGCACTCAGCTCGAGGATCAGCGCGCTGATGGCCTCGGCGTCAGTCAACGCGGCTGGCGTGATGGTCAGGCGGTGCATGGTTCGGTCAATTCGCACCCCAGCCCGGCAACCGGCTGGCCTGCTGCACCCATTCGGCGAACTCGGCGGTGTCGACGGGCTCGCCTTCATGGATGTCGAGGTAGCGCACGTCCTCCTGCCTGGAGGCACCGGGCGGTTGCGGGCTCAAGGCCGCACCGCGAAAGAAGGTCACCTTCACGTAGCGGTTGAAGCAGTGGAAGGAGAGGAACCAGCCCTGCCCTTCGACCCCATAGAAAGGCGAATTCCACCGCACCGCCTTGCGCACTTCGGGCACCACGCGCGTCACGGATGCATCGAGCGCGCTCCCGACCTCGCGCTTCCAGCCCGGCATGGCCGCGATGTAGGCCTGCACCGGCGCATCGCCATCGGCCTTGGCGATCTGCGGGTTGCCACCGGAGAGGAGCACGGGCTCCTTGGGTGCTGCGGCTTTCCTGGGTGCTTTGCTGGCCATTGCGTTCCTGTCTACACCTGCGGCTTCGGCGCCGGGGCGGGCGCCTCCTTGCCCTGCTCGTCCACCGAAGAACGCGAGGTGCGCATCTCGATCGTCTGGGCACGCTCCTTGGAGATGGCGTCTTCGACGCGCTCGACGAGCAGCACGAAGGCTTCGTTCGCATCCTTGCGGCGGTAGGGGCCGCCGCCCGCCTGGTACAGGCACGCCTCCTGCCGCAGGAACGACTTCATCAGGTCGTAGTTCTTCCAGTGCTCCCGCAGGTGGAAAACACCTTCCAGCGTGACTAGCACCGTCACCAGCAGGCTCAGCAGCGTAGGCACGATGGAAGGCACCGCCGGGATGTTGATGAGCACCGGCACGACCGCCGCGGCCACCGCCGCCGTGGAGGCGATGCCGAGGTAGCTCCAGCGGTAGCGGTCGCCCTTGCGGGTGTAGGCGTCGGTCTTGAAGTCGACGCGCGACTTCAGGTACGCCTCGGGGCTGCGGGCGGAATAGTCGGAAGCAGGCATGGCGTGGTCCCTCCTCGGCGCGACTGTCTCGCCGCTTCGGACGGTGGTCAAGCCTGCATCTTCAGGGGGCGAGGCGGCCTCAGCCCTGTGCCGCCAGCACCCGCGCCACCGCCGGCAGCGCCGCCATGCGGCGAGTGTGATCCGCCACGCGCGGAAAGCGCGCTGGGTCGACACCGTCACCTTCGAGCCAGCCGGCGATGGTGAAAAGGTAGGCGTCGCTCACGCTCAGCTTCTCGCCCAGTACCCACGGGCCTTGCAGGTACTCCCGCTCGATCAGCTCGAAGCAGTCGCCCATGTTCTGCGGCATCTTGCGGCGCATCTCGGCGATGGCCGCCGCATCGTCGGCCCAGCGGGCGGCACGCCGGCCGTGCGCATGCGCCACGTGCACGGTGGAACACAGGTAGCTGTTGATGGCGTTCATGCGCGCGAGCTCGAACACGTCGTCGAGCGGCGCCAGGCCGGCCTGCGGGAAGCTCTGTGCGATGAACTGCAGGATGGCCGGCGTCTCGGTGAGGATGCCGCGCTCGGTCACGAGTGCCGGCACGCGCCCCTTGGGGTTGACGCGCAGGAACTCGGGCGAGCGCTGCTCGTTGCGCGAGAAGTCGACGCGCACCGCCTCGTAGCGGGCGCCGGCCTGTTCGAGGGCGATGTGCGAGGCCAGGGCGCAGGTGCCGGGCGCGTAATACAAGGTCAGCATGGGCGAGGCTCTCCTTCAGGGGCGAAGCCCAAAGAATACGCCGCGCCCGCGCCATGCGTTTGCGCCGTCTTCCGGTTCACGCTCACCCACTGCGTGAGCAAACTGCGGCGAACGGACATCAACTGGATCGACGCCCATGAGTTCTCTTCAGTTGTCCTTCGCGCAGCCCCCACCGGTGCCGGTGCCCATCGCACCGCGGCCCCACCTGCCCCGCCCGCGGTGGTCGAGCAGGAGATCAACCCCGACTGCCCAACTACCTGCAGGCGCTGGCCTCGCTGGACGTGATGCCCCGCAAGGGGCCGCAGGTCGTCGGGCACGGGGTTTGCCGCGTTGAATTACAGACGGCGTCGCTATCATGACGCCCTTGTTGGAGACCCGGATGCGCCAGACCCTGCACCGTTCCTTGTTCGTGATCGCCCTGCTGACGGCCGCAGGCGGCGCCGCCGCCGCCGATGCAGGCGGCAGCAGCTCCTCCGGGGCTTCGGGCGTGGTTGCCAAGACCGAGAACGCTGTGAAGCGCGGAGCGCATGCCGCCGAGCGCGGGCTCATCACCGCGGCCAGTGCGGCCGAACGTGGCATCAAGGTGGCGACCGGGGCCGCGGAGCGCGGCGCGTCGGCCGCAGCGCGTGGCGTGGCCACGGCGGGCAGCGCGGTGGAGCGCACGGCCAAGCGGCTGGGGCTGCCGGCATCGGGCGCCTCGTCGCCGAACTGAGTTTCAGCGGCGAAGCCCTCAGCGAACTGCTGCAGGGCGCCGGCCCTGCTTGGCAATGAGCACCTGTGCATCGGCGCGCTTGGCGCGGGTGGCCTCGCGGCGGTAGACGGCCTCGGCCTCTTCGCGCATCTCGATCGCTCGCGCCAGCGCCTTCTTGTAGCGCTGCACGGTGTAGGTGTTCTCGTTGCCGATGTAGATGGTGCTGCGCTTGGGCGGCTCGCCATAGCGCGGCAGCGAGACGAGCAGGTTGCACTCGCTCACCTTGGCACCCGGCCGAGTGCGCACGATGGGGCCCGAGATGCCTACCGGCAGGTCGGTGCTCTTGTTCTCGTTGGGGGCACGCTGCAGGCGCGAAGGTGCCGGGAGCTTGGCGATGCGCTTGAGCAGCTCGTCGGTGGCGGCCCTCAGTGCGGCGGCAGCGCCGGTGCCGTCTTGTGAACCATCGGAGAAGAGCTTGGTGCCACCGTAGCGCAGTTGCCAGCCATGGGTGGCGCGGTGATCAATGCGTTGGATGCCTTGCGGCACCTTGAATTTCTTTCCGTTGAAGATGACGACGTCTCTGGTTTTCATGAGGTTCCCGATACATCAATGTGAACCTCCCTCGCGATGATGTGTTGTATTGAATTGAACGCCTGAATTGTGGCGCCAACTGGATAACTTCGCAGACGAGCGAGTGCACGCGCGTGCCAAACGAAGCTCTGGGGCGATCTACGGAAACAGCGCCTTGGGCAACTCGAAATGTGGCCCATCGATGAACGCCCGTTTACCGAGTTTGCGGCGGCGCGAGACGTAGTCGGCCACCAGGTCCTCGGGCGAGTCGGTGGAGGCGGTGAAGTCGATGTCCCAGGCACCGCCCCAGCGCAAGGGCGTCCCGAGCTCGTTGGCCGCGATGCGCATGGCATCGGCGATGCGGTAGATGGGCGGCCACTCCCAGCGCAGCTTGCCGTTGACGAAGGGCACGAGGTCGACCGCGTGGCCGGTGATGTGGCGCGAGTCCAGTGTCTCGCTCGCGCCGGCGGCGACCAGGCGCTTCTGGTCAGCCAGGCTGCGAATGCCGTCGTGCACGGAGAAGTCCTGCACCGTGAGCGCGATGGCACGCTCGACCGTCTTCACGAGCTGCGGGTGCACGCCCACGAGTTCCTTGCGTGACGCCTCACCGAGTTTGAATTGGCTCATGGCAACTCCCTGGACGAGAAGGCGCCTACCTTGCGCCCAGGCACGGGGCGGCGTCACCCTTTGTTTTAGGGATGAAGGTGTCCGAAAGCGGCGTGCCGACGCAGCCCACCGCGCCTACGCTGGGTCATCGCAAGGAGAACACCATGGCATCCATCCACCAAGAGATCGTCATCGACGTGCCGGCCAGCCAGCTGTGGTCTGCGCTGCGCGACGTGGGCGCGCTGCACACCCGCATCGCCGTCGGCTTCGTGGCCGACTGCCGCATGGACGGCGGCGAGGCGCGCATCGTCACCTTCGCCAACGGCCTGGTGGTGCGCGAGCTGATCCTCGACGTGGACGACGCGCGCCGCCGCGTGGCCTGGTCCGCCGTGGGCGGCCGGCTCTCGCATCACAACGCCTCGATGCAGGTGTTCGACGACGGCGCGCAGCGCTGCCGTGCGGTGTGGATCGCCGACCTGCTGCCGCATGCGATGGCACCGGCCGTCGCCAGCATGATCGAGCAGGGCCTGGCGGCGATGAAGAAGACGCTGGAGGCCGCTGTGACTACAGGATCAGCAGCGCACGAAAGTCGTTGACGTTGGTGTAGGTCGGGCCGGTGACGACCAGGTCGTTGAGCGTCGAGAAGAAGCCCCACGCGTCGTGCGACGCGAGGTACTCGTCGGGCTTGTGACCAAGCGCCGCCGCACGCGCCAGCGTGTCGGGTGTGACGATGGCGCCGGCATTGCTCTCGATGCCGTCGATGCCGTCGGTGTCGCCGGCCAGCACCCAGACACCGGGCTCAGCTTGCAGGGCCGTCGCGCAGCCGAGCAGGAACTCCGTGGCCCGCCCGCCGCGGCCGCGGGCGTTGCCGCTCACGGTGACGGTCGTCTCGCCACCGCTCAGGATCACGCAGGGCTTGGTGAAGGGTTGACCGCGCCGCGCCACTGCGCGTGCCAGCGCGGCGTGCACCTTGCCGACCTCGCGCGACTCGCCTTCGATCTCGTCGCTCAGCACATGGGCGGTGATGCCCACCGTGCGTGCCGCCTCAGCCGCGGCCAGCAGGCTGGCCTGGGGCGTGGCGATCATCGCGAGGCTGTTGCGCGCGAGGCGCGGGTCACCGGGCTTGGGTGTTTCGAAGGCGCCCGTGCGCAGCCCTGCGGCCGCGACCACCGGCACCTCGATGCCGTAGCGCTGCAGGATGCCGAGCGCATCGCGGCAGGTGCTGGCGTCGGCCACCGTCGGGCCGCTGGCGATCACGCTCGGGTCGTCGCCCGGCACGTCGGAGATCAGCAACGACACGACCTGCGCCGGCGCGCACATCGCCGCCAGCCGGCCGCCCTTGATGGCCGAGAGGTGCTTGCGCACGCAGTTCATCTCGGTGATGCTGGCGCCGCTCTTGAGCAAGGCCTGGTTGATGCGCTGCTTGTCGGCCAGCGTGAGGCCCTCGGCCGGCATGCTCAGCAGGGCCGAGCCGCCGCCGGAGATGAGGCACAGCACCAGGTCGTCGGCGGTGAGGCCCTGCGTGAGGGCGGCGATGCGGCGCGCGGCCTGCGCGCCCGCTTCGTCGGGCACGGGGTGCGCGGCCTCCACCACCTCGATGCGCCCGGGCCGCTGCTTGTAGGCCGGCGGCACGTGGTCGTAACGCGTGACGACCAGGCCCGACAGGGGCTTGTCGGCCGGCCACAGCGCGTCAACCGCCGCCGCCATCGCACCGCCCGCCTTGCCGGCGCCGATGACAACGGTGCGCCCCTTGGGCGGCGCGGGCAGGTGCGGCGCGATCACGCGATCGGGTTGCGCCGCGGCGATGGCGGCATCGAACAGCGTACGCAGGAAGGCGCGCGGGTCCAGGCTCATGCCGCGATTGTGATCCTCGATCAAGCGTCAGGCATCACTTTGTGGTCGGCCATCAGCTCCAGCGCTTTCACGAGTGCGGAGTGATCGAGCTCGCCACCGCCGTGCGCAGCGACCGCCTGCATCAGCTGCGCGGCCCCGGCCGTCTGCGGCAGCGACACGCCCAGCGTGCGCGCGCCCTGCAGTGCGAGGTTCAAGTCCTTCTGGTGCAGCCCGATGCGAAAGCCCGGGTTGAATGTGCGCTTGATCATGCGCTCGCCATGCACTTCAAGAATGCGGCTGGCGGCAAAGCCGCCCATCAGCGCCTGGCGCACCTTGGCCGGGTCGGCGCCGGCCTTGCTGGCGAACACGAGCGCTTCGCTGACGGCGGCGATGTTGAGCGCCACGATGATCTGGTTGGCAACCTTGGTGGTCTGGCCGTCGCCCACGCCGCCGACCAGCGTGATGTTCTTGCCCATCTTCTCGAACAAGGGCTTCACGCGCTCGAAGGCCGCTTCCTTGCCGCCGCACATGATGGTGAGCGAGGCGGCCTTGGCGCCGACTTCGCCGCCCGAGACAGGCGCGTCGACGTAGTCGCAACCCAGCGCCTCGATCTTCTTGGCGAAGGCCTTGGTCTCCATCGGCGAGATGGAGCTCATGTCGACCACCACCTTGCCCTTGGACAAGCCTTCGGCGACGCCACCTTTGTCGAACAGCACGCTCTGCACGTCGGGCGTGTCGGGCAGCATCAGGATCACCACCTCGGCCGCCTGCGCCACGGCGGCGGCGCTGGGCAGGCTCTTGGCCTTGGCGCCGATCTCGGCCGGCGGCGCCTTGCGCGTGTGGATGAACAGTTCGTGGCCGGCGGCGATCAAGTGGCCGCACATGGGCGCGCCCATGATGCCCAGGCCGATGAATCCGATCTTCATGTCGTCAATCCTTGGTGTCTTTGTGTTCAGTAGGAGCCGGAACCAGCGTCGGGCTTGGCGGCGCCGGCGCGCATCTTGGCGATGGTCTGCTGCGCGCCCGCGGCCATCAGCCGCGCGTCGGAGCTGACGGTGACGAACTGGAAGCCCTTGGCGATGCGCTTGAGCGCCGCGTCAGGCCCGCCGTTGTGGATGCCGGCCACCACGCCGTGCGCCTTGGCGCGCTCGAGGATGTGGTCGATGGCCTGCGCGGCCTTCGGGTCCACGTCGTCGAAGGTCGGCGTGCAGCCGAGCGCGAGAGAGAGGTCGGAGGGGCCGATGTAGATCGCGTCCAGGCCTTCCACGCTCAGGATGTCGTCGAGGTTGTCGAGCGCCTGTGCCGTCTCGATCATCGCGAAGCGCACGATGGTGTCGTTGGCGTGCTGCGGGTAGTCGGCACCGCCGTAGAGCAGCGCGCGGATGGGGCCGAAGCTGCGCGTGCCCTTGGGCGCGTAGCTGGTGTAGGCCACAAGCTTCTGCGCGTCCTCGCGCGTGCTCACCATCGGGCAGATCACGCCGTAGGCGCCGGCGTCCAGCGTCT
>NZ_DASSRA010000267.1:0-3606 GCF_035702065.1 Rhizobacter sp.
AGCCGCCAGGGCGCCGAGCTGAAGGCGCAGCAGGCCGAACTGGAGCTCACACGGGCCTGGTACCAGGGCATCGTCGAAGCGGCGCCTGATGGCATGCTCGTCATCGATGCCGGCGGGCGCGTGCTGCTCACCAACCCGCAGCTCGATGAGCTGTTCGGCTACGCGCACGGCGAGCTCATCGGCCAGCCGATGGAGGTGCTGGTGCCACCTGCCAGCCGCGCGCAACATCCGCAGCTGCGCGCCGGCTTCATGGCGCAGGGTCGGTCGCGCCAGATGGGGCGCGCGCAGTCGGTGCTGGAAGGGCAGCGCAAGGACGGCAGCCGCTTTGCGGTCGAGATCGGCTTGTCGCAGCTCCCGGCGATCGAGGGCCGCGGCGTGTGCGTGTGTGCCTCGGTGCGCGACATCACCGAGCGCAAGGCGGCCGAGGCCATCGTCCAGCGGGCGCGTGAGATCGCCGAGGAGGCCACGCGCGCGAAGAGCGATTTCCTCGCCAACATGAGCCACGAGATCCGCACGCCGATGAACGCCATCATCGGCATGAGCCACCTGGCGCTGAAGACGCAGCTCGACAAGCGGCAGCGCAACTACATCGAGAAGGTGCACCGCGCGGCCGAGAACCTGCTGGGGATCATCAACGACATCCTCGACTTCTCGAAGATCGAGGCCGGCAAGCTGAGCCTGGAGCGGGTGCCGTTTCGCCTCGAGGACGTGCTCGACGAGTTTGCCAACATGGTGGGCCTGAAGGCCGAGGCCAAGGGGCTCGAGCTGCTGTTCAGCGCACCGACGGACCTGCCGACTGCGCTGATCGGCGACCCGTTGCGGCTGGGGCAGGTGCTGGTCAACCTCGGCAACAACGCCGTCAAGTTCACCGACACGGGCGAGGTCGTCGTCGATGTGGCGGTGCAGGAGCAGCATGACGACAACGTGATGCTGCACTTCCGCGTGCGCGACACCGGCATCGGCATGACGCCCGAGCAGGTCGGGCGGATGTTCCAGGCCTTCAGCCAGGCCGACAGCTCGATCACGCGCCGCTACGGTGGCACCGGGCTGGGCCTCACCATCTCGAAGAACCTGGTCGAGTTGATGGGCGGGCGGATCTGGGTCGACAGCGAGGCGGGCAAGGGCTCGGTCTTCCACTTCACGGCGAGCTTCGGGCTGCAGGCACAGCCGCAGCCGCGCCGCATGTTCAAGGCCGACGAGCTGGTCGGCCTGCGCGCCCTGGTCGTGGACGACAACGCAAGCGCCCGCGAGATCCTGTCGTCGATGGCGCAGGGCTTCGGGCTGGAGGTCGATCTGGCGCGCAGTGGGGGCGAGGCCCTTGCGCAGGTGTCTGCGTGCGAACGGAAGGGCCTGCCGTACCAGCTCGTGCTGCTCGACTGGAAGATGCCCGGCATGGACGGCGTGGAAGCGGCGCGACTCATCGAAGCGCAGTCCCCCGGGCGGTCACCGCCCGTCATCATGGTCACGGCGTTCGGGCGCGACGAGGCCCTGGAGGCCGCTCATCAGCACCACGTGAGCCTCCCCGTCGTCCTGACGAAGCCGGTCACGGCCTCGACGCTGCTCGAGGCGGTCGGCCAGGTGCTCGGCAAGGAGTTGCTCGCCGACACGCGATCGCGAGAGCGCTCCAGCCGATCTGCCGCCGACATCGCCCGGCTGGCGGGGGCGCGGGTGCTGGTCGTCGAGGACAACGACATGAACCAGGAACTCGCGCGCGACCTGCTGGAAGCGGCGGGCATCCAGGTGGTCATCGCTTCGAACGGCGAGGAGGCACTTGACCTGCTGGCGCGGGACGCCGCGTTCGACGGCGTGCTGATGGACTGCCAGATGCCCGTGCTCGACGGCTACACGGCCACGCGGCGGTTGCGCGAGCAGGCGGTGTTCCGTGAGCTGCCCATCATTGCGCTCACCGCCAACGCGATGGCGGGCGACCGGGAGAAGGCACTCGACAGCGGCATGAACGACCACATTGCGAAGCCGCTCGACGAAGCGGCGATGTTCGCGACGATGGCCCGGTGGATACAGCCTCGTCGCGCCGCGACGCCGGCCCCCGCCCGGCATTCACCGGCCGACGATGGCCCGGACATCCCCGTCCTGCCGGGCATCGACCGCGCGGCCGGCCTGGCCACCTGCCAGGGCCGCCTCGGGCTGTACCGGCGCATGCTGCTCAAGTTCCGCGACTCGCAGGCCTCGTTCGACACGGCTTTTGCGGCCGCGCTGGAGGGCACCGACCGTTCGGCGCCCGAGCGCGTGGCACACACCTTGAAGGGCACGGCCGCCAACATCGGCGCGACCCGCCTGGCGAGCGCGGCGGCCGCCGTCGAAGAGGCCTGCCGGCGCGGGCTGGGTCGCGACGCGTTGAGCGACATGCTCGCCCGGGTGCGCGACGAACTGCAGGTCGTGGTGAGCGGGCTGCAGGGGATCGATGCCGCACCGCCACCGTCCTCGGCGGACACGACGCCGGCCGCGCTGTCGCCCGAACGCCTGCGGGACTGTGTCGAGCGTCTGCGCCAACGGCTTGCCGAGAACGATCCGGCGGCGCTCGGTCTCGTCGGTGAACTGGAGAACCTGGTCGCCGGCAGCGCCGAGCACCGGGACGCCGTGCAAGGAATCTCCGGCAAGGTCAACGACTTCGAGTTTGACGAAGCGCTGGCCTTGCTGGACCGCTGGGTCGGCGGCTGGCCGCGCTGAGTCCGCCGACAATCGGCGCCATGTCCGACGACAACCAGATCGAGATCCCGCCTTCGTTCATCGCGCTCTTCGTGCCACCGGGGCGCATCAAGCCCACTGCGCCGCGGGCGGAGATCCAGCAACGCTACGAGTACTGCGAAGACCTGGCCGGCCTGTTGACCGAGACGGCGCAGACCCAGCTGTGGCAGCTGGGCATCACCGAGGGCGATGTGCTGGAACGCATCCACGCCGGGATGCTCTCTGGCGAGGCGGGCGTGAGTGAGGCCGAGGCGGTGTGGGTCACCCGCCGCCTGGCCGAACTGCTGGGGTGGGACGACCCGCTGCCACTGGCAGCGGGCGCCTGAAGGCTTACGCGGCGTCGCTCTGCGCGATGCCGGCGATGGCCCACTCGCTGCTGCCGTCGTTCGGCTTGACGAGGTGCCAGATCTCGTCGAACGGCGTGGTGGCGCCGTCCTTCTCCTCACGAATCAGCCCGTGGAAGCGCACGCTGACGACCTGGCGCTCCGCCTCTTGCGCGAAGTCGAGCACCTGGGCGTTGAGCTGCACCACGTCGGTCTGCTGGCCAGCGCCCTGGCGGTCCTGCAGGTCGAGCCGGAAGGTGGCGAACATCTCCGGCGTGGCGAACTGGCGCAGGTCGTCCAGGTTGCCGGCGTCGTTGGCCGCCTGCATGCGGATGAAGATCAGCTTGGCGACGCGCTCGAAGGCGGGCGCGTCAAAGCCGGCCGGCAGGCTGTGCGCCGTGGCGAAGCTCGGCTCGCGCGCGACTGGAGCGGCAGCACCGCCCGAACCGAAGGCGGGTGCGTTGTCGAACGACGGTGCACCGCCCGCCGGCGACAGGTGCATGCGCTGCTGGGTGGCGGCTTGCGGGCCGAAGCGGTGCAGCAGGAAGCGGATCAGGAAGAAGGCAGCGGCGGCCAG
>NZ_DASSRA010000268.1:0-3413 GCF_035702065.1 Rhizobacter sp.
GGCGCAGGCTGCGGTCGCCGCCGTGCGCCGAGATGCCCATGCCGCCGCCCATCACGATGCCGTCGAGGAAGACGACGTAGGGCTTCGGATAGGCGTGGATCAGGTGGTTGAGCGTGTATTCCTCGGTGAAGAAGTCTTCCAGCGTCGGGTCGCCGGCCAGCGCAGCCTGGTGAAAGAAGCGGATGTCGCCACCCGCGCAAAAGGCGGGTGCCTTGCCTTCGCGTCCGGCGCCGCGCAGCAGCACCGCGGTCACCTGCGCGTCATCGCGCCATTGCAGCAAGGCGGTGGTGATGTCACGCACCATGGCCAGCGACAAGGCATTCAGGGCCTGCGGCTTGTTGAGCGTGATGACGCCCAGGTTGCCGCGGATCTCGCTCAGGACGTTCATGCGACTCAGGCTTTCGTTCGTTGCGGCTCGCGCAGAGCCCACAGTTCGTTGGCGACCAGCGCGCCGATCACGAGCGCCCCGCCCGTCAGCGCCGTGGAGCCCGGCTCCTCGCCCGCGAACCACCAGGCCCACAGCACGCCGAAGATCACCTCCAGCAGGCCCAGCAGCGAGAGCTCAGGTGCCGGCAGCACACGGGTGAGCACCACCACCAGCAGGCAGGGAATG
The DNA here is from genome assembly GCF_035702065.1 of Rhizobacter sp. Classification (GTDB taxonomy): domain Bacteria; phylum Pseudomonadota; class Gammaproteobacteria; order Burkholderiales; family Burkholderiaceae_C; genus Rhizobacter. Next base: position 614 of record NZ_DASSRA010000268.1, read on the forward strand.
GCCAGTTGCACCACGCCCAGCACCGCGAGCCAGCCCACGTCGTGCGGCGTGGCCTGGAATGGGTAGGCCAGCGGAAGGGTCAGCAAGGATGAGCAGATGGCACCGATCAGCACCGCGGGGAGCATGTCCTGCCCGTCCGCTTCACCGTGGTTCACGTGCTGCAGCACCGTCCAGTTGATGGCGGCGGCAATGGGCACCGCCAGTGCCACGGTCGTGCCGAGCAAGGAGCCGCTGCTGGCGCCTTGGCTGAACATCCACGCGATGCCGGCACCGGCCACGCCGATGGCGGCCCAGGTGCGCCAGGCCAGGCGGTGGTTGAGGAACAGGCGCGAGAACAAGGCCGTCACCAACGGACCGAGTGCCATGGTGATGAGCACGTTGGCCACGGTGGTGAGCGAGACGGCCACCATGAAGGCGGTGAACATCACTGTCCAGCACGCCCCCGACACCCACACCGGCCACGGGGCCCCGCGCAGGTTGCGCCACAGGCTCGGGCCGCGCATCCAGAACAGCGCCACACCCAGGGCCAGGGCGTTGAAGGCACTGCGCCAGAAGGTGATCTCGAAGCTGCGCGCCGAGTCAAGGTGGCGCACGATCACGCCGGCCGTGCTCCACAGCAGCGTGGTCAGCACCATCAGGGCGACGGCGCGCCCGTGCGTCAACCGCATTGCTTCCGCCGCAACCTGATCAGGCTGCTTCGCGAGAAGCACGCTTGCGGTCGTGTTCCTTCAGGTGGCGCTTGCGCACGCGGATGCTCTTGGGCGTGATCTCGACCAGTTCGTCGTCGTCGATGAACTCGACGCCGTACTCCAGCGTGAGGTCGATCGGCGGCGTGATCTTGATGGCGTCTTCCTTGCCCGAGACACGGAAGTTGGTGAGCTGCTTGGTGCGCGTGGCATTCACGACCAGGTCGTTGTCGCGGTTGTGGATGCCGACGATCATGCCCTCGTACACCGGGTCGTTCGCCTTCACGAACATGCGGCCGCGGTCGTCGAGCTTGCCCAGGGCGTAGGTGAAGATCTCGCCGTCGTCCATGGAGATCAGCACGCCGTTCTTGCGCCCGCCGATCTCGCCCTTGTGCGGCTCGTAGCCGTCAAAGATGTTGCTGATGAGGCCGGAACCACGGGTCAGGTTCATGAACTCGTTGGAGAAGCCGATCAGGCCACGGGCCGGAATGCGGTACTCCAGGCGCACGCGCCCACGGCCGTCCGGCTCCATGTTGACGAGCTCGCCCTTGCGCTCGCCCAGGGCCTGCATCACGCCACCCTGGTGCCCTTCTTCGATGTCGGCCGTCACCAGCTCGATCGGCTCGTGGCGCACGCCGTCGACGTCGTGGAACACCACGCGTGGCTTGCTCACGGCCAGCTCGTAGCCTTCGCGGCGCATGTTCTCCAGCAGGATGGTGAGGTGCAGTTCGCCGCGGCCCATCACCTCGAACACGCCGTCTTCGCCGGTTTCCTTGACGCGCAGCGCCACGTTGCTCTGCAGTTCCTTCTGCAGGCGGTCCCAGATCTGGCGGCTGGTGACGTACTTGCCTTCGCGGCCGGCCAGCGGGCTGGTGTTGACGCAGAAGTTCATCGTCAGCGTGGGTTCGTCGACCTTCAGCATGGGCAGCGGTGCCGGGTCGGTGGGGCTGGTGACGGTGACGCCGATGCCGATGTCTTCGATGCCGTTGATCAGCACGATGTCGCCGGGGCCGGCTTCGGTGACCTGCACGCGGTCCAGGCCCTGGAAGGTCAGCACCTGGTTGATGCGGCCCTTGACCGACTTGCCGTCCGGCCCTTCCATGACCAGCACGTCCATCGCGGGCTTCAGCGTGCCCTGGCTGACGCGGCCGACACCGATGCGGCCGACGAAGGTGGAGAAGTCGAGCGCGGAGATCTGCAGCTGCAGCGGCGCGTTGGCATCGCCGCTGTTGGGCGGAACGTGCTTCAGGATGGTGTTGAACAGGGCCGACATGTCGGGGCCCCATTGCTCGCCCGGAGCGCCTTCGGTCAGCGAGGTCCAGCCGTTGATGCCGGAGGCATAGACCACGGGGAAGTCGAGCTGCTCATCGTTGGCGCCCAGCTTGTCGAACAGGTCGAAGGCGGCATTGATGACCGCATCGGGCTTGGCGCCCGGCTTGTCGACCTTGTTCACCACGACGATGGGCTTCAGGCCCAGGGCCAGCGCCTTCTTGGTCACGAAGCGCGTCTGCGGCATCGGGCCTTCTTGGGCGTCGATCAGCAGCACCACGCCGTCGACCATGGACAGCGCACGCTCGACCTCGCCACCGAAGTCCGCGTGCCCCGGGGTGTCGACGATGTTGATGTGCGTGCCTTCCCAGCTGACCGCGCAGTTCTTGGCCAGGATGGTGATGCCGCGCTCGCGTTCGATGGCGTTGTTGTCCATCACGGTGTCGACCACCTTCTCGTGCTCGGCGAAGGTGCCCGACTGGCGAAGCAGCTGGTCGACCATGGTGGTTTTGCCGTGGTCGACGTGGGCGATGATGGCGATGTTGCGGATCTGACGGGTCATACGTTGCTCTCTGCAGTTTCTGTGTTCAGGAGGCCTTGCACCTCGATTGGGCTCAGCAGCCTGGTGGAAATCAGTTCGCCGCCCGCGATGTGGCCGCTCCCCAAGAATGCTTTCGGCTGCGGGCCGTAGACCCGCACGCGCGGTGCATCGGCCAGCGGCGTGCGGCGGCGCACACCGCTCAGGAAGCGGCCGGCGCCTTCGTCGTCCAGCCGCACCAGGGGCCAGTCGGCCAGCAAGGTGTCGGCCTGCAGCAGCTTGCGGTCGCGCTCGGGTTCGCTCATGG
>NZ_DASSRA010000269.1:0-5384 GCF_035702065.1 Rhizobacter sp.
GCGTGGGCGGCGGCACCGGCCTTCTGGCCGATCTTGCTTTCCTTGCCGGCGATGAGCTTCTGGATGTTGGCACTGTGGCGCCAGATCAGCAGCAGGCTCATCACCACGATGGCCGCAGCGATGGCGTCATGGTCCCAGATCAGCAGCTGGTAGAAGGGCGCGAAGGCCGCGGCCACCAGGGACGCCAGCGACGAGTAGCGGAAGAACACCGCGATGATCAGCCAGGTGGCCAGTGTGGCCAGCCCCAGCCAGGGGTTGAAACCCAGCAGCACGCCCGCCGCCGTGGCCACGCCCTTGCCCCCCTCGAAGCGGAAGAACACGGGCCAAAGGTGCCCCAGGAAGGCCGCCAGGCCCACCAGCGCCACGGTGCCATTGCCCAGGCCGAAGCGCGGGCCGAAGACCAGTGCCAGGACCACCGGCACGTAGCCCTTGAGCGCATCGAACACCAGCGTGAGGATGGCGGCTGTCTTGTTGCCCGAGCGCAGCACGTTGGTGGCGCCGGGGTTGCCCGAGCCGTAGCTGCGCGGGTCCGACAGGCCCATCACGCGGCTGATGATCACGGCGAACGAGAGCGAGCCGATCAGGTAGGCCGCGAGCGTGGCGGCGGCAGCGTAGAGAGTCTCCATCGAACGGCCTGTGGGGGTGTCTTGTTATCGAGGCGCCTATTCTGCACCGGCACACTGCACCGGCTTCGCGCCCAGCACCTCGACCAGCACCTGCGGCGCGATGCCCACCAGGTAGCCCCGCCGCCCGCCGTTGATGTAGATGCGCGGCAGCGCGAGCACGCTCTCTTCCACGTAGACCGGCATGGCCTTCTTGGTGCCGAAGGGTGAGGTGCCACCCACCATGTAGCCGCTGTGGCGCTGCGCCACCTCGGGCTTGCAGGGCGCGACCTTCTTGGTGGCGATCTGCCGCGCGAGGTTCTTGGTGCTCACCTGCCGGTCACCGTGCATCAGCACGATGAGCGGCTTGGCGTTCTCGTCTTCCATCACCAGGGTCTTCACCACGTGGTGCTCGTCCACGCCCAGCTGGCGCGCCGACTCGGTGGTGCCGCCGTGGTCGACGTACTCGTAGATGTGCTCGGTGTAGGGCACCTTGCGCGACTTGAGCAGCTGCGTCGCGGGAGTCTCAGAAACGTGATCCTTCTTGGCCATGCGTCAGGAGCGAAGCGACAGATCAAGCAACACCCGCGGAGCCGGCTTTGCCGGGCCGCTGGGTGGCGCCCCTTGGGGGCAGGAGCGAAGCGACTGGGGGGCCAGCATCATTGCGCCGGATCGCGGTGCTTCCAGCGAATGGTGTCGATCTCTGCGAGCAGCTCGGCAGACAAGGTCACGCTCGCGGCATCGAGATCCTCATCCAGCTGCTGCTGGTTGGTCACGCCGATGATGGTGCTGGCCACGCGCCACGACGTGTAGCAGAAGGCCAGGGCCAGTTGCGTCGGCGTGAGGCCGTGCTGGCGCGCCAGCGCGTTGTAGAGCCGCGCGGCCTCGAGCGCCTCGGCGCGGCCCCAGCGCTGCTTGCGCGAGGACTCGAAAGCGGCCAGGCGGCCCAGTTCCTTCGATGTCTGGAAGCCGGTCGCGTCGTACTTGCCGGTGAGCGCCCCGAAAGCGAGCGGTGAATAGGCCAGCAGCGAGACATCCAGCCGGTAAAGCGTCTCGTCCAGCCCGTTGTCGAGCGCACGGCTGGTGAGCGCGTACGGGTTCTGCACCGTGGCCACGCGCGGCAGACCGTGCGCCTCAGCCAGCTTGACAAACTCGCTCACGCCCCAGGGCGTCTCGTTGGACAAGCCGATGTAGCGCACCTTGCCCGCCTTCACCAGGCCGGCCAAGGCCTCGAGCTGCTCGCGGATGGAGGTGTATTCCTTGTCGTGCTTCGGGTCGAAGTAGATGCCGCCGAAGATCGGCGCATTGCGGTTGGGCCAGTGGATCTGGTAGAGGTCAATGCAATCGGTGCGCAGGCGCGCGAGGCTGTCGTCGCAGGCCTGGCGGATGTCGGCCGGTGTGAGGTTGGCGGCACCGTTGCGCACCCAGTCCATGTTGCGCGAGGGGCCGGCCACCTTGGTGGCGAGCACCACCTTCTGGCGCATGCCGGGGCGGCTGGCGAACCAGTTGCCGATGATGCGTTCGGTGGCGCCGTAGGTCTCGCGCCGCGCCGGCACCGAGTACATCTCGGCGGTGTCGATGAAGTCGATGCCGCGTGCCACGGCATGGTCGAGAAGCTGGTGAGCCAGTGCTTCGCCGACCTGCTCGCCGAAGGTCATGGTGCCCAGGCAGATGGAGGTGACGCGCAGGTCGCTGCGGCCGAGGGTGACGTGCTGCATGGAAAGAAGAGAGAGGTGGGACGGAGCGCGTCAGTGTGCCGCAATCGCGACGGGCCTGCCCGGGGCGGGCGTCACGCACCCGACGGTTCGCGCCCGGCCAGGGCCAGCAGCTTCTCGGGCGACACGCGCACACGCAGCGCCGTCTCGGGTACCACGGCCACGACAGCCTGGCTCGGCTCTTCGGTCCGGCGCAGCACAGGCTCACGCAAGGCATCGCCGTCGCCGTTGCTGAGCGCCGCCACCAGCGGCGTGTTGGCGGTCGGGCCGCGCTTGACCACGATGCCCACCTCGCCGCTTTGCAGCTGCACGGGGCAACCCGGCGGGTAGATGCCGAACTCCTTGATGATGGCCGCCGACATCGGGTGCTGGCTGTCCTGCAGGAAGAGATCGCGCCCCGCCTGGTTCGCCGCAAGCGCCTGGCGTGTGTTGCGCGGGCTGAGCTTGGCCGTGTAGACGTCCACCCGGCGCAGCAGCGAAGCCATCTCGCTCACGTCCTGGGCGCCGCTGGGGTAGCCGTGCCCGCCAGGCACCTCGTGGTGCTGGCGCACGGCGTTGAGCCAATCGGCGTCGGTGACGCCCGAGGCCTCCAGCATCTCGGCACTGCGGTGCGGGTGCTCATGGATCTGCTTGCGCTGCGCGGCGGTGGGCGGCGTGAGCTGCGTGGCCAGTCGGCCCTGGAGCTCGATCATCGAGACGTTCATCGTGAGCGCCGCCTTGAACACACGCTCCACATCGTCCTGCCCCCAGCCCAGGCGCTGTGCCACCAGGTAGCAGGCGATGGCGGCATGCACCGAGTGCGAGACGCCGTACGAGCTCTTGCCCTCGTCTGCCTGCCGGATCACCTGGAAGATGGCAAGGTCGGGGTCGCGCTGGACCAGGGCCAGCACGGGCTCGGCCGCCTCGTCGAGCGCATGGGCGAACTCGGGCGACTCGGGCGTGCGCAGGATGCCGCCGACGCGGTCCACGCTGCGGCTCCACAGCGCCGGCAGGCGGTCGGCGCGGGCCTTGTCGACCTCGGCGCGCGGGTTCCTCACCTCGGCGGCATCGACCACGGCGCCGCGGCTGAACAAGGCGTCGAGCTGGGCCTCGTCGCGGATCAACTGCCCGCGCGCGAGCAGCAGGGTGTGGTCGATGTCCCTGATGTTGAAGGGCGCGGCTGCGCCCAGCCGGATGCGGCTTCGGACGGCAGACAGTAGGGCGTAGGGCAAAACGTCATTCCTGTAGGTGTCTTGCGAGCGGCAGATGAATGACGAACGCCTCTCGCTTAGCGCGGATATCGGCACGGCCGGCGGCAACTTGAGCGCCTAGGGCATTCCCTGAGCAATGGCCCGCCCGTGCCACCCCACAAGCCCCACGCCCTATGCTCGCCGCATGCCCAAGCCCACCCCCACGGCCTACGACCAGCTCCACCGTGGCTTCCATTGGAAGCTGCCCAAGCGCTTCAACATCGCCGACGTGTGCTGCGGCCGCTGGGCGCGCGAAACGCCGGAGGCGGTGGCCGTGTTCTACGAGCACGAGAACGGCCAGACGCTGCAGTGCGACTACGCCAGCCTGCAGGCGCAGGCCAATCGCCTCAGCCACGCGCTGCAGCGGCTGGGCGTGGGCCACGGTGACCGCGTGGCCATCGTGATGCCGCAGCGCATTGAAACCGCCATCGCCCACATCGCCATCTACCAGCTGGGGGCCGTGGCCATGCCCTTGTCGATGCTGTTTGGCCCCGAGGCCCTGGCCTACCGGCTGCAGCACAGCGAGGCCGGCGTGGCGCTGGTCGACGAGAGCAGCATCGCCAACCTGCGCGCCGCACGCGCCGAATGCCCATTGCTGCGCAGCGTGGTGGCGGTGGGCGGTGCGCAAGGCCAGGGCGATGCCGACTGGACGACGCTGCTCGCCCGTGAGCCGGCCAGCTTTCATGCGCAGGTCACCCATGCCGACGATGCGGCCGTGCTCATCTACACCAGTGGCACCACCGGGCCGCCCAAGGGCGCGCTGATCCCGCACCGTGCGCTGATCGGCAACCTGTCGGGCTTCGTGTGCAGCCAGAACTGGTTCCCGCAGCGTGGCGACGTATTCTGGTCGCCCGCCGACTGGGCCTGGACCGGCGGCCTGATGGACGCCCTGCTGCCCACGCTCTACTTCGGCCACCCCATCGTGGCCTACCAGGGCCGCTTCACGCCGGAGAAGGCATTCGACCTGATGGCGCGCTACGGCGTGACCAACACCTTCCTCTTTCCGACGGCGCTCAAGGCCATGATGAAGGCCGTGCCGCAACCACTGGAGCGCTACGACCTCAAGCTGCGCGCCATCATGAGCGCCGGCGAGGCGGTGGGTGATGCGGTGTTCGGCTACTGCCAGCAGCAGCTCGGCGTCACCGTCAACGAGATGTTCGGCCAGACCGAGATCAACTACGTGGTGGGCAACTGCGGCCAGTACGTCGACACCACCGGCAGCCCCCACCCCGCCTGGCCTGCACGCCCCGGCAGCATGGGCCGGCCCTACCCCGGCCACCGCATTGCCGTGATCGATGACGAAGGCCGCGAATGCCCGCGCGGCACACCCGGCGACGTGGCCGTGCACCGCCGCGACATCCACGGCCAGCCCGACCCGATCTTCTTCCTGGGCTACTGGAAGAACGACGACGCCACGCGCGCCAAGTTCACCGGAGATCCGAACGACTCGTGGTGCCGCACCGGCGACACCGCCGTGATGGATGAAGACGGCTACCTCTGGTACCAGGGCCGCAGCGACGACGTGTTCAAGGCCGCCGGCTACCGCATCGGGCCGAGCGAGATCGAAAACTGCCTCGTGAAGCACGCCGCGGTGGCCAACGCCGCGGTGGTGCCCAAACCCGATGCCGAGCGCGGCGCAGTCGTCAAGGCCTACGTGGTGCTCGCCGCCGGCCACAGCGGCACGCCGGCGCTGGTAGAGGAGCTTCAGCGGCACGTGCGGGGCCAACTCGCACCTTACGAGTACCCGAAGGAGATCGAGTTCATCGACGCCTTGCCGATGACGACCACCGGCAAGGTGCAGCGCAAGATCCTGCGGCTGCAGGAAGAGGAGCGCGCGC
>NZ_DASSRA010000270.1:0-12870 GCF_035702065.1 Rhizobacter sp.
GATGCCACCCTGGCTGGACATCGCGGAAATCGTCTGCATCAACTGCTCGGTGCTCTGGACACCTGAGCGTGCAATTTCTTCCTTGTTGATGATCTGAACCGGCAGAGCGGTTTCTGCGTCGACTCGCCTGATCGACGAACCGGTGATCTCGACGCGCTCCAATTGCTGCTGAGCATGAGCAGGCAGGACGCCGAGCGCCAGGCTTCCGCCGAACGCCAGCATCAAGCCTGAGCAGACCTTCGTTCTTTTAAACATTTGATCTCCTGAAACACTGAAAGGTTGATGGATAAACCACTCTCACTGCAGGACGCGTGTCGGCTTTGTGGACCGGCCACGTCTTGTCTATGAGGACGTGTAAACGAATTGTCACTGAACCGAAATGGGGCTTGCCGAGGGTATTTCCCGGTTCGTCCCACCCATGGCGTTCTAGGCCATTTCAATGCCTTGCAGGTTTCGCGCCAGGAAGCCAATGTTCTTGCGGGCTGGCGGCGCATGGGTCATTGCCGAGGACTGTGTTTCGGGCTTGCAAGCGCCGCGAATTAGGGGGGCGACTCTCGCGGGAAAGCCGCGTCAGCGTTGGCTGCGGGCAACATGCCAGCAACGAACGAATGTCTCCCCCCGGAACCACCCGAGCTTTACACGGCCGCTTCGTGTGACTCGATCCGCGGCACGGCGGCGAGCAGGGTGCGGGTGTAGGCCGACTGAGGATGGCTCAGCACCTCGTCGCAACGCCCGGCTTCCTCGATGCGCCCCCGCTGCATCACGACCACGCGGTCTGCGATGTACTCGACGACTCCGATGTTGTGGGTGATGAACAGGTAGGACACACCCAGCTCCCGCTGCAGTTCGCGCAGCAGGTTGAGGATCTGCGCCTGAACCGACACATCCAGCGCTGAGGTGGGCTCGTCGCACACGATCAGGCTGGGCTTGAGCGCAAGTGCGCGGGCAATGGCGATGCGCTGGCGCTGGCCTCCAGAGAACTCGTGCGGATAGCGTTGCAAAGCGTCGCGCCGCAGCCCCACGCGGTCGACCAGTGTTTCGAGTTCGGTGCGCCGCAGCTCGGCAGACATGTCCGGCCGCAGGGCCAGCAGGCCCTCTTCGAGCAAGTCGAACACGCGCATGCGTGGGTTCAGCGAGCCAAAGGGATCCTGAAAGATGATCTGGATGGCGCTGCGCGCATTGCGCAACGCATCGCCCTGCAGGGTGAACAGATCCTCGCCGCGGAACAGCGCCGCGCCCTCGATCACCGCCTGCTGGCGCAGCAACTGGACGATGGCCTTGCCGGTGGTCGTCTTGCCGCAACCCGACTCGCCCACCAGGGCCAGCGTCTCGCCCGATGCGATGCTGAACGACACGTCGTTGACCGCATTGAAGTAGCTGCGGGCACGTTGCAAAACGCCCTTTCGGATGGGGAAACGCACCGACAGGTGTTGCACGTCCAGCAGTGTTTCGCCAACCGATGCCGGCTTCGGCGGCTGTGCGGCCGCAATCGCCACACTGTGCGCCGCCGGCGTCGCGCCGTCGCGGTAGAGCAGGCAGCGCACCACGTGTTCGCTCGCGGTGTGAATCAGCTCGGGCCGGGTGGTGTGGCACTCCGGCATCACGCGGTCGCAACGCGGTGCGAAGCGGCATCCGTTGAAGTCCTGCCACAGCGGCGGCACCGTGCCGGCGATGGCAGCGAGCGTGCCGCCGCGCTTGCTCGAATCGGGCAAGGCGTTGAGCAGCAAGCGTGCGTACGGGTGCTGGGGCGAGCGGAAGAAGTCCTGCGCCGTCGCAACTTCGATGATCTGCCCGGCGTACATCAGCGCCACGCGGTCGGCCATGCCCGAAACGACGGCCAGGTCGTGCGTGATGAGCAGCAGGCCCATCCCCTCTTCCTTCTGCAGGCGCTTGAGCAGGTCGAGGATCTGGGCCTGGATGGTCACGTCGAGCGCCGTGGTCGGCTCATCGGCGATCAGGAAGTCGGGCTCGGCCGCCAGCGTCATCGCGATCATCACGCGCTGCTTCTGGCCGCCGCTCAGGCGGAACGGATACTCGTCGATGCGGCGCTCGGGCTCGGGGATGCCGACCTTGCCCATCCATTCGATGGCCTTGGCACGTGCAGCTGCACCGCGCAGAGCGGTGTGCGCCTCGATCGCCTCGACGATCTGGTCGCCCACGCGCATCACCGGGTTCAAGCTGGTGGCTGGCTCCTGGAAGATCATGCCGATCCTGCCGCCGCGCACGGCGCGCATCTGGGCTTCGGGCAGGGCGAGCACGTCCTGGCCTTCCAGGGCCACGTTGCCTTGCGTGATCTGGCCGTTGTCGGGCAGCAGTCGCATCAGAGCGAGCGCGGTCATGCTCTTGCCACAGCCGGACTCACCCACCAGCGCGAAGGTCTCGCCGCGCTTGATCGACAGCGTGAGCCCGTCGATGGCCTTGATGAGGCCAGCATCGGCGTCGATCGCCACCTTCAGTTCGTCAATCTTCAGCATGGCCGCCTCAGGTCGCTGCGCGCTTCAAGCGTGCGCGGAAAGTACTGGCGCGCGGGTCGAACGCATCGCGCACGCCGTCGGCAAACAGGTTGGCGGCGAGCACCAGCGTGACCATGAAGCCGAATGCTGCTGCGAAGGACCACCACACCACCGGGTCGAGGCTCATCTCGTTGCGGGCCAGGTTGATCATGCCGCCGAAGCTGTTCATCGACGGGTCGACGCCCACGCCCACATACGACAGCACCGCCTCATACAGGATCAGCGATGAGAACTCGAGCACCGTCACAATCAGCATCAGGTGCGCCACATTGGGGAAGATGTGCCGCACCATGATGCGCGTGTGGCTCACACCGAAGGCGGTGGCGGCCTGCACGTACTCCAGTTCGCGCAGCTTGAGCGTCTCGCCGCGCAGCAGCCGGCACAGGCCGGCCCAGCCGGTGAGGCCCAGCACCAGGCACAGCAGGAAGAGCTTGAGGTCGGCCCGCTCGACACCGGTCTCGAAGAGTTCGGGGTGCTTGTCGAGGAACACCTGCACCATCAGCACGCAAGCCGCGATCAGCAGCACGTTGGGCACCGACGAGAGCACGGTGTAGAGGTACTGGATGGCCTCGTCGACCCAGCCCTTGAAGTAGCCGGCCATGATGCCCAGCACCACCGCCAGCGGCAGCGTGGCCACGGTGGCGAGCGTGCCGATCACGAAGGCCGTGCGGATGCTCTTGAGCGCCTGGTACAGCACGTCGTTGCCGGTGCGGTCGGTACCGAGCACGTGGTAGTGGCTCATCAGCGCGACCGCGGTGCCGATCAGCACCGACAACACGCCCACCGTCCACAGCGCGACGTGCCAGGGCACGGTCCCCTCTCCACGCAGCACGCTTTGCAGGCTTGCGCCCCACGCCTGCTTGCGGGCTTTGGCGAGCACACCGGCCAGCGACACGGCGAACAGCACAGTGACCAGCAGTCCGACCCCAGCGCCGGCGACGGCACGCGAAGCCACGTCACCCGCCCATTGCGACTCGGGCTCCTGCAGGTGCGCGCCACCGAACTTCAGGCGCGGCGGCAGGCGCTCGACCTTGCCGCCCACCTCGATGGACTCCTTCATGAAACCTTCATAGGCCAGCGGCCGGGAGTACGAGGCTTCGCGCGACGCAATCTGGTGCGACATGGCCGCATCGAGCAGCGAAAGGGTGCGCACGTCGTACGCGACCGCGGCCTCGGGCGAGCCCGGCGCGGCGGCCAGGGCACGGCGGTAGTGGATGCTGTCGAACAGCGTGACCAGCAGGCACAGCACGAGCACCACCGCCGAGGCCAGCGCGGCCGGGTCGCCAAACACGCGGCGCCAGTTGCTGCGCAAGCCCGGGCTGCGGAAAACGTACACGCCATAGGCAATCAGCACCAGCAGCAGCGCCCAGATCGCCACGTCGGTCCAGAGGAATACAAACTTCGGCATCGTCGATTCCTGTCAGGCGAGGCGAATGCGGGGGTCGGCCCAGGTGTAGGCGACGTCGACCAGGATGTAGGTGGCGATGTACAGCGCTGCGCCGAGGAACACCATGGTGCGCACGATGGCGAAGTCCTGCTTGGTGATGGCCTCGATCACGTAGGCTCCCAGGCCCGGCAGACCGAAGAAGCTCTCGAAAACCAGGCTGCCCATGAACACGTACGGCAGATACGCCCCGGCACTCGTGATGATGGGGATGAGCGCGTTGCGCAGCACATGGCGAAACAGCACGACGATCTCGGACAGGCCCTTGGCGCGGGCGGTGCGCACGTAGTCGCGGCCGATCTCTTCGAGGAACATGGCCCGGTACAGGCGCGCCTCGCTGCCCAGGCGGGCAATCAGCGACAGCACGATGGGCAGGGCCAGGAACTTGATCGCGTCCAGCCCCGGCGCGTAACCCGAGATCGGCGCCAGCTTGAGCACGCGCGAGAACAGCACCTGCCCGACGATGATGTAGAACAGACTGGAGATGGACAGCATCACCACGCAGCTCACCACACCCCAGAAGTCGAGCCGGGTGTGCCTGAACATCACCAGCAGCAGCGCGAAGGCCGTGCTCGCGATCACCTGCAGGATGAACAGCGGCAAGGCCATCTGCAGGCTCACCCACATGCGCGAGCTGACCTCGTTGCCGATGTTGCCCGCGCTCTCGGCGTCGGCACGGCCGAAGTTGAGCGTGAAGAGCGACACCGAGCGCTCCCAGAAGATCGTCTCGGTGACACGCTCGCTGCCTTGCTTGGCCTCGTTGTAGTAGAGCGGCTTGTCGTAGCCGCGCTCGGCTTTCCACTTCTCGATCAGCTCCTGCGTGACACGCTTGCCGCCGATGTTCAGGCGCGCCATGTCGTCGGGCGTGTTGACGGTGAAGAAGAGAAAGAAGGTCGCCAGGTTGACACCCAGCAGGATGAGCGCGCCGTAGATGAGGCGGCGGATGAAGAAGGAGAACATCAGTCGGGTCGCCTCGTGTTCAGGCCAGCACTTCGCCGCGCGCATTGGTGCGCTCGCGGCGGCGGAGCATGCGTCGCGTGCCCCACAGCGCCAGCAAGGCGACGACAACAGCCGCAACGATCGGCCACCAGGTGGGCCGGTTCCACTCGCGCAGGCTGCTCACGCGCTGCGCGGTGTCGAGCCGCAGGTAGCGGCCGTGGTCGCGCACCAGCACGGCTGGCTTGGAGTTGTGCACCCAGCCCTGCACCGCGGCCGACGAGTACGGGAAGTAGCCGAACGACCAGGCCGCATCGTCCTGCACGATCTTCACCATCTTGTCGATCACGGCCTGCTTCTGCGGGCCGTCGTCGAGCAGCTTCATCTGCGTGAAGAGGCGGTCGTACTCGGCGTTCGCGTAGTTGCCGGTGTTCTCGCCGTCGCAGCAGGTCTTGCCGTTGGGGCCGTAAAGCAGGAAGAGGAAGTTCTCCGCGTCGGGGTAGTCGGCCAGCCAGCCCAGCCAGAACACCTGGTGCTTGCCCTTGCGCACCTTGTCCTGGAACTGGTTGTTGTCGGTGGCCCTCACCTCGAGCTGGATGTTGATCTTGGCAAACTGCCGCACCACCCAGTCGATCTCGGGTTTGCGCTCGGGCGTGGGCGGAGCGAAGTAGTCGTAGTTGATGACCAGCGGGCGGCCGGTCTTCTCGTCGCGGCCGTCAGGGTAGCCGGCTTCGGCGAGCAGGCGCTTGGCGTCTTCGATGGGGCGGCGCACCACCTTGCCGTCGACCACCTTGTGCGTCACCGGGTTCACGCCTTCGATGGTGTTGTGGCGCGACCCGAAGATGCCGTCGGGCAACGGGCCCATTGCCACCTCACCTGCCTTGCGCGGGAAGACCTTGGAATACTCTTCCCAGTCCATCGCGATCGAGATGGCCTGGCGCAGCTTGCGGTTCTTGGCCGCCTGTGCCGGCGTGTCGCCGTCGCCGATCACCGGGTCTTTCATGTTGAATCCGACGAACCAGCTGTGCACGTCGGCGAACTTGTCGAGGCGGAAGCCCTTGGCTTCGTACTCACGCTTCACCTCGGGCGAGTCGGCCATCGACACGAGGTAGTCCATGCCGGTGTCGGTGCGCTCGAAGACCTCGATGTCGTAGAAGCCCTGGCGGAACTTGCCCTTCTGCGGCACGGCCTCGCGCTCGATGGTGGAGACGAAGCTGTCGATGAAGGGCGTCTTCTTGCCGCAGTCGTCGAGCAGGCCGGCTTCCTTGTCACCGGGCATGCCTTCGCAGGGATAGGGCTCGCCACGGTAGTTTGGGTTGCGCTTCATCACGTGGCGCCGGTCCTTGATGAACTCGGTCATCATGTACGGGCCGGTGCCCACCGGCCAGGTGTCGAGCGTGAGGCCCACGGCCGCCATGCCCGGCTGGGCGTAGAAGGCATCGGCCTCCCACGGCACCGGGGCCACGAAGGTCATCGACATCCAGTAGCTCCACTGCGGGTACTTGCCGATGATGCGGATGCGCAGCAGGTGCTTCTCGGGCGCGGTGGCGCCGGCCAGCGGCCAGCGGCGGAAGTCGAGGAAGGGGCGATCCAGGTTGGCGGGGTCGAGGCCCTTGCGCAGCTTGGCGTCTTCGGCCTTGACCAGGGCCATGTAGTCCTTCAGGCCCACCACATACTCGGAGAAGATGCCCGAGATCGGCGTGGTGATGCGCGTGGTCGCGTGGCGCTTGAGCGCGTAAACGAAGTCTTCGGCCACGAGCTCGCGCGTGCCCTGCTGCTCGAACTGCAGCGGCGAGGTGCGCGCGCCCAGGTCGCCCGGCTTCATCGAGTGATAGACGTAGTTGCCTTGCGCATCGCGCGCGAAGGCCGGGTGCGGCTGATACATGATGCCGGGCTTGATCGGCACGTCGTACACGCTCTCGGCCACTTGCTCGCCCGGCGCATCCGCGGGCAAAGGCTTGCCGTTCTTGTCGAGGTAAGTCGGGGTCACCACCGCCGCCGCGGCCTTGGGCACCAGCACGAACGGTCGCTTCAGGTAGTGGTACCCGTACAGCGGCTCGTAGATCTGGTAGGTGTAGGGCGTGTCGTTGGACCAGTACGACGCGGTCGGGTCCAGGTGGCGCGGTGAGTTCTCGATGACCGCCGAGAACGAGGTGTTCGTGGCGGCGGCCCCGTCGGGCCAGGGGCTGTTGTTGCAGCCTGTCAGCGCCGCCGCGCAGGCCACCATGAAGGCGGCGCGCAGCCAAGCTCGTAGTCGACGCATGGTGGCGTCCATCAAAAATCTCTCCGGCTCCTGCATTCGCACCGTGCGGATAGACGATGCGAAGACAACAAACAAAAGCGCCTGCGGCAACAACCGGCTTGTGCCCGGTGCTGCACGAGGCGAGCGCCGCGGATTCTATGCGCAGGCCGCCAGCAGGCTTCTCAGGGTATTCAGCCCGGCATTTAGAGTGGGCTACCAGCCGATGAGCACGTCCCGTGCCTGTACGAGCAAAGTCACCTTCGCACCCACGGGAAGTGTGACTTTTGTGGGCACATGGCCGAAGGGCAGCCCCGTGAGGATGGGCGTCTTGGTCACCGAGCGCAGGTGCTCGATCGCCGTCTTGAGCGTGTAGCCCCGGTCCAAGGGTGACTTGCGGTACTCGGTGAACGCGCCCAGCACGATGGCCTTCTGGGCATCGAGCACACCGGCCTGGCGCAACTGCAGCAGGCTGCGCTCGATGCGGTACGGGTGCTCGTTCACGTCTTCCAGGAACAGGATGCCGCCCTTGACCTTGGGCCAGTGCGGCGTGCCGAGCAAGGTACTGAGCACGCAGAGGTTTCCGCCCCACAGAACGCCCTTGGCTTGCAGTCCGTCGAAGCCTGCTTCGGTGCGGAAACCCACAGCTTCAAGTTCGCCGCTCATGGCCTCGGCGAAGCAGTCGGCTGTGATGTCGTCCACCGCTTCACGACCGACGTCGTCGCAGGCCAGTGGCCCGGCCCAGCTGCGTTGGCCGGTGTGCGCGAGCAGGCCCAGGTGCAGCGCCGTCAGGTCGCTGTAGCCGACCCAGCGCGTGCCGTGCTCCACGCTGTGCGCGAGCAGCTTCCAGTCAATGCGGTCGAGCAGACGCGTGAGGCCGTAGCCGCCGCGCGAGGCCAGTGCGACGCCTGGCGCCTGCTTGGCCACGCGGTGCAGCGCGGCGAGACGCGTCTCGTCGTCACCACCGAAGCGCTGGTGGCGCGCCAGCGCGGCTTCGTCGATGCTCACCTCGAAGCCCATCGCGCCCAGGCGCTTGGCGGCCAGGCGCAAGGGCGCGGCCTTGGGCAGCACGCCGGCGGGCGTGAACAGCGTCAGCGTGTTCGACCCCACGCCATCGTGCGCGTGGTCATGGTGATCGTGGTGGTGTCGGCTCAATTTCGAGAACCTCTCCGGTCGGGATGGTCGGCAGCTCCAGGGCCGCCGGTTCGGTGATGGGGCCGGCGCGGCGCTGGCGGTACAGCTCGCGGCGCTCGGCGAAGAAGTCGCGCAGCACCTTGCCGCAGTCGTCGGCCAGCAGGCCGCCTTCGATCTGCGTGTGGTGGTTGAGCTTGGGCTGGCCGAAGAGATCGACCACCGACCCGGCCGCGCCGGTCTTGGGGTCGGTGGCACCGAACACCACGCGCTTGAAGCGGGCGTGCATCAGCGCCATCGCACACATGGCGCAGGGCTCCAACGTCACGTAAAGCTCGCACTCGGGCAGGCGGTAGTTGCCCGACAAGGTGGCCGCGTGGCGCAGGGCCACGATCTCGGCGTGGGCCGTCGGGTCGTGCTCGGTGATGGGGCGGTTGTAGCCGGTGGCGATCACCTGGCCGTTGCGCATGATCACCGCGCCCACCGGCACCTCGCCCACCAGCCAGGCGTTCTGGGCCTGATCGAGCGCGATGCGCATGGCGTGTTCGTCAGCCGGGGAGAAGCTCATTGTTCGGGGTCGATCTTGCGGGCGCCCTGCTCCAGCGCCTTGTTGAGGTCGCGCTGCACCTGCTCTTGCAGCTGGCGCGCCTGTTCGCGCTGGCTCACCACGGTGGAGCCGCTGGCGGCCTGGGGCGACGCAGGGGCACTCAAGGTCTTCAGCTGCCGGCTGGCGGCAAAGCCCACGACCGCGAGCACCACCAGCAGCGAAGCAACACCGAACAGGATTCTCATGCGACTCGCGGCCTGCCAGGCCACGCGGGGCGGGTGGAAAGCGCGTACTGTACCGTCGCGCTCCCAGGCGTTGCAGCCGCTCGTCAGCCGGCGTCGACCGCCTCGTCACGCGCTTCGAGCGCGCGGTTGATGCTCAATGCAGCGAGCGTGCAAGCCGCACCCGACAGCAGGTAGACGCTGACGTAGCCCAAGCCGAAGTGCGCCGACAGGCCCAGCGCCACGAGCGGCGCGAAGGCCGCGCCGACCAGCCAGGCCAGGTCCGACGACAAGGCCGCACCCATGTAGCGGTACTTGGAACTGAAGTTCGAGGTCACGGTACCGGCCGCCTGGCCGTACGACAGGCCCAGCAGCACGAAGCCGACCAGGATGAAGACGTCCTGCCCCAGGTCGCCGCCGCCCAGCAGCGTGGGCGCGAAGCCGCTGAACACGGCAATCATGATGGCCAGCGCGCCCAGCGTGCGGCGACGGCCACCCACGCGGTCGGCGATCCAGCCCGAGGCCACGATGCCGATGGCCGCCAGCAGCCCGCCGATGATCTGGATGACCAGGAACTCGGTGATCGACTGCTTGGAGAACAACATGATCCACGACAGCGGGAACACCGTGACCACGTGGAAGAGCGCGTAGCTCGCCAGTGCCGCGAAGGCGCCAATCAGGATGTTGGAGCCCTGGGCCTGCACCAGCTCGCGCACGTCGGTAGGCTCCAGCTCGCGCTCGCTGAGCGCCTGCTCGTACTCGTGCGTGACGACCAGGCGCAACCGCGCGAAAAGCGCCACCACGTTGATGGCAAAAGCCACGAAGAAGGGATAGCGCCAGCCCCAGGAAAGGAAGTCTTCTGCGCTCAGGTTGCCGTACAGGAAGGCGAAGAGGCCGGAGGCGAGGACGAAGCCCACCGGCGCGCCGAGCTGACCCAGCATGGCATACCAGCCACGGCGGCGGCGTGGCGCGTTCATCGCCAGCAGCGAAGGCAGACCATCCCACGAACCACCCAGCGCCAGGCCCTGGCCGATGCGGAACAGCGACAACAGCACGATCGCCGCGAAGCCAGCGGTGTGGTAGCCCGGCAGGAAGGCCATGCCCACCGTGGAGGTGCCGAGCAGGAAGAGCGCCGCGGTCAGCTTGGTGCCGCGACTCCAGCGGCGCTGAATGGCCATCGACACCACCGTGCCCAGCGGCCGCGCGATGAAGGCGAAGGAGAAGATGACGAAGGACCAGAGCGTGCCGGTCAGCGCATCGGTGAAGGGGAAGAACAAAGCCGGGAACACCAGCACCGAGGCGATGCCGTAAACGAAGAAGTCGAAGTATTCCGACGCGCGGCCGATCACGACGCCGACGGCGATCTCGCCCGGGGCGACATCGGCGGCGGCAGGTGCGTTGTGCTGGTGGGGGTGGGCAATGCTCGACATCTTGGCAGGGTCATGAAGGACAGTCTTGCTCAGGGTCGACAGAGTGTCACCAAGCGGAGTTTGACGCCATTGGACAAAACGTCCAATCGCCAAATGCGGGAATCAGGATTAAATTTTGCGGCCATCGCAATGGGGGCAACCCCCACACCTGCCGTACCCGCATGCACCACCTCGACAAACTCCGCGGTTCTGCCCTGCTCTGCCTCGCCGCCTTGCTGGCCGGCTGCAACACGGTGGTGCTCAATCCGTCCGGCGACATCGCAGCGCAGCAGGGCAAGCTGGTGGTGGTCTCGACGGTGCTCATGCTGCTGATCATCGTGCCGGTGATTGCACTGACGCTGTTCTTCGCCTGGAAGTACCGGCAGTCGAACACCAAGGCGGTCTACCGGCCTGACTGGGACCACTCCACCCAGCTCGAACTCGTGATCTGGGCCGCACCGCTGCTCATCATCATCGCGCTGGGCGCGATCACCTGGATCAGCACGCACACGCTGGACCCGTTCCGCAAGCTCTCGCGCATCGACGCCGAGCGGCCGATCCCTGCCGGCACCCAGCCGCTGGTGATCGAGGTGGTCGCCCTCGACTGGAAATGGCTCTTCCTCTACCCCGAGCAGGGCATCGCCACGGTGAACGAGGTGGCGGCGCCGGTCGACCGCCCCATCCAGTTCAAGATCACGGCCAGCTCGGTGATGAACTCGTTCTACGTGCCCGCGCTGGCCGGCATGATCTACGCCATGCCCGGCATGGAGACCAAGCTGCACGCCGTCATCAACAAGGCGGGCGTCTACGACGGCATCTCGTCCAACTACAGCGGTGCCGGCTTCTCGGGCATGCGCTTCAAGTTCCACGGCCTGAGCGACGCCGACTTCCAGGCCTGGGTCCAGCGCAACAAGACCGAAGGCTCGGCACTCGGCCGGCCCGACTACCTGCAGCTCGAACGCCCCAGCGAGCGCGAGCCCGTGCGCCGCTATGCCAGCGTGGCACCCGGCCTGTACGACGCCATCCTCAACCGCTGTGTCGAGCCCGGCAAGATGTGCATGCGCGAGATGATGGCCATCGACGCACGGGGCGGCCTCGGCCGCACCGGCCAGGCCACGCTGGTGACGGCACCGCGCCACGCCGCGGCCGTTGACGGCAGCCCTGCCAGCGGCAACTGGACCTACGTGCAGGCCCTGCTCTGCACCAGCGACAACCTGAGCGGCGAGCCCCAGACTCGCCTGGCCGCCCGCCTGCAGTGACGCCGCTTCTTCTCTAAACCGACACCCCGACCGCCTTCGGCCACGCCAGGACCACGATGACCGACCAACCCAACCTCCTGCTCGGCCGCCTGAGCTGGGAAGCCATTCCCTTCCACGAGCCCATCCTGCTGGCCACCTTCGCAGGCGTGGTGCTGGGCGGCATCGCCGTCCTGGGCGGGCTGACCTACTTCCGCCTCTGGGGCACGCTGTGGCGCGACTGGATCACCAGCATCGACCACAAGAAGATCGGCATCATGTACATGGTGCTGGGCATCGTGATGCTGCTGCGCGGCTTCGCCGACGCGCTGATGATGCGCCTGCAGCAGGCAGTGGCCTTCGGCGACAACCTGGGCTACCTGCCGCCGCACCACTACGACCAGATCTTCACCGCCCACGGCGTGATCATGATCTTCTTCGTGGCCATGCCGCTGGTGACGGGCCTGATGAACTACATCGTGCCGCTGCAGATCGGCGCGCGCGACGTGGCCTTCCCCTTCCTCAACAACTTCAGCTTCTGGATGACGGCCTGCGGCGCCGGCCTGGTGATGTGCTCGCTCTTCGTCGGCGAGTTCGCGCGCACCGGCTGGCTGGCCTACCCACCGCTCTCGGGCATTGCCTACAGCCCTGACGTGGGGGTCGACTACTACATCTGGTCCTTGCAGGTGGCCGGGGTAGGCACCTTGCTGTCGGGTGTCAACCTCATCGCCACCATCGTCAAGATGCGCGCACCCGGCATGAGCCTGATGAAGATGCCGGTCTTCACCTGGACCGCCCTGTGCACCAACGTGCTGATCGTCGCCGCCTTCCCGGTGCTGACCGCCGTGCTGGCCCTGCTGTCGATGGACCGCTACGTCGGAACCAACTTCTTCACGAACGAACTGGGCGGCAACCCCATGATGTACGTGAACCTGATCTGGATCTGGGGCCACCCCGAGGTCTACATCCTGGTGCTGCCGGTGTTCGGCATCTTCTCGGAGGTGGTGTCCACCTTCTCGGGCAAGCGCCTGTTCGGCTACGCCTCGATGGTCTACGCCACGGTGGTGATCACCATCCTGTCGTACCTGGTGTGGCTGCACCACTTCTTCACCATGGGCTCGGGCGCGAGCGTCAACTCGTTCTTCGGCATTACCACGATGATCATCTCCATCCCGACCGGGGCAAAGATCTTCAA
>NZ_DASSRA010000271.1:0-2143 GCF_035702065.1 Rhizobacter sp.
TGGCTCAGCTTGAACACCGCCACCGCGCCCACCAGCTGCTGTGCCTGGGCCTTCAGGCTCTCGGCAGCCGCCGCGCTCTGTTCCACCAGCGCCGCGTTCTGCTGCGTCGCCTGGTCCATCTGCGTGACGGCCTCGCCGACCTGCGCCACACCGGCCGACTGCTCGCTGCTCGCGGCACTGATCTCGCCCATGATGTCGGTCACGCGCTTGATCGAGGCGACCACCTCCTGCATCGTGGTGCCGGCCTGGTCGACCAGGGTCGTGCCTTGTTCGACACGTTCCACGCTGGTGGAGATGAGGCTCTTGATCTCCTTGGCGGCTTCGGCCGAGCGCTGCGCCAGGCTGCGCACTTCGGCGGCCACCACGGCAAAGCCGCGGCCTTGCTCGCCCGCACGTGCTGCTTCCACCGCGGCGTTCAGCGCCAGGATGTGGGTCTGGAAGGCGATGCCGTCGATCACGCCGATGATGTCCGAGATGCGCTTGGACGAATCGTTGATGCCCTTCATGGTGTCGACCACGCGGTCCACCACCTCGCCGCCGCTCACGGCGACATTCGAGGCGCTCATCGCCAGCTGGTTGGCCTGGCGGGCGTTGTCGGCGTTCTGCTTGACCGTGCTGGCCAGCTCTTCCATCGAGGCGGCGGTTTCTTCCAGGGCACTGGCCTGCTGCTCGGTGCGCGCGCTCAGGTCGTGGTTGCCCTGCGAGATCTCGGCGCTGGCGGTGGCCACGCCTTCGGCGTTCTGGCGCACGCCGGACACGATGCCGCGCAGGTTCGTCTGCATCTTGCTCAAGGCGTCGATCAGCTGGCCCATCTCGTCGTGGGTGTAGGCAGTGATGTCCTGGCTCAGGTCACCCTCGGCGATCCGGCTGGCGGCGTTCACCGCCTTCGTGGCGGCGCCCATCAGGTTGCGCGACACCACCCAGCCGATGCCCATGCCGAGCACGATCATCGCCAGCAGGCTGCCGATCAGCACGATCCGGGCGCGCGCGAAGATGGCGTCGCCCTCGGCGCTGGCGGCGTTGGCGCCACGGGCGTTGAACTCGATCAGCTTGTCCAGCTCGTCGTTGGCCGCGTCGAAGGCGGAGCGCCCAGGGCCAGCCATCAGCTCCTTGGCATCGAGCGCATTCAGGTTGCGCATCAGCTTGACCAGCACCGGGCCCAGGGCCACATAGGTCTTCAGGTGCTTGTCGAACTCGGCGAAGATCTTCTTCTCTTCGGCGCCGTCGAGCTGCTTCTCGTAGTCCGTGCGGGCCTTCTCGATGCGGTCCTCGATGACCTTCATCTGCTTCTCGTAGCCGTCGACGGCGCTGCTCTCCTCGACCATGCTCAGCTGCAGGCGCAGCAGTCGGTAGTCCGCCAGGTCGGCGTTCAGGTCGCCGAGCGCCTTCACGGAAGGCAGCCAGTTCTGCGCGATGTCGGTCGACTTGGCGTTCACCGTCTGCAGTTGATACAGCGAGGCCAGGCTTTGCAGCAGGGCAATCACGAGCACGAGCGCGAAGCCGCCCAGCAGTTTGGTGCGGATGCTCAGGTTCCGAAGGTTCATGGTGCGGGGGGCCTCGTCGAGAGAATCAGCCGGACGGTCAGAAGGTTTCCCAGTCGTCGCTGCTGGCAGCCGCGGTGGCGGCCGGCTTGGACGCCGCGGGGGCGGGAGCAATCGGTTCGACGCGCGGTGCCGGCGCAGCGGAGGCCAAGGCCTTGGGGGCGGGCTTGGTCACCGGAGCAGGCTTGGCCACAGGCGGCTTGGCCGCGGGCTTGGCGGCCACAGGGGCAGGCGCCATCAAGGGCGCCGGAGCCGGTGCTGTCGCCTGCTCCGAGCCCAGGCGGAAGCTGCTCACCGCCTTGGCCAGCGTGCCGGCCTGTTGCTTCAGGCTCTCGGCTGCGGCTGCGGATTGCTCCACCAATGCAGCGTTCTGCTGGGTCATCTGATCGAGCTGCACCACGGCGGTGTTGACCTGGCCGATGCCGTCGGACTGCTCCGAGGCGGCGGCGGTGATCTCGCCAATGATGTCGGTCACGCGCTGCACGCTGCCCACGATCTCGTTCATGGTGGCGCCGGCGTCGGCCACCAGGCGCGAGCCGGTCTCGACCTTGTCGACGCTGGCCCCGATCAGGCTCTTGATCTCCTTGGCGGCCTCGGCCGAA
>NZ_DASSRA010000272.1:0-3397 GCF_035702065.1 Rhizobacter sp.
AAGCGCTCACTCGAACGCAAGATCTCGTTGCGTGAACTCACCGACGAGATGATCGGCGCCATGCACCAGGATCTCGGGGCGCTGGGCATCGCCAAGCCGACCCACGAGCCGCGTGCCACCGAGTACGTCCCGCAGATGCTGTCGATGATCGGCAAGCTCGAAGCCAAGGGCCTGGCCTACCGCTCCGACAACGGTGACGTGAACTACGCGGTGCGCAAGTTCCCGAGCTACGGCAAGCTGTCGGGCAAGTCGATCGACGAGTTGCGCGCAGGCGAGCGCGTGGCCGTGCTCGACGGCAAGCAGGACCCTCTCGACTTCGTTCTGTGGAAGGCCGCGAAGCCCGGCGAACCCGAGGATGCCAAGTACGCCTCCGATTACGGCAGTGGCCGGCCCGGCTGGCACATCGAGTGCTCGGCCATGGGCTGCGCGATCCTCGGCGAGCAGTTCGACTTGCACGGTGGTGGTGCCGACCTGCAGTTCCCTCACCACGAGAACGAGATCGCGCAG
Organism: Rhizobacter sp.; assembly: GCF_035702065.1. GTDB lineage: Bacteria > Pseudomonadota > Gammaproteobacteria > Burkholderiales > Burkholderiaceae_C > Rhizobacter. The sequence continues at coordinate 508 of NZ_DASSRA010000272.1, forward strand.
AGCGAAGGCGCCAACGGTGTGGCCCCGGCCAAGGTGTGGGCGCACAACGGCTTGCTGAACGTCGACCACGTGAAGATGTCCAAGTCGCTGGGCAACTTCTTCACCATCCGCGAGGTGCTGGAGCGCTACGACGGCGAGACCATCCGTTTCTTCATGCTGCGCACTCACTACCGCAGCCCATTCAACTTCAGCGACGGCAACCTGGACGACGCGCGCAATGCCTTGCGCCGCCTCTACACCGCGCTGGCCGATATCGACGTGCCGACACTGGCGGTGGATTGGGCGCACCCGCTGGCCGCGCGTTTCCGCGATGCGATGAACGACGACTTCGGTACGCCCGAAGCGGTGGCCGTGCTGTTCGAGCTGGCCGGTGAAGTCAACCGCACTCGCTCGCCTCAGCTGGCCGGCCTGCTCAAGGGATTGGGAGGCACGCTGAACGTGCTGCAGCAGAACCCGCGCAGCTTCTTGCAGTCAGGCAGCGGGCTGGACGAGGCCGCGATCCAGGCGCAGATCGACGCGCGCGCTGCCGCCAAGAAGGCACGCGATTTCGCACTCGCTGACCAGATCCGCAAGGACTTGTTGAACCAGGGCATCGAACTGCAGGATTCGCCGCAAGGCACGACCTGGACGAAGGTCTGACCGGTGCGAATTGCGACCCCTGACTACTGGGACGAGGCCTGCAAGCACCTCTCCAAGCGCGACCGCGTGATGCGCAAGCTGATTCCCCAGGGCGAAGGTCGCCTGGAGAGCCGCGGCGATGCCTTCACGACCCTGGCGCGCTCCATCGTCGGCCAGCAGATCTCGGTGAAGGCCGCGCAGTCGGTGTGGGATCGGTTCGCTGCACTGGTGGGCGGGCAGTCCACCCGCGTGATGCCCGCAGCTGTCGTTGGCATGGAGCCGGCCCGCATGCGCGAGGCCGGGCTGTCCGCGCGCAAGGTCGACTACCTGCTCGATCTGGCGCAGCACTTCGAGGCGGGCAGCGTGCATGTGCGGCAATGGCAGCAGATGGACGACGAAGCCATCATCGATGAACTGGTGGCCATTCGCGGAATCGGCCGCTGGACGGCCGAGATGTTCCTGATCTTCCACCTGCTGCGGCCGAACGTGCTGCCGCTCGATGACGTGGGGCTGCTCAAGGGAATCAGCCTGAATTACTTCAGCGGCGAGCCCGTTTCACGGGCCGAAGCGCGCGAGCTGGGCGATGCCTGGGCCCCTTTCCGCTCGGTGGCCACATGGTACATTTGGCGCAGCCTCGACCCCCTGCCTGTGGCGTACTGAGCGCCTCTTTCTGCCTCATGAGAAGACCCCTCTGTCTTCATCAACCCAGGACTCCAGCCGGATGAGCAAACGACACTTCCTCGAATTCGAGCAGCCCATTGCCGAGCTCGAAACCAAGATCGAAGAGCTGCGCTACGTGCAAAGCGAATCGGCCGTCGACATCTCCGAAGAGATCGATCGCCTCAGCAAGAAGAGCCAGCAGCTCGTCAAGGACATCTACTCCAGCCTGACGCCCTGGCAAGTCACGCAGATCTCGCGGCACACGCAGCGGCCGTATGCGATGGACTACATCAACGAGGTCTTCACCGACTTCCAGGAGTTGCGCGGCGACCGTCATTTTGCGGACGACCAGTCCATCGTCGGCGGCCTCGCGCGCTTCAATGGCCAGGCCTGCATGGTCATCGGCCACCAGAAGGGGCGTGACACCAAGGAGCGCGCGGCGCGCAATTTCGGCATGTCGCGGCCCGAAGGCTACCGCAAGGCCTTGCGCCTGATGAAGCTGGCCGAGAAGTTCGGCCTGCCAGTGTTCACGCTGGTCGACACGCCGGGGGCCTACCCGGGCATCGGCGCCGAAGAGCGCGGTCAATCCGAGGCGATTGGCCGCAACATCTTCGAGATGGCACAGCTCGAAGTGCCCATCATCGTCACCATCATTGGCGAAGGTGGTTCGGGTGGCGCGCTGGCCATCAGCGTGGGTGACCAGGTGCTGATGCTGCAGTACTCGGTTTACTCGGTCATCACACCGGAAGGCTGCGCCTCGATTCTGTGGCGCACCGCGGAGCGTGCTTCCGATGCGGCCGATGCGCTCGGCATCACCGCCCACCGGTTGAAGGCGCTGGGCCTGATCGACAAGATCGTCAACGAACCCGTGGGCGGTGCACATCGCGATCCGAAGCAGATGTCGGCCTACCTCAAGCGTGCCCTCAACGACGCGCTGCGCCAGGTGAGCGACCTGAAGCCCAAGGAACTGCTGCAGCGGCGCTATGAACGGCTGCAGTCGTATGGCCGCTTCACCGACACCAGCGACCGCTGATTCCTCGCGCTGCATCGCGGTCGCCTACAGTGCCGGCCGCGATTCCACTGCCTTGCTGCATGCCGTGGTGCATGCAGCGGCACAGCAGGGAGCCCAGGTGGCGGCCCTGCATGTGCACCACGGGCTGAGTCCCCACGCCGATGACTGGCTGGCGCATGCGAGCGCGCAGTGCGAGCGCTGGGCTCGTCAAGGCCTGCCCGTGCGGCTCATCACCCATCGCCTGAGTGGCAAGCCCACCCGTGGCGAAAGCATCGAAGCCTGGGCACGGCAGGCGCGTTACCGTGCATTGCGCCAGATGGCCATTGAAGCGGGTGCGAAGCTCGTGCTGCTGGCCCATCACCAGCGCGACCAGGCTGAGACCCTGCTGCTGCAAGCCCTGCGTGGCGCCGGTGTGGCCGGACTGGCCGGCATGCCGCGCAACATCGAGCGCGAGGGCATCACCTGGGTGCGCCCCTGGCTCGACCATCCGCGCGAACGGATCGAAGCCTACGTCCGCCATCACCGTCTGCGCTACATCGACGATGACAGCAATGCCGATGCGAGGTTTGCGCGCAACCGGCTGCGCTGGCAGGTCTGGCC
>NZ_DASSRA010000273.1:0-7987 GCF_035702065.1 Rhizobacter sp.
GGCCCGCCAGCGCACCGGCGATCACGAAGGCGGCCAGCTTGTAGGGCACGGTGCTGTAGCCGGCCGCGCGCATGCGCTGCTCGTTGACGCGGATGCCGGCCAGCGTGTGGCCGAAGCGCGAGCGCAGCAGCAGGGCCAGCAGTGCGTAGGTGGCGACCAGCGCGAGCCAGATCAGCACGTACAGCTGCGGGCCGCTCTCGGCGTCGAGCAGCTTGGCGCCGAAGAGCGAGAGCGCAGGGCGGCTGTAGAGGTAGAGCCCATCGCTGCCACCGGCCAGCTTGGTGTCGTGGAACACGAAGTAGGCCATCTGCGCGAAGGCCAGCGTGACCATGATGAAGTACACGCCGGTGGTGCGCAGGCTGAGCGCGCCCACCACCAGCGCGTAGAGCGCCGCCGCGAGCATGGCCGCCGGCATCAGCCACGCCAGCGACACGCTGCCCTCGGGCGACAGCAGCACGGCCGCGTAGGCACCGATGCCGAGGAAGGCCGCGTGCCCCAGGCTCACTAGGCCCGTGGTTCCCGCGAGCAGCTGCAGGCTCAACGCGAAGATGGCGTAGACCATGATCTTGGCGACCAGGCTTTGCAGGTAAGGAGAGAGGGCCAGCGGCAGGCAGAGCAGCACCAGCGCCACCGCACAAGGAACGATCCACGAGAAGCGTCGTGCGTCCACCATCAGTGCCTCTTCTGCATGAGGCCCTGCGGCCGCCACACCAGCACGATCGCCATCAGCAGGTACACGCCCACGCCGCTGTACTCGGCGAAGAACACCTTGCCGAAGGTGTCGACGAAGCCCACCAGCAGCGAGGCGATCAGCGCGCCGCTGATGGAGCCGATGCCGCCGATCACCACCACCACGAAGCAGATGATGAGCACGCTGCCGCCCATGCCCGGGTACACCGACGACATGGGCGCGGCGATCATGCCCGCCAGCGCGGCGAGCGCCACGCCGGCCGCGAACACGCCGCGATACAGCAGCGTGAGGTTGATGCCCAGGCCGCGCACCATGTCGCGGTTGCTGGCGCCCGCGCGCACCATCATGCCCAGGCGCGTGTGGTTGACCAGCGCATACAGGCCGAGCGCGATCACGATGCAGGCGGCCGAGGCGAAGAGGCGGTACACCGGGTAGCTCATCAGCTCGCCGAGCGCGATGCTGCCGGAGAGCCACGCGGGCGTGGCCACGCCATGCACGTCGTTGCCGGCGATCAGGCTGCGCGCCTCTTCAAAGACCAGGATCAGCGCGTAGGTCATCAGCACCTGCTGCAGGTGCTCGCGCTGGTAGAGGTAGCTGAAGAACAGCCACTCCAGCAGGTAGCCGAACACCGCCGCGAGCGCCACGCCCACGAGCAGCATGCCGATGAAGCTGCCGCCGAAGTACGGCGCCAGCAGGAAGGCCATGTACGCGCCCAGCATGTAGAAGCTGCCGTGCGCGAGGTTGATCACGCCCATGATCCCGAAGATCAGCGTGAGCCCGCTGGCCAGCAGGAAGAGCAGCAAGCCGTACTGGACGGCGTTGAGGCACTGGACGAGGAAGGTGGCGAGATCCACTGCGCGGAGCGTGTTCCTGAGGAGGCAGCCCGCACTGTACCGCCCAGCCCAGGCGGCGATGGAGAGCAACAGACCTTACTTGACGCGGTCGCCGTAGGTGATGGCGGTGAGCCGGCCCGACTCGAAACGCAGCGTGGTCATGAACTGGCCGCGGCCCGGGTTGTAGGTCCATTCGTCGACGGTTTCGCAAGGCAGCACCACGGCCTTGTCGGCTTCGGTTGGCAGCTGGCTGCGGTCGACCGGCTTGCAGAACGAGTCGCGGTTGATCGGCGCTCCGCACTTCTGCAGCACCGAGGCCTTGTTGTCGCCGATGTTGGCGAGGTCGTTGGCGCAACGCATCGAGTGCGTCTGCGCCTGCGATGCCACGGGGAGCGAGGCGGCCAGTGCCACGGCACAGCCGCCCAGTCGGGAGAGTCGGAAGAGGGTGAAGGTTCTCGGCATGGGTCGGCCCGTAAGGTTCATCACGCTGCGAAGTGTTGTCCGATGCTAGATGGCTTTGAAAGCGCCGGCGACATCTTTACCGAAGCTTTGCGCTATCGTGCCGACGCGCCCGCCCGGCGGCGCTCCTGGAGGACACGATGACACGCTCTGCTCTGCCCTCGCGAACAGGCCGTTGCCTTGCAGCTTGCGCCGCCGCGCTGGCTGCGGCCTCGGCGCAGGCCGCCCCGCCGGCGAACGACGGCCAGTGGCACTTCTCGCTCACGCCCTACCTCTGGCTGCCGAACGTCAACTCCACGCTCAAGTACCCGCTGCCTCCGGGTGGCGGCGGCTCCGCCGATGCCGAGACCGGCCCCAACAGCTACCTGGAGAACCTGCAGTCGCTGCTGATGCTGAGCGGCGAGGCGCGGCGCAACGAATGGGCGATCGTGTCCGACCTGGTGTATCTCAACTTCGGCGACGAAGACAGCCAGGTCAGCTCGGTGGGCGGCCCCGGAGCCGGCATTTCCATCCCGCGCGAGCGCAACCTCGGCACGCGCACCGACCTCAAGGGCTGGACCTGGATGGTCGCCGGCAGCTACACCGCCGTGCGCACCGAAGCGGCCACGCTCGACGTGCTGGCCGGCATGCGCCTGCTGCACATCCAGGGCTCGCTCGACTGGACGCTCGACGCCAGCATCCCCGGCAGCGGCTTCACCTTCGCGCGCACCGGCTCGGTGGAGCGCAGTGAGACGCTGGTCGACGCCATCGTCGGCGTGCGCGGCCGCGTGTGGTTCGGCGATGACGGCAAGTGGTTCCTGCCCTACCACCTCGACGTGGGTGCCGGCGAATCGAAGTTCACCTACCAGGCCGTGGCCGGCGTGGGCTACGCCTTCGGCTGGGGCGAGGTGCAGCTCGCCTACCGCGAGCTCTCGTGGGAGCAGCCCGACGACAAGTTCGTGCAGAAGCTGCGCTTCAGCGGCCCGGCCCTTGGGCTGAGCTGGCGCTTTTGAGCCGCACCGCGTCGGCGTCACCCGACGCAGCGCTCACTGCCCGGGTGGGGGCTCCCACAGTTCGACCTTGTTGCCCTCCGGGTCCATGACCCAGGCGAACTTGCCGTACTCGGATTCGTCGATCTTCTCGAGCACCTGGCAGCCCTCGCTCTTCAGCGCCGCCACCAGAGCGTGCAAGTCGGCCACGCGGTAGTTCACCATGAAGGGCGCGGCGCTGGGTGCGTAGGCGTCACCCGCCGCGTCGCCAATGCTCCAGATGGTCGTGCCCGCAGAGGGGGCGCCTTGCGCGTCGACCCAGGTGAACGCAGCGCCACCCCATGCCTGCACGTCGATGCCGAGGTGGCGCTGGTACCAGGCGCGCAGCGCGGCGGGGTCCCTGGCCGTGAAGAAGATTCCGCCGATGCCTGTGACTCTCTTCATCTGGTGCTCCCGGGGAAGTGAGAAGCCGTCGTCAAGCGCGCTGGGTCAGTACGGTTCGCCATTCTTGTGAACAAACTGCCAGCTGCCATTGACCAGCAAGGCCTTGAGATCGTCGTCAGGGTAGCTGCCTTCGTCGCCTGGCGTCCTGTCGCCGATCTCAAGGTAGACCGCGTCCTCGGAGGTTTCGTTGATGAGGCGGTGGCCGTTGCCCGTCCCGGCCTTGAACCCGGCGCACATGCCAGGCGACAAGCGCGTCAGGCCCTCGTCGGTGTGCAGGGTGGGATGGCCTTGCACCACATAGATGAACTCGTCCTGCCGGGTGTGTGCATGCCGAAGGGCAGAGGCCGCGCCGGGCGCCAGACGCGTGAGATTGACACCAAAGTTCGTGAGGCCGAAGAGGTCACCCAGCGGGTGCTTCTTCCTTCCGGCCATGCGGGAAGCGAACGGCTCCGGGTAGTTGGACGGTTTGACGCGTGGGGGCGCCTCAGCCGCAACCACCGCGACGGGGTACTTGCTCTGTGACATGTGAACCGGGCTCTGTGGGTTGCTGACGCATCGTGGAGGATGCCTGTGCCGCCATCCTAGAGGCCTTCAACGCCGGCTGCACGTCTTTGCGTCAGGAAACCGCCTGATCGGCCCGGCCCGGCCAGAAGCCGTGCAACGCCTGTCGGCGTTGCACGTGAGGGCTCAACGCTTGTTGAACGTGATGCCCTGGAACGTGAAGGTCGTTGCCGTCAGCGTGTAGGAGAAGGTGTAGGGGCCGATGTTCACGGCCTGGTCGTAGTTGTAGGGGCTGTTCGTCAGCTTGCTGCGCGTGAACCGGTAGGTGATGGTGTGCGCGCCGGCGTCGACCGACCAGGTCATCGTGTTCGTCAGCGTGCCCGTGTTCTGGTTGATCGACTGCTGGTAGAACTTGCCGTTGCTGCTGCCGGTCTCGTTGTCGAAGACCCAGCAGTTCTGGTCGCTGCCGACGTCCGTGCACCAGGTGCCCGTCAGTCCGGTGGTGCCTGCGCCCGAGCCGCCGCTGCTCGGCGGCACCACGACCACCACCGATGGCGACGGCCCGCTTCCGGTGCCGCCCTCCGGGAAGTCGACGATGTTGCCCGGTCGGCTGCTGTCCAGCGCTGTCAAGCGGCCGCCGGCGTCGATCGCCATGGCCGTGAAGGGGTCGCCCAGCGCGGGGCTGGTCCAGCCTGTCGCGCTGCCCAGCTGCGTCGCGGTGCTGCCGTCGTGGGTGCTCCACAGCGAGCCGTCGCGCTTGGACAGCACGGCATAGCTGTAGCCCGCTTGCACGTCGGACCAGTCGCTCGCGCTGCCGCTGCGCAGCGGCACGTCGGTGGACGCGGTGCCACCGTTGACGAGCTGGCCGGCGTAGTTGGTGCCCCAGCCCCAGAGGCTGCCGTCCGTCTTGGTGGCCAGCGAGTACCAGCTGCCGGCAGTCACGCGCGACCAGTTGGTGGCGGTGCCGATGCGCGTCGGGTCGTAGACCACACTGAATGTCTCTGACCCGCTCACGCCGTTGCCGACCTGCCCGTAGTGGCTGTGGCCCCAGCCCCAGAGGCTGCCGTCGGTCTTGACCGCCACCGAATGGTCGCGGCCGGCGGCGACCGAGGCCCAGTCGGTGCCGGTGCCAATGCGCGTGGGGGTGGTCCGATCGCCGGACACGCCGGTGCCGAGCTGGAAGTAGAAGTTCTTGCCCCAGGCCCACAGCGAGCCGTCCGTGCGCAGGCCCAGCGTGTGGTCCCAGCGCGTCGAGATCGACGCCCAGTTCGTCGCCGTGCCCAGGCGGGTCGGCACCATCACCGCGTCGGTGCTGCCGTTGCCGAGGTAGCCGTCGCTGTTCTTGCCCCAGGCCCACAGCGTGCCGTTGGTCTTGATCGCGTAGCTGCGCATGTCGCCGGCGGCGACGCTGGCCCAGTCGCTGTCGGTGCCCACGCGCTTGGGTGCGGTGCTGCCGGTGTTCTCTCCCGTGCCCTGCTGGCCGTACTGGTTGGTGCTGAACTCCGACGTTGCCCAGCTCCACAGGGTGCCGTCGGTCTTCAGCGCGAGCACATGGTCGCTGCCGACGGCCACCTGGCGCCAGCCGGTGGCGACACGCGTCACACCCAGGGTGTTCTTGCCCGAGATCGTGCCGATGCGGGCGGTGATGGTGGCGTTGCCGAGCGCGACGCCGGTGACGGTGCCATCGCCGGCGACGGTGGCGACCGCGGGGTTGTCAGAGGTCCATGTGACGCTGTCGAGCGGCATGCCGTTCCGGCCGTCGGAGTAGTTGCCGCGGGCGATGAAGCGCGTGGTCGCGCCGGCTGCCAGGAAGCGCGGCTCTTGCGAGGCCTGCACGTCGATGCCGACCAGGGTCGCATTCGAGGCCGGGCTGTCCCCGCCACCTCCACCACCCCCGCAGGCAGCCAGAACGATCAAGGCGCATGCGCCGAGTAAGGCGTGGAAGTGGCGAAAGAGGGAGCGCAGCAGTGCGGTCACGTGGGTTCCTTGGCGGTTCGACGGTGGCGGCACTCTATCGACGCAATGACCCGTCACGCTTCGGCTGAACGGCCGATGCCGTTCATGGTCTGCTCCAGGGTGTGTAGAAGTGCACTGAACGGACCACACCGCCGCATCGTGTCCAATGCGGTCATCGCCGCCTTGGAGAGAACTCCCGATGAAAGCGAAGCAAGTCGCCCTGGTGCTGATGCTCGTCCTGGCCCTCGCCGCCATCGCCGGCTGGTTCAGCCTCGACAAGGAAACGCGCGGCCTGCTGGCCACCGTGCCCACCAACCGCGACCTGCTGTTCTGGAGCGAGCCGCAACGCGACGCGGCCTTCCGTGCGCTCGATCGCCTGCCGGTGCTCGCCAAGGCGCGCGCCATCCCCGCCAGCAACACGCCGATGCCACTGCCGCCGGGGCCGCCGCTCCAGCTGGAGCTGGACGTGGGTGCCTTCATGGCCGGCCAGCGCAGCGCGGCCCTGCTCATCGTGCACGACGGCAAGCTGCGGCTGGAACGCTACGGCCTGGGCTTCGATGCGAGCGGGCGCTGGACCAGCTTCTCGGTCGCCAAGTCCATCACCTCCACGCTGCTCGGCGCCGCGGTGCGCGACGGCCACATCCGCAGCATGGACGACAAGGTCAGCGACTACATCCCGCAGATGAAAGGCTCGGCCTACGACGACGTGAGCATCCGCCAGCTGCTCACCATGAGCTCGGGCGTGCGCTGGAACGAGAACTACGCCGACCCCGAGGCCGACGTCGCCAAGTTCAACAACCACCAGCCCGAGCCCGGCGTCGAGGCCATCGTGAGCTACCTGCGCCGCCTGCCGCGCGAGGCGCCGGCCGGCACGCGCTGGCACTACAGCACGGGCGAGACCAACCTGGTCGGTGTGCTCGTGAGCCAGGCCACGGGCAAGCCGCTGGCCGAGTACCTGTCCGAGAAGATCTGGGGGCCCGCCGGCATGGAGCAACCGGCCACCTGGATCCTCAGCAAGACGGGCAAGGAGATCAGCGGCTGCTGCATCCAGGCGGCCTCGCGCGACTTCGCGCGCTTCGGCGTGTTCATCCTCAACGGCGCGCGCGTCAACGGCCAGAGCATCGTGCCCGAGGGCTGGCTGGCGGAAGCCACCACCGCGCGCATCGCCAGCCGCCTGCCGGGGCTGGGCTATGGCTACCAGTGGTGGACGTATGCCGACGGCAGCTTTGCCGCACGCGGCATCTTCGGCCAGGGCATCTTCATCGACCCCCAGCGCAAGCTGGTGATCGCCACCAACGCCAACTGGCCGCGCGGTGCCACCGACCCGGGCGCCACGGCCGAGCGCGAAGCCTTCTACCGGGCGGTGCAGCAGGCCATCGACAAGGAAGCTGGCGCCAAGTAAGTTCACGCAGCGTGTCGATTCCAGGGCCTGTCATTCGTCGTCCTGTTTCAACCACCCTGAAGGAGAGCGGCCATGCGCGTCGTGGTATTTGTGAAGGCAACGAAGGAATCCGAAGCGGGCCAGATGCCCAGCACCGAGCTGCTGGCGGCCATGGGCCACTACAACGAAGAACTGGTCAAGGCCGGCGTGATGGTGGGCGGCGAAGGCCTGCACCCCACCCAGCGCGCCAAGCGCGTGCACTTCTCTGGGCCTCAGCGCAACGTGGTCGACGGGCCCTTCTCCGAGACCAAGGAGCTGGTGGCCGGCTTCTGGATCTGGCAGGTCAAGTCGATGGACGAGGCCGTCGAATGGGCGCGCCGCTGCCCCAACCCGATGCCGGGCGAGTCGGTGCTGGAGATCCGCCCCGTGTTCGAGGCCGACGACTTCGGTGCCGAGTTCACGCCTGAGCTGCGCGAGCAGGAGGAGCGCCTGCGCGCCCAGACCGCCGAGGTGAACAGCAAGCGCTGACGGCCAGCCCGACGCGGGCCGCCGTGCGGTGTCGCTACGGCGGCGAGCCCGGGTTCCGGAGCCGCAACGCGATGTGGAGTTCAAGCGCCGGCGCGGCGCTGCCTCAGTGGCGGATCAATTCCTCGAGGGTGGCCAGGCGCAGGCGATCGGGGGCGAGCATTGAACGACGGCACGAACCGAAAATCGGTCAGTCGCGACTGTTCAAGTCCGATGACCGCTGCGCCCT
>NZ_DASSRA010000274.1:0-2899 GCF_035702065.1 Rhizobacter sp.
CGATTCGGCGGCGGCGGCCGACTGCTCCACCAGCGCCGCGTTCTGCTGCGTCATCTGGTCGAGGTGCACGACGGCGGTGTTGACCTGGCCGATGCCGTCGGACTGCTCCGAGGCGGCGGCGGTGATCTCGCCGATGATGTCGGTCACGCGCTGCACGCTGCCCACGATCTCGTTCATGGTGGCGCCGGCATCGGCCACCAGGCGTGAGCCCGATTCGACCTTCTCGACGCTGGCGCCGATCAGGCCCTTGATCTCGCGTGCGGCTTGCGCGCTGCGCTGCGCCAGGCTGCGCACTTCAGAGGCCACCACGGCAAAGCCGCGGCCTTGCTCCCCAGCGCGCGCCGCTTCCACGGCGGCGTTCAAGGCGAGGATGTTGGTCTGGAAGGCGATGCCATCGATCACGCCGATGATGTCGCTGATCTTCTTGGAGCTGGCGTTGATCTCGTCCATGGTGCTCACCACCTGCGAGACCACGCTGCCACCGCGCTGCGCCACTTCGGCGGCCGACGAGGCGAGCTGGTTGGCCTGGCGGGCCGAGTCGGCGCTCTGCTTCACGGTGCCGGTGAGCTGCTCCATCGACGAAGCCGTCTGTTGCAGGTTGCTCGCCGTCTGCTCGGTGCGGGCCGAGAGGTCGGTGTTGCCGGTAGCGATCTCGGCCGACGCGGTGCTGATGCTGTCGGTGGAGGCGCGCACGTCGCCCACCACCTTGCCCAGCGATTCGTTCATGTGCTGCAAGGCCTTCATCAGCTGGCCGAACTCGTCGCGGCGGCTGAACTGCAGGCGGTGCGTCAGGTCGCCTTCGGCGATGGCGGTGGCGGCTTCAATCGACTGCTTCAGCGGCTGGCGGATGGTGCGCACCAGCGTGGAAGCCACCAGCATGCCCAGCGCCACCACGATCAGCGTGCCCACACCTCCTGCGATCGCCACCTGGGTGCGCGCTTCGGAGGCCTCGGCCACGGCGCGCTCGCCCTTCTTGCGTTGCAGGTCGACGAAGCCGTCGATGGCGGCCAGGTAGGCGGCAGCGGCGCTGGCGTACTCGCCCTTCACCAGGGCGGCCACGGCAGCGCGGTCGCCCGCGGTGGCCAGTTCGCCGGCCTTCTTGCTCGCACCCAGCAGGGCAACGCCCTTGGCCTGCACGTCCTTCATCACCGCCTTGTCTTCGTCGGTGTCGGCGATCTTGAAGAGGTCCTCGCGCAGCTTGGCGATCTTCTTGCTGTCGTTGGCCAGGTTGTCCTTGAACAGCTCGCCCACGGCCGGGTCGCTGCTGATGGCGTTGGCCATGCCGCGCGCCACAGCGGCCTCGGTCATGCCCTTCCAGGTGGCCGAACGCTCCACCAGCTCGTGGATGACGGCCAGCTTCTCGGTGGACTGGGCGGTGATGGAGCCCGCCTGCCGCGCGGCCAGCACCGAGATGAGCAGCATGGCTGCCAGCAGGATCAGGATGGCGCCCCACAGTTTCCGGGCGATGGGCATGTCGTTGAGTTTCATGGAGATCGGCAATCGTGAACGGGCGTGCAGTGAGGCTGGTCGTGAAAACGCCGGGCTGTCCCCGGCGTCCTCTTGCTCTGGCTGTGGGGCAGCCTGCCGGCTGCGCGGTGGATCAGTTGACGCTGTCCATCAGGCCCATGTCGGGGCTGGCCATCAGCGATTCGATGTCCATCATGATCAGCATGCGCTCGTTCACGCTGCTGATGCCGGTGATGAAGCTGGTGTCCACGGCCGAGGCCATTTCGGGAGCGGGCTTGATCGAGTCGGGCGAGAGTTCGAGCACGTCGGAGACCGAGTCGACGACGGCGCCGACCACGCGGCCCTTGACGTTGAGCACGATCACGACCGTGAAGCTGTTGTAGTCGGCCGTCTCGCAACCGAGCTTCAGGCGCAGGTCGACGATCGGGACGATCACGCCGCGCAGGTTCACCACACCCTTGACGAACTGGGGTGCGTTGGCGATGCGGGTGGGCACTTCGTAGGAGCGGATCTCCTGCACCTTCAGGATGTCGATGCCGTACTCTTCGGCGCCCAGACGGAAGGTCAGGTACTCGCTGCCCGATTGGGAGGCCAGGGCGGCGCGGGCGGCTTCGTGCCGGGCGACGTGGGCGGCTTCGTTGATCATGTCCATGTGAATTCCTCTCGAATGGGTGCCGGTTGGGCTTTGCTGCTCAAACTATCGGCGTTTCGGCTGCGAACTGAAGGGTGAATGTGTGCGGGAAGAGCCGGCCAGTTCGTGGCATGGCTCACGGAAGCTCAAAACGTTTCCCAGTCGTCGCTGCTGGCCACCGTGGCCGCCGGGGAGGGTGCTTTCGGGGCGGTGGAGGGAACGGGTTGGGGCGCGGGTGCGGCTGCACGGGCAGGCGGCTTCGGACGGGCCAGCGGTGCGGGCGCGGCGGCTGGAGCCGCTGATGCGACAGGTGCAGCAGGGGCCGGGGCACGGGCGGGAGCGGGCGCCGACACCGGCCCTGCATGCCCACCCTTGTCACCCAGCTTGAACAGGCCCACCACCTCCGACAAGCGCGTGGCCTGCGACTTCAGGCCCTCGGCGGCGGCGGCCGACTGCTCCACCAGCGCTGCGTTCTGCTGCGTCATCTGGTCGAGCTGGGTGACGGCGGTGTTGACCTGGCCGATGCCATCGCTCTGCTCGGCCGTGGCGGTGCTGATCTCGCCAATGATGTCGGTCACGCGCTGCACGCTGCCCACGATCTCGTTCATGGTGGCGCCGGCATCGGCCACCAGGCGCGAGCCGGTCTCGACCTTGTCGACGCTCGCACCGATCAGGCTCTTGATCTCCTTGGCGGCCTCGGCCGAACGGCCGGCCAGGCTGCGCACTTCGGAGGCCACCACCGCGAAGCCGCGGCCCTGCTCGCCGGCGCGCGCCGCTTCCACGGCGGCGTTCAGCGCCAGG
>NZ_DASSRA010000275.1:0-3467 GCF_035702065.1 Rhizobacter sp.
CGTGCCCAGCGCCACCAGGTCGAGCAGCGCGTCCAGCCGCGGCTGGTTCTCGGGCGTGAACACGCCGCGCTCGCGCAGCTCGCTGCGCAGCGCCAGCAGCACGTAGAACATCACGCCCACGCCGGCCAGGTGCTTGCTGGCAAAGCCGCAATCGGGCTGGTTGGGGTTCACGATCACCGTGGCGTCGGGCAGCACGATGCGCTCGCCTTCCTTGGCGGGCAGGTGGTGGTCGGTCACCACCACGGCCAGCCCCTTCTCGCGCGCGTAGGCCACGCCGGCGAGGCTGGCGATGCCGTTGTCGACGGTGACCAGCACGTCGGGCTTCTTCTGCAGCGCGAGGTCGACGATGGCCGGCGTGAGGCCGTAGCCATGCACCGCGCGGTCAGGCACCACGTGGTGCAGCGTGCCGGGCCGTGCGCCCAGCAGGGCGAGGCCGCGCAGGGCGACGGCACAGGCGGTGGCGCCGTCGCAGTCGTAGTCGGCCACCACGCACAGGCGCTGGCCGGCGGCGATGGCATCGGCCAGGAAGCGTGCTGCAGCCTGTGTGCCCAGCAGGCCGCTGGGCGGCAGCAGGCGTGCGAGGCCGTCGTCGAGCTCCTCGGCGCTGCGCACGCCGCGCGCGGCGAACAGGCGTGCCAGCAGCGGGTGCACGCCGGCCTGCTCCAGCGCCCAGACGGTGCGGGGCGGCGCTTCGCGCAGGGTGATCTTGGGGCTGCTGCTCACAGTGCTTCCAGCACGGGTGCCACCGGCGGCGGCGAGAAGCGCCTGCCCATGCGCGACCACAGGCCCTGCGCCTGCGGCTCGAAGCGTTGCGCGAAGCGCTCGCCGCACAGCGTGAGCGTGACCGCTTCGCCCGCGCGTGCACGCTCCAGCGCCTGCTTCACCTCGTGGGTGTCGATGGCCTGCCAGGCTTCGGCCCAGCCGGCCCAGTTGGAGCCCACGGCGCTCGTGCGCAGCCCGCTCGCGCAGACCATGCCTTCAGGTGCCTTCACAGGCTGGGCGCGGCCACAGCCGCTGAGCCAGAACGAGTTGACCGGCAGCGCGCCCTGGCCGACGCGGTGGTCGTTGAGCGGGTGCTGGTAGAGCAGCATCTGCACTTCGTTCTGCAGGCGGCGGATCAGGCGCGCCTGCGGCGTGGGGGGCAACCAGAGGTCGATGTTGCGACCGATCACGCGGTCGAGCGAGGCACTGGGCAAACCGGCCAGCGAGTCGTGTGCGGCGTACCAGCGCATGGGGGCGCCCCAGGCCATGACCCAGCCTTCGCTTTCGAAGAGTGGCTTCACCGCTTCGAACAAGGTGTGCGACTCCTGTGCGCTCAGGTGCAGGTTGGCCGGGTCGGGCAGGCTGACGTGGTCGGCGCCCACGTGCCAGTGCACTGGCGTGAGCTGGCCCCAGGCGTGCGTGCCGGTGTCGATGCCGTCGCGCGCCGCGTTGCGCGCGGCCCAGGGGAAGGCGCCGTCTTCGCCCTGCCAGCCCAGGGCGTTCGCCAGGGCCAGCTCGTGCGGCGGGCTGAGGCTGTATTCGTCGCTGCCGAGGCGTTCGGTCGGGCTCAGGCGGGCCAGCAACTGGGTGAGGTTGGGGAGCTTGAGCTTGCGCAGGGTGTGCGCGCCGCGCTCGGAAAGCGCCGAGGCGAAAGGGATCAGCAGGTGCATCCGACGATTATCGGTGCAGCACAAACGTCATCGCGCCTTCATGGGGGCGTCATACCGGGCGGTGACCATGCCATTCCATGCAAAGAGAAGCCGCCTTCCTGAGTGCATGGTCGAACGCCCCGGCTCCCGCAGCCGACGACGTGCCTGGCGAAGATGTGCAGCGCTACCGCAGCCTGTGGATCTCCGACCTGCACCTCGGCACGCCCGGCTGCCAGGCGCAGGCGCTGCTCGACTTCCTCAAGCGCACCGAGTGCGAGCACCTCTTCCTGGTGGGCGACATCATCGACGGCTGGCAGCTGCGTCGCAGCTGGTACTGGCCGCAGGCGCACAACGACGTGATCCAGAAGCTCTTGCGCAAGGCACGCAAGGGCACGCGGGTGATCTTCATTCCCGGCAACCACGACGAGTTCGCGCGCCGCTACGTGGGCCACAACTTCGGCGGCATCGACGTGGCCGAGGAATGGGTGCACCAGACGGCCGACGGCAAGCGGCTGTGGATCACGCACGGCGACTACTTCGACGGCGTGATCCAGTGCGCCAAGTGGCTGGCCCACGTGGGCGACACGCTGTACGAGTTCACGCTCAAGCTCAACCGCCACCTCAACTCGCTGCGCGCGCGGCTGGGCCTGCCGTACTGGAGCCTCTCCAAGTACCTCAAGCTCAAGGTCAAGCGCGCGGTCAACTTCATCGGCGACTTCGAGAGCGCGGTCGCCAAGGAGGCGCGGCGCCGCGGTGCGCAGGGCGTGGTTTGCGGCCACATCCACCACGCCGAGCTGCGCGAGATCGACGGCATCGTCTACGCCAACGATGGCGACTGGGTCGAAAGCCTCACGGCCCTGGCCGAGCATGCCGACGGCCGGCTGGAGATCATCGACTGGGCGGCGCACATGCGCGAGCGCCGCCTCCAGGCCGCCACCGAGGCGCGGGAGGTGCTGGCATGAAGATCGTGATCGTCACCGACGCCTGGGCGCCCCAGGTCAACGGCGTGGTCACCACGCTGGTCGAGCTGGAGCAGGGGCTCAAGGCCCGCGGCCACGAGGTGCTGATGATCGAACCCTCGGGCTTCAAGCGTTTCCCGTGCCCCGGCTATCGCGAGATCGAACTCGCCTGGCGGCCCGGGCGGCGCGTGGCCGAGATGCTCGACGCCGCCGGCGCCGACGCCATCCACATCGCCACCGAAGGCCCGCTGGGGTCAGCGGCGCGCTCGCATTGCCTGCGCCGCGGCTGGGCCTTCACGACCGCCTTCCACACGCGCTTCCCGGACATCCTGGCGCGCGCCCTGCACATCCCCGAGCGCTGGGGCTATGCCTGGTTCCGCCGTTTCCATGCCAGGTCGAGCGGGATCATGGTGCCCACGGCCGGCATGCTCGACATCCTGAAAGGCCACGGCTTCTCGCCGCTGAAGCCCTGGTCGCACGGCGTGGACCTGAGCCTGTTCAAGCCGGAGGAGGGCGCGGACTTCGGCCTGCCGCGGCCGGTCTTCCTGTACGTGGGCCGGGTCAGCTACGAGAAGAACCTCGAAGCCTTTCTCAAGCTCGACCTGCCCGGCTCCAAGGTGGTCTACGGCGTGGGCCCGCTCGAAGAACGCCTGCGCCGGGAATACCCCGGGGTGCACTGGCGGGGCGTGGTGCCTCGCCGCGAACTGGTGAAGGTGTACAGCGCGGCCGACGTCTTCGTGGTCCCCAGCCGCTCGGAGACCTTCGGCCTGGTCATGCTCGAAGCCATGGCCTGCGGCACACCGGTCGCCGCCTACCCGGTGCCCGGGCCTCTGGACGTGGTGGCGCCCCAGCAGAACGCCGAAGATGGCGGCGTGTT
>NZ_DASSRA010000276.1:0-9380 GCF_035702065.1 Rhizobacter sp.
CGGAAAGGCACGGCAATCTGCGGGTCGTAGTGCGGCACGAAACCATCGCCATCGGGCCTGAGCATGGGCCGCGTCAGCGCCAGCCATTGCTCGCGGGTGTGCGGCCCGAAGCCTTGCGAGATGGCCCACAGGGCATCGGCCGCCTCGTCCAGCGTCTTCCAGCGCGCAGGCAGGCCCAGGTAGCTGCCGATGCGCGCGAGCGAGCTGGGTTCGATGCTCGGCCCCACGTCGTTGAGCACCAGGCGCTGCACGGGCGAGTTCTTCAGCGCCGACAGCACCAGGCCAATCAGGCCACCCATTGAGGTGCCAACCCAGTGCACGCTGCCGGCATCGAGCCGCGCGAGCAGGGTCACCATGTCGGCGGCATAGGCTGGGATCTGGTAGCCCGTGGGGTCAGCGAGCCAGTCGGACCGGCCGCGGCCCACGACGTCGGGGCAGACCACGCGGTACTCGCCCTGCATGGCTTGCGCGAAGGTGTCGAAGTCACGCCCCTGCCGCGACAGGCCATGCGCGCAGACCAGCACGCGCGGGTTGGCCGGGTCGCCCCACTCCCAGTAAGCCATGCGGTGCAGGCCCTGTGTGTCAAGACATTGCACGGAGTTCAGGCGTGGTTCCTGCATTGGTCTCTTTCGATTCGATAATGCACTGTATCAATCCGGAGGTTCGATCATGCTCAAAGGGAAAACTGCCCTCGTCACCGGCTCCACCAGTGGCATCGGCCTTGGCGTGGCTCTGTGCCTGGCGCGCCAGGGTGCCAATGTCGTCCTCAACGGCTTCGGCGAGTACGAGCCGGCGCGGGCCCAAGTGACGGCACTGGGCGTCAAGGCCGGCTACCACGGTGCCGACATGAGCAAGCCCGCCGAGATCGAGGCCATGATGGCCTACGCCCAGGCCGAGTTCGGTGGCGTCGACATCCTGGTCAACAACGCCGGAATCCAGCACGTGGCCAACGTCGAAGACTTCCCCATCGCCAAGTGGGACGCAATCATCGCGATCAACCTCAGCTCTGCCTTCCACACCACACGCCTGGCCATCCCCGGCATGCGCAAGAAGAACTGGGGCCGCATCATCAACATCGCCTCGGCCCACGGCCTGGTGGCCTCGGCACAAAAGTCGGCCTATGTGGCGGCCAAGCACGGCATCGTTGGCTTCACCAAGTCGATCGCGTTGGAGACGGCCACCACCGGCATCACCTCCAACGCCATCTGCCCGGGCTGGGTGCTGACGCCGCTGGTGCAGAAGCAGATCGACGACCGCGCCGCGCGCGAGGGCATCCCCATCGAGAAGGCCAAGGTCGAGCTGCTGAGCGAGAAGCAGCCCTCGCTGCAGTTCGTGACGCCCGAGCAGCTGGGTGAGTTGGCCGTGTTCCTGAGTTCGCCCGCCGCCGACCAGATCCGCGGCGTCGCCTGGAACGTCGACGGCGGCTGGGTGGCTCAGTAGTTAGCCCCCCAGTCGCTTCGCTCCTGCCCCCGAGGGGCGCCGCCTGGCGGACCGGCGAAGCCGGATCCGCGGGCGTGGCTTGATCTGTCGCTTGCTTCGCCCGCTCTACTTCGTGAGTTGCACGGTGCCGTTGACGTTCATGGTCACGGTGCTCTTGCCCAGCTCCACCGGCAGAGCTTCTGACGCGTCGGCGGCCTTGGCGTTCATGCGCATCATGGGCGCCGAGGCATAGGTCACCGGCTCGTTGCCGTTCACGTTGACCTCGCGCAGCGTGTAGCCGCTGAAGCCAAACTGCTTGGCGTAGTCCGCCGCCTTGGCGCGATATCGCGCAATGGCCTGCGCGGCGACATCGCTCTCGACCTTCTCGCGCTGCTCGCGCGACAGGCCCGTGCCCACGCGGGCGATCGTCATCGTGCTGATGCGCCCGGTGAGCTGAGCGATGCCGGGGATGTCGCGGCCTTCGATGCCGAGCTCGGCCGTGCCTTGCCATCCGGTGATGCCCCCCTTGGGGTTGTAGCGCGGGAAGAGCGAGAAGTTGCCCGTCTGCACCTCGATCTGGCCCGGCTTGGCGGCCTTCTTCGCCTCTGCCAACGCCGCATCGAGCGCCTGCTTGAGCCCTGCCTGCACCGTGGCGGCGTCGGTGCCTTCGCGCGTGGTCGACAGCGTGACGCTCAGCAGATCCTTCGTCACCTCGACGCTCGCACTGGCCGCCAGCCCGATCACGTTCTGCGGCGGCGGGTCGGCAGCCCACACCGAACTCGCGGCAAAGAACAGGGCCAAGGCGGGCTTCAATGAATGCTTCATGCAGTTCTCCAGGGGAATCGGACCGCAAGCCTAACGGCTGCGGCCCAACACCCGCCGACACGCGACCATGGGCTTCGCACCGCGGCACTTGGCACTGCAAGCGCCATGTCATAGATTTGTAACAAGTGGTCAGACCGACCGAAAAGCAGTGGTGAACCTGCGCACAATCGTCGTTGTTACAAATGACCGAGAGGCAGCCATGACGCCCAACACCAATGCCCGCCCTGACCGCGTTGTCGTGGTGGACGACGACGCCCGCATCCGTGACCTGCTGCGCCGCTACCTCACGCAAGAAGGCTTCGAGGTGCTGCTGGCCGAAGATTCGAAGGCGTTGAACCGCGTGCTCACACGCGAGACGGTAGACCTCATCGTGCTCGACCTCATGCTCCCCGGCGAAGACGGCCTCTCGATCTGCCGCCGCCTGCGCGCCGCGAACGACGTGACGCCCATCATCATGCTCACCGCCAAGGTGGAAGACGTGGACCGCATCGTCGGCCTCGAAGTCGGCGCCGACGACTACCTGCCCAAGCCCTTCAACCCACGCGAGTTGCTGGCCCGCATCCACGCCGTGCTGCGCCGCCGTCCGGCGATGGAAGCGCCCGGCGCCCCCGCCAAGGACGCCCAGACCGTCACCTTCGGCCCCTTCGAGTTCGACCTGGCGCTGCGTCGCCTGTCCAAAGACGGCGAACAGATCGCGCTCACCACCGGTGAGTTCTCCATGCTCAAGGCCCTGGTGCGCCACCCGCGCCAGCCACTGTCGCGCGACAAGCTGGCCCAGCTGGCGCGTGGCCGCGAGTTCGAGCCCTTCGACCGCAGCCTCGACGTGCAGATCTCGCGCCTGCGCAAGATGATCGAGCCAGATCCGGCCCAGCCGCGCTACATCCAGACCGTCTGGGGCGTAGGCTACGTGTTCGTACCTGATGGCGCGGCCTGAGCCCAAGAAACAGCGCCAGGGCCCCAAGACGGGGCCCTTTTTTGCGCCGACGGTACCGGACCCGCAGCCCACTGCCATGCCCCGCAAAGCCGTCGCGCTCAGCCTCTTCTGGCGCACCTTCTTCCTGCTCGCCATCCTGCTGGTGGGCGGCGTGTTTGCATGGGTACAGACCTTCCGCGCGCTGGAGTTCGAGCCCCGCGCCGTGCAGTCGGCGCAGCAGATCGCAAGCCTGGTGAACCTCTCGCGCGCGGCAATGAAGTACGCCGACGACATCAACCGCCTTACCCTGGTCAAGACCATGTCGAATCAGGAAGCGGTGAAGGTCTTGCCGCGCGAGCCGGGCGACAAGTGGGAGCCCTTCGAGTCTGACCGCTTCTCCCGCGCCATTGCCGACGAACTGCACACCCGCCTGGGGGTTGATACCGTGGTGGCCTCGGCGGTGAACGGCGTGCCCGGCCTGTGGGTGGGCTTCTCGGTCGAGAAAGACGCCTACTGGCTGCAGGCCGACCCGACCCGCGTGCGCCCGATGGCCGGCAGCAGCTGGCTGCTGTGGGTGACCATCGCCTTGCTGGCCACGGTGCTCGGTTCGGCGGCCATCGCCCGCCTGATCAACCAGCCGCTGCGCGACCTGTCCTTCGCGGCCAGCCGCATCCGCGATGGCGAATACGAATCGCAGCTCGACGAGAACACGCTCACCAGCGAGATCCGCCAGGTCAACATGGGCTTCAACCGCATGGCTCGGGAGCTGGCCAAGGTCGAAGAAGACCGCGCGGTGATGCTGGCCGGCATCTCGCACGACCTGCGCACGCCGCTGGCGCGCCTGCGGCTCGAGGCCGAGATGAGCGTGCACGACGAAGAGGCCAAGAAGAACATGGCGCTCGACATCGACCAGCTCGACGCCATCATCGACAAGTTCATGGACTACGCCCGCCCCGGCGAAACCAAGCTGGTGCCGGTGCACGTGAGCAGCCTGGTCGAGCGCGAAATGCAGGGCTTCCGCGACCCGTCGCAGATCCGCATCAGCTCGCGCGTGGCCATCGACACCAAGGTCATGGCCGACGAAGTGGAGCTTGGCCGCGTGTTCCAGAACCTGTTCGAGAACGCGCGCCGCTACGGCCGCTCCACCGACACCGGCATCGCCCGTGTGCAGGTGAGTTACGCCCGCACCGGGCCGTGGGTGATCCTCTCGGTGCGCGACAACGGGCCGGGCGTGGCGCCGGAGAAGCTCAAGCAGCTCACCACGCCCTTCTTCCGCGGCGACGCGGCCCGCACCGCCGCCACCGGCGCCGGCCTGGGCCTGGCCATCGTGGAGAAGGCCGTCCAACGCATGGGCGGCAGCTTCGAGATCGCGAACGCGATGGATGGCGGCCTGGTGGCACACATCCGCCTGAAGAAGGCCCCGTGACGCGCGCACCGCAAGCGCCCCGCCCGCTCCGGCGCGCGGCAATCGTCGTGCTGTCGGCCTTCGCAACACTGTTTGTGCTGCTGGTCTGGAACGACCTGCGCGACACCTGGGTGTCCTCCGGCTACGAGAAATACATTGTGGCCAGCCTGTGCGTCTACTGGGGGATGTGGGCGCTGTGGCCGATGACGGCCTGGCTGCTGTGGACTGCGGCGAGCCTGTTCCGCCAGCGCCGGCTGTGGAGCGGCGCAATCACCGGCTTGGCACTGTCTCTGTTTGCCGCACTCACCTGGGCGCGCTTCATCGAACCCAACCACCTGGTGGTGCGCGAAACGACGCTTGCGAGCCAGTGCGGCGTGCGCGTCGCGCTCGTCTCCGACATCCACATGGGCCTGTTCATGCGCGAGGCGGATCTGCGGCGTCTGATCGAACGCCTGAACGCCCTGCCCGTCGATGCCGTTCTCGTGGCCGGCGACTGGACCTACCAGCCCCCGCGCGACCTGAACCGCACCTTCGCGCCCTGGGCACAACTCAAGCACCCGAGCTTCGCCGTGCTGGGCAACCACGACGAGGAGATGCCGGGTCCACCCGTCACCCTCGCGCTGCGCGAGGCACTCATTGCGACGGGCGTGAAGCTCATCGACGGTGAAGAAATCCCGCTGGGCCATTGCGCGCTGATGGGCGCAGGCGACCTGTACGCCGGCGCGGCCGAGACCGACATCTCGCACCTGCGCCTGGACAAACCCACCCAACCCGTCGAACGCCGGGTGATGCTGACGCACAACCCCGACGTGGTCACCCGTCTGCCGGCCGGCATGGCCTCGCTCGTGCTCGCCGGCCACACCCATGGCGGCCAGATGCGGGTGCCCTACCTGACGCAACGCATGCTGCGCCGGGCCACGCGCGGCGCCTTCGATCAGGGCCTCTACACCTTCCCCGACGTGCGCATGTTCATCACGCCTGGCGTGGGCTTCAGCATCCTGCCGATGCGCTTTCTGGTGCCGCCGACGATCGACGTGCTGGCGCTCTGATCAGGCCTTGACCAGCAGGCACACCGCGCGCGCCTCGATGGATTCGAGCCGCCCCACCGGCCCCATGTTCTCGGCCGTCTTGGCCTTCACGTTGACCTGCTCCACCGGGATGCCCAGCGCTGTTCCGATGCGCTGGCGCATGGGCTGGATGTGAGGCGCCATCTTCGGCGCCTGGGCAATGATGGTGCTGTCCACGTTGCCGATGATCCAGCCGGCAGCGCGCACGCGGCGGCCGGCCTCCGTCAGCAGGGCCAGCGAATCGGCACCCTGGAACTGCGGGTCGGTGTCGGGGAAATGGCGGCCGATGTCACCCAGCGCCGCGGCACCAAACAGCGCGTCGGTGATGGCGTGGCAGAGCGCGTCGGCATCGGAGTGGCCCTTGAGGCCGTGCGTGTGCGGGATTTCCACGCCGCCCAGGATGAGCTTGCGGCCCGTCACAAGCGCGTGCGTGTCCCAGCCTTCGCCGATGCGCCAGCGCGGCACTTGCGGTTTCAACATGATGTGCGTGTCCTCAACAGGCGCTCGGCGAGCGCGAAATCGCTGGGGTAGGTGACCTTGAAGTTCTCGAACGAGCCCGCCACGAGCTTGGGCGCACGGCCGGTGGCCTCGATGGCGCTGGCTTCGTCGGTGACGTGGTGGGCGCCGGCCAGGGCCTGCTGCAGGTCGCCCAGGCGAAACATCTGCGGCGTCTGCGCCTGCCACTTGTGGGCACGGTCGACCGTGGCGGCCACGCGGCCGGCGGACTCGTGCTTCAGCGTGTCGGCCAGCGGCAGGGCCAGCAGGCCGCCCACAGCGTCGTCGAGGCAGGCGTCGATCAAGGCGTCGACCCACTCGGCGCGCAGCAGGCAGCGCGCTGCGTCGTGCACCAGCACCCAGTCGTGCGCTTGCGCGCCACGGCTGACCAGTTCACTCAGGCCATTGGCCACCGACTCGGCCCGGGTCGCACCGCCCACACGCGCCACCCAGCCCGCGAAGGCCGGCGCATGCGATTCGAAGACCTGGTCGTGCGGGCTCAGCACCACCAGCGTCTGCTTGAGGCGCTTCACCTGCGCGAGCGCACCCAAGGTGTGCGACACCAGGCTCGCGCCGGCAAGCGGCGCGTACTGCTTGGGACCTCCGGCGCCCGCACGCTCACCCACGCCCGCACAGGGCACAAGAGCGTAGAGGTGAGTGGGAGATGCGGTGGTCATCAGGTGCGCGAGAAGGGCCGAATTCTATAATTCGCCCGGTTCATCGCCCCGGAGGAAAGTGCCTCATCGGGGCTGTTTTGTTTTGTGCCATCGGTCAATGCAGATCCCCAGCCTCGCCCCCGGTAAACGCTTCACCCTGCCCCGCCCCATCGGTTCGGCCGATGCCCTGCTGCTGGCGCGCTTCGCGCAAGCGCAAAAGGCGCAAGGCCGGCTCACGGCCATCGTCAGCGCCGAGCCGGCCGACACGCAGCGGCTCGAAGGCGAGTTGCAGTTCTTCGCGCCCGAGCTGCGCGTGGCCGTGTTCCCCGACTGGGAGACCCTGCCCTACGACACCTTCTCGCCACACCAGGACCTGATCTCCGAGCGCCTGGCCACGCTGTGGCGCATCCAGCAGGCCGACGTGGACGTGGTGCTGATGCCGGCCTCCACGGCGCTCGTGCGACTGGCACCGCCCAGTTTCCTCGCCGGCTACACCTTCCACTTCAAGCAGAAGGCCAAGCTGAACGAAGCGGCGCTCAAGTCGCAACTCACGCTCGCCGGCTACCAGCACGTCAGCCAGGTCGTCTCGCCCGGCGAATACGCCGTGCGCGGCGGGCTGATCGACCTCTTCCCCATGGGGTCGCTCGTGCCTTACCGGGTAGACCTGTTCGGCGACGAAGTCGACAGCATCCGCACCTTCGACCCCGACAGCCAGCGCAGCCTCTACCCCGTGCCCGAGGTGCGCCTGCTGCCCGGCCGCGAGTTCCCGATGGACGAAGAGTCGCGCGCCGCCTTCCGCAACCGCTGGCGCGAGAAGATGGAAGGCGACCCGACCAAGGTGCGCCTCTACAAGGACATCGGCAACGGCATCGCCACCGCCGGCATCGAGTACTACCTGCCGCTGTTCTTCGACAGCACGGCCACCATCTTCGAGTACCTCGGTTCCAACGCCGCGCTGGCGCTGCACGGCGAGATCGACGAAGCCCTCAAGCGCTTCTGGACGGATACCCGCGAACGCCACCGCTTCCTGCAGCACGACAAAGAGCGGCCCATCCTGCCGCCGGAAGACCTGTTCCTGCGTGCCGAAGACTTCTTCACGCTGGCCAATGCCCAGCCCACGCTCGCCGTGCGCGGCAAGGAACCCGTCGACTGGGCCCGCCCGCTGCCCGACCTGAGCGTGGACCGCGGCGCGCCCGATCCGCTGAAGAAGCTGCAGCTGCACCTGGGCGCCACACCTCACCGCGTGCTGGTGATGGCAGAGAGCCAGGGCCGCCGCGAAAGCCTGCTGGAGCTGCTGCGCGACAACAAGATCGAGCCGCCGAGCGTGGCCAGCCTGGCCGAGTTCGAGGCCAGCGACGAGCGCTACGCGATCGCAGTCGCGCCCATGGCCGAGGGCTTCTTCTGGACGGAGCCGAACATCCAGTTCGTCACCGAGACCGAACTCTTCGCGACGACGCCGACGGCGCGCCGCAAGCGCAAGCAGGAGCAGGTCAGCGACGTCAACGCCCTCATCAAGGACCTGTCGGAGCTGAAGGTCGGCGACCCGGTGGTTCACGTCAACCACGGCATCGGCCGCTACGTGGGGCTGGAGAACATTGACCTGGGCGAAGGGCCGAGCGAGTTCCTGATCCTCGAGTACGCCGACAAGGCCACGCTCAAGATCCCGGTGGCGCAGCTGCACCTCATCAGCCGCTACACCGGCGTGAGCGCCGAGGAGGCGCCGCTGCACAAGCTCGGTTCTGGCCAATGGGACAAGGCCAAGCGCCGCGCCGCCGAGCAGGTGCGCGACACCGCCGCCGAGCTGCTCAACCTCTACGCCCGCCGCGCGGCACGCGAGGGCTTCGCCTTCCGCTTCACGCCGCACGATTACGAGGCCTTTGCGGCGAGCTTTGGCTTCGAGGAGACACCCGACCAGAAGGCCGCCATCCACGCGGTGATTCAGGACATGGTGTCACCGAAGCCGATGGACCGCCTGGTCTGCGGCGACGTGGGCTTCGGCAAGACCGAGGTGGCCCTGCGCGCGGCCTTCGTGGCCGTCACCGGCGGCAAGCAGGTCGCCATCCTGGCGCCGACCACGCTCTTGGCCGAGCAGCACTACCAGAACATCGCCGACCGATTCGGCAAGTGGCCGGTCAAGGTGGCCGAGCTGTCGCGCTTCCGATCCGCCAAGGAGATCAAGACCGCGCTCGAAGGCATCGAAGACGGCACCATCGACATCGTCGTCGGCACGCACAAGCTCATCAGCCAGAGCGTCAAGTTCAAGCGGCTCGGGCTCCTGGTGATCGACGAAGAGCACCGCTTCGGTGTGCGCCACAAGGAGGCCATCAAGGCCCTGCGCGCCGAGGTCGACGTGCTCACGCTCACCGCCACGCCCATCCCGCGGACTCTGGGCATGGCGCTCGAAGGACTGCGCGACCTGAGCGTGATCGCCACCGCACCGCAGCGCCGTCTGGCGATCAAGACCTTCGTGCGCACCGAGGGCACGAGCGTGATCCGCGAGGCCGTGCTGCGCGAGCTGAAGCGCGGTGGGCAGGTCTACTTCCTGCACAACGAGGTGGAGACCATCGAGAACCGGCGCCAGAAGCTGCAGGAGCTGCTGC
>NZ_DASSRA010000277.1:0-13624 GCF_035702065.1 Rhizobacter sp.
AGGGTAGCTAAGTGCGGAAGAGATAACCGCTGAAAGCATCTAAGCGGGAAACTCGTTTCAAGATGAGATCTGCCGGGGCCCCGAGCCCCCTGAAGAGTCGTTCTAGACCAGGACGTTGATAGGCTGGGTGTGGAAGCGCAGTAATGCGTTAAGCTAACCAGTACTAATTGCTCGTGAGGCTTGGCCCTATAATTTTGACAGACGTCAAACTGGGTAAACAAGTTATGCTGACCTTCAAGGAAGGTGCGGCGCAATCAAATAAGCTGACTGCTGCAAATCGCATGATTGCAGCCGACTCTACAAATTGGCTGTCTTGCATTGAATGCAAGATGGTGACCGGTTAAGCCTGATGACCATAGCGAGGTGGTCCCACTCCTTCCCATCCCGAACAGGACAGTGAAACGCCTCAGCGCCGATGATAGTGCGGATTCCCGTGTGAAAGTAGGACATTGTCAGGCTATTAATAGAAAACCCCCGTCACGAAAGTGGCGGGGGTTTTTGCTTTGCGGGCCTCAGAATTAAGCACCGGCACCAAAGGCGCCGGCGCAGAGGGAATGGATAACTAATTCCCCCGCAATTCGCGCCTGAGAATCTTGCCTACGTTGGACTTGGGCAGGTCATCGCGGAATTCGATGACTTTGGGCCGCTTGTAGGCGGTGAAGTTCTCTGCGCAGTACGCAGCGAGCGCGTCTTCCGCCAGCGTCGCGTCCTTTCGGACAACGAAGAGCTTCACGACCTCGCCCGAACGTTCGTCCGGGATGCCGATCGCGGCACACTCCAGGACGCCTGGGTGCATACCGACGACCTGCTCGATCTCGTTGGGGTACACATTGAAGCCGGACACAAGAATCATGTCCTTCTTCCGGTCGACGATCTTCACGTAGCCTTGCTCATCCATGATGCCGATGTCGCCGGACTTGAAGAAACCGTCGCTTGTCATGACCTTGGCGGTCTCGTCCGGCCGGTTCCAATAGCCAGCCATCACCTGTGGGCCGCGAATGCAGATCTCCCCGGCCTGCCCAGATGCAACGTCGCGACCTTCATCGTCTCGAATCGCGATGTCGGTCGAAGGAACCGGCAGACCGATAGTGCCGGTGAAGCCGTTGATGTCGAAGCGATTGACCGTCGCGACCGGCGACGTCTCCGAAAGACCGTAGCCTTCCACCACAGGGCAGCCAGTGACCTTCAGCCATTTCTCCGCAGTTGCTTGCTGCACCGCCATGCCGCCACCATTCGAAATGGCGAGTTCGGAGAAGTCGATGCTGGCGAAATCCGGATTGTTCGCCAATGCATTGAACAGCGTGTTCACCGCCGGGAACATGTTGACCCGGTAACCGCGCAAGGTCTTGATGAAGCCTGGAATGTCGCGCGGGTTCGGGATCAGCAGGTTCAACACGCCCATCCGCGCACCCAGCATGTAGCAGGCCGTCAACGCGAAGATGTGATATAGCGGCAAAGCGCACACCACCACCATCTGTCGATCGCCCACATCCTTGAGCTTCGGCTGGAACCAGGCCTCGGACTGGATGATGTTGGCGACCACATTCCGGTGAAGCAAGGTGGCGCCTTTCGACACGCCTGTTGTTCCGCCGGTGTACTGGAGGAAGGCTACGCTCTCCGGTGTGAGCTTGGGCTTTTGCAGCGTCAACCGAGATCCTTCCGATACCGCGCTGTTGAAGCGCGTGACGGTCCGCCCGTTGTCCAAGGGCAAGCGGAACTCCGGCACGATCTTGCGCACGTTGCGCACGACGAAGTTCACCAGAGGCCCTTTGGCTGCACCGAGCAAATCACCCATCGACGCGAGCACCACGTGCTTGACGTTCGTTGCGAGGATGACGTGCTCGAGCGTCTTGGCGAAGTTCTCGAGGATGAAGATGGCCTCGGCGCCCGAGTCCTTCAGCTGGTGCTCCAGCTCTCGAGCGGTGTAGAGCGGGTTGACATTCACCACGATGAAGCCGCCTCGAAGGATGGCTGCGATGGCAGGCATGTACTGCAGCACGTTGGGCATCATGATGGCCACGCGTGCGCCGGGCTTCAGACCCTTGGCCTGCAGCCACGCGGCCAGTGCGGTCGACATCCGGTCAATGTCGCGGAACTTGAGGCCTGCGCCCATGCAGATCGCGGCCGTGCGGTCTGCGAACTTTCCGTAAGACTCCTCCAGCAGCTCGACCAGCGAGTTGTATTGCGTGGTGTCGACTTCGGCGGGGATGCCGGGGGGGTAGCTCTTCAGCCAAGGCTTTTGCATGGTGCAGTGAATCTCCGACGTGGTTCAGACGGCGGATGATCCCAGCCTGAACGCTGGTGCGGCTACGGTAATTGTCCTAGCGGGTCTCCATCGAACAAGCTCGTCATCAGCCGATGTTCGCGAGCACTCACCGTCGCCAGGAACTCGTTGGCACCGCGCATGGCTGCGAAGGTGTCGAAGCCGCTTTCGAGAAACTGCTGCAGGGCCCCGAGGCCGGCCGCCCGGGCGGGCCCTCGCATCATGCGCAGGCTGTGCCGCAGGAGCGGCTTGCGGGTGAGCCTGTCGAGGGACTCCCCCACAGACAAGGTCAGTGCGATCTGCGCTTGACGGTCCGCCTCCCGCCCTGTGGCGCGCCAGGCGTGCGTGTAGCTGTACGCATCGGCTGTCGCATGTGCGAGCTGCCGTCCCATCGCGCTGTCGAGTGACTCGGACAAGGCGTGCAAACCGGCCAGTGTCTCGACCGTGTCGACCACGTCGCGCGGGAAGAGGCGGACCAATGCCGGCACGACGCGCTCGAACTGCGCATCACGCTGAGTGAAGTCGCCCGGGCCGTACAGCTCCTCCAGAAAGAAGCGGGCCGCGCTACCGTAGCGTGGGTTGGTCAGAAGGTCGGCGTAGGTGTGGGAGAAGCGCTTTTGCTGGTAGCTCTTGATGGCCTGAACGCTGCCAGACAGGTCAGGCGAGGCGGCGCGCGCACTGCGCTCGTTTGCGACGGCCGCCAAGTGGGCGAGGATCGAGTCGACAGTGGCAGGCATGAAAGGGCGCGGGTTTGTCTCGGGGCGAGTTAGTCGCTCGCCTCTACGGATCATGCAACGAATGATGCAACACTCGGCGCGGCTCCACTGCACGCAAGCATGCAACGACGACGCTTCCTTCAACTTGGCCTCGGAGCCGCAGCCGCACTGGCCGTGGCCGGCGGTGGTTTCGCCTTGCTCCAACCGGGTCTGCAAGAGGGGCGTCTGACCGAGGCCGGTCGCGCGGTTTTCTCTGCCGTGGCGCGGGCTGTGCTTGATGGCAGCTTGCCGGCCGACGACGCGTCGCGTACCCAAGCGATGCGAGCGCATCTGAACCGACTCGACGACACCTTGAGCGCCTTCCCTCAAGGCACGCAGAGCGAGTTGTCGCAGCTGCTGGCCTTGTTGGCTGCGGCGCCGGGCCGTCTGGCGCTGACGGGCTTGGCGGCGACCTGGGAGGCCGCCACCGTGCCGCAGATCCAGCAGGCATTGCAGGGCATGCGGATCTCGTCTCTCGGTTTGAAGCAGCAGGCCTATCACGCCCTGCGCGACCTGACGAATGCCGCCTACTACGCGGACCCCTCCACCTGGCCCCTGCTGGGCTACCCGGGGCCGCGCGTCCAATGAGCAGTCTGAGCCAGATTCCCGACCCGATCCGCGATGGCCTGGCCCGCGGATGGCGCGTGCTGGGTGGCGCGCATGCCGCATTGCCGGCACAGCTGGTGTGCGATGTCGCGATCGTCGGCACCGGTGCCGGTGCGGGCATCACCGCCGAGCTGCTGACGCAGGCTGGCCTGGACGTGGTGCTGGTCGAAGAGGGCCCGCTCAAAAGCAGCCGCGACTTCCACCAACGCGAGAGCGAGGCCTACCCCAGCCTCTACCAGGAAAGCGCTGCCCGCAAGACGGCCGACAAGGCCATCAACATACTGCAGGGTCGATGCGTGGGCGGCTCCACCACCGTCAACTGGACGAGTTCCTTCCGCACGCCTCCCGACACCTTGCGTCACTGGCAAACGCACTTTGGGCTGACCGAGGTGAGCGAAGCTGCGATGGCGCCCTGGTTCGAGCAGGCCGAGCGCCGCCTCAACATCGGGCCGTGGCTCACCGAACCGAACCGGAACAATGAACTGCTGCGCAGCGGTGCCACGCGGCTCGGCATCGCGGCTGCGGGCATCCAGCGCAACGTCAAGGGCTGCTGGAATCTCGGCTCCTGCGGCATGGGCTGCCCCACCAATGCCAAGCAGTCGATGCTGGTGACGACCATCCCCGCAGCCTTGGACCGGGGCGCCACCTTGCTGGTGCAGACGCGCGCGCACATGTTCGAACGGGTGCAGCAGAAGGTGAGCGCGCTGATGTGCCTGCCCGTCACGGCCAATAGCAGCCTGGCTGCTGGCGGCACGCCGACGCGCATCGTTGCGCGGCACTACGTGGTGGCGGGGGGCGCCATCAATTCACCGGCCTTGCTCAAGCGCTCCGACCTGCCAGACCCTCACCGCCTGCTGGGCGCGCGTACTTTCCTGCACCCGGTGGTCATCTCCGCGGCGACTTTCGAGCAGAAGGTCGAAGCCTGGGACGGCGCGCCGCAGACGCTTTACAGCGACCACTTCCTGCACACACAGCCCATCGACGGCCCCATCGGCTACAAGCTCGAAGCGCCGCCCATGCATCCGCTGATCTTCTCCAGCACGCTCGCGGGTTACGGTCAGTCTCAAGCGGACTCGCTCAAGCAGTTCCCGCACATGCACAGCCTGCTGGCCTTGATGCGCGATGGCTTCCATCCCCAGTCGGTCGGCGGGCAGGTGAAGCTGCAATCCGACGGCTCGCCAGTGCTCGACTACCCGCTCAACGATTTCGTGATGGATGGCGCCCGCCGCGCCTTGCTGAGCATGGCCGAGATCCAGTTCGCTGCCGGTGCGCGCTCGGTCGTGCCAGTGCATGAGATGGCCGGCGAGTACACGCGTTGGGCCCAGGCGCGCGATGCCATCAATGCCCTGCCCATGAAGCCGCTGCTCACCCGCGTGGTGAGTGCGCATGTGATGGGCGGCTGCGCCATGGGTGTGGACGAGCGCCGCGGCGTGGTCCAGCCCGACGGCATGCACTGGCAGGTGGGCAATCTCTCGGTGCACGACGGCTCAGTGTTCCCCACCAGCATCGGCGCCAATCCGCAGTTGTCCGTCTATGGCTTCGCCAACAAGTTCGCCACCGGCCTGGCCAAGCGCCTGAGCGGCAAGGAAGTTCGGTTGATGCCCTAGCATCCCGACATGCTTGCGCGCTTTCAGCAGTTCATCACCCTTTCGCTCCTGTTGGCCGCCGCGCTGTGGGCGGCCTGGTTTCTTCAGCGCGGGAGCCCGGTGTGGGCATTGGCCGGCGCGGCGCTGATCGTCTTCGGCTACGCGATCTTCCTGGCGGCCGAGTTCGTGATGCTGCGTTTCGTTCACGGCAGCGACCCGGCACCTCGGGCCAGCCTGGGGCAACTGCTCCGCGCCTGGTGGGCCGAGGTGCACACCGCCCCGCGCGTCTTCTGCTGGCAGCAGCCCTTTCGCTCGATGCTGGAGCCTGACTTCGTGCCCGTCCAGCCCGGCCGCCGAGGTGTGGTGCTGGTGCACGGCTTCGTCTGCAACCGCGGCTTCTGGAACCGGTGGATGCCACGTCTGCGCGAGCGAGGTGTGCCCTTCGTGGCGGTGAACCTGGAGCCGGTGTTCGGCACCATCAGCGACTACGCGCCCATCATCGAGCAGGCGGCTGTGCGCATCGAGCAGTCCACCGGCCTGCCGCCGGTGGTGGTGGGACACAGCATGGGCGGGCTGGCCATCCGCGCCTGGCTGAACGCCTATGCGGCCACGCACCGCGTGCACCGCGTTGTGACCATCGGCAGCCCGCACCGCGGCACCTGGCTGGGCCGCTTCGGCTTCAGCACCAACGCGCGCGAGATGGCCATGGGCACCGACTGGCAGCGTGCGCTCGAAGCCACCGAATCGGCGGAACATTTCGAACGTTTCACCTGCTTCTACAGCCACTGCGACAACATCGTCTTCCCGGCTTCCAACGCCACCCTGCCCGGTGCCGACAACCGCCACGTGGCGGGTGCCGCCCATGTGCACCTGGCGGATCAGCCCGAGGTGCTGAGCGAGGTGCTGGCCTGGGTGGAGCCTTCGTCTTCGGCCGACTCTTCGATCGGCCTGGAGGCCCGGTAAGCCAGGCGGGACGCCATGGCGGCCACGCCCAGGTGCATCAGCGCATGGCCGCTCAGGGCGTGACCGGTGTAGCGCATCAGCGCGCCATCACCGGCATCGCAGAGGCGGGCCACGGCATAGAGGCCGAGCATCAGCAGCCAGTCGGTCTGGGTCGTGTGGCGGCCGGGCAGGCTGAGTGCGCCGGCGGGGATCAGCAGTACCGGCAGCAGGTGCAGCAGGAGCAGCGGCCGCAGGTCCATGGCGCCGCTGGCAGACACGGCGGTGGCCAGCGCCACCACGCCAAGCGCAGCCACGCAGGCCTGCCGGGAGCCGAAACGAGCATCCACCCGCTCCGCCAGAAAGCCGAGCGACAGCAGGGTGAATGCGCCAGCGCCCGCGGCTTGGGCCGCGAGGTAGCCCAGGTCGCCCGGCGACACGTGGTACGCCGCGGCCAGGGCGCCGGCGAGCGCGATGCAAAGGTAGCCCAGGCGCCAGGGCGTGCGCAGTGCGGCGGGCCAGTCGCTGCGGCTCAATGCACGCCAACCCCACACGCCGGCCAGCAGCAGGGGCAGGCTCATCAGGGCGTTGAACCCGTGGGCGACGGCGCCCAGCGGGCGAGCATCGGCGTAAAGATGCGTGCCGGCCGTGAGCGGAAGCGGACCCCAGGCCAGCAAGCCCATCGCGATGGCCAGGGACAAGGCCAACAGCGTGAACAGCGCACAACGGCGGTTGAGCTGGGTGCTGGAGGGGGAGGCGGTGTCCACCGAACCAGTTTGGTCGGTGGACCCGGCTTCTGCCATCACTCCAATTGATGACACACCTTGGAGGGAAAACCTAGTACACGGTGTCGCTCGGTAGGCGCGCGTCGGCGCTCAGTTCGCCCTCGTGGGCCACACGCTCGTACAGCGGCGTGAAGTCGGGTGCCGTGGCTTCGAACAGCTGCTCGAAGCCCTTGATGACGAAGTAGGTGCTCTGGAAGCTGTCGATGCGGTACTGCGTGCGCATGATGCGCTCCACGTCGAAGCCCAGCCGTTGCGGTTGCGGGCTCAGCACGCTGTGGCGCAGCTCGCCGGTCGACGAGAGGATGCCCGCGCCATACGCGCGCAAGCCCGCCGGCGTGGCGATCAGCCCGAACTCCACCGTGTACCAGTACAGCCGCGCCAGGTACATGCAGGCCTGCAGCCGGCTCGCCTTCAGCCCACCAGCGCCATAGGCCTGCATGTAGTCGGCGAACACCGGGTTGAAGAGCAGCGGCACGTGGCCGAAGAGGTCGTGGAAGACGTCGGGCTCGACCACGTAGTCGAACTCTTCGGGCTTGCGTAGCCAGCCGGTGACGGGGAAGCGCCGCTGCGCCAGCAACGCGAAGAACGCCTCTTCGGGGATCAGCCCCGGCACCGCCACCACCTCCCAGCCGGTGGCCCGTTGCAGGCGCTCCGACAGCGCCTCGAAGCGCGGGATCTGGTGCGGCTCGCCGAGCTGCTGCACCGCGGCGATGAACTCCTCGCATGCGAGCCCGGGCAACTGCGCGGCCTGGCGCTCGTACAGCCGCTGGTAGAGCGCGTGCTCCTGCGGCGTGTAGCGGTGCCAGCCCTGGTCGCAGGTGTAGTCGGCGCGCGCGGTGGCGTAGTCGCCGCGCGGTGGGCGCGTTCCCTCGCCGTACGTGACCGGGGCCACGCCCTGGTTGACGGCCTTGTCGGTCAGCATGGCTCAGCTCGTCGGTGCGTCGCTGAGCACGCCGCGTCGCACCTGGTCGAGTTCGATGCTTTCGAACAGCGCACGGAAGTTGCCCTCGCCGAAGCCCTGGTCGCCCTTGCGCTGGATGATCTCGAAGAAGATCGGCCCGATCACCGTCTGCGTGAAGATCTGCAGCAGCAGCTCGTTGGGCGCGCCCTGGTGCGTGGCGCCGTCGATCAGCACGCGCAGCTCCTTCAGCTTCTCGACGTTCTCGCCATGCCCCGGCAGGCGCTTGTTCACCAGGTCGTAGTACGTGTCGATGGTGTGCTGGAAGGCTACGCCCTTGTCACGCATCGCGCGCACGGTGGCGTAGATGTCGTCGGTGCCCATCGCGATGTGCTGGATGCCTTCGCCGTGG
This sequence comes from Rhizobacter sp., assembly GCF_035702065.1. Lineage (GTDB taxonomy): Bacteria > Pseudomonadota > Gammaproteobacteria > Burkholderiales > Burkholderiaceae_C > Rhizobacter. The sequence continues at coordinate 8,245 of NZ_DASSRA010000277.1, forward strand.
TACAGGTCAAGGTACTCGGCGATCTGGCTCTTGTCGTCGCTGCTCTCGTTGATGGGGATGCGGATCTTGCCGCAGGGGCTGGTCATGGCCTTGCTCTTCAGGCCGGTGAGCTTGCCTTCGATGTCGAAGTAGCGCACTTCCTTGAAGTTGAAGAGGCGCTCGTAGAAGTCGGCCCATTCCTTCATGCGGCCGCGGTGCACGTTGTGCGTGAGGTGGTCGATGTAGGTGAGGCCGTGGCCTTTCACCTCCGCCGCCGCGCCAGGAATGGGCACGAAGTCGACGTCGTAGATGCTGATGTTGCCGATGGCGCCGGGTGCCGCGCCGTCCTTGCCCTGCCAGCGGTCGACGAAGTAGATGAGCGAGTCGCCGATGCCCTTGATGGCCGGGATGTTGAGCTCCATCGGCCCGGTCTGGTTGTCGAAGCCCCAGGCACCCAGCTCGAGCGCGCGCGCGTACGCCAGGTTGGCGTCCTTCACGCGGAAGGCCATCGCGCACACGCTCGGCCCGTGCAGCCGTGCAAAGCGCTGGGCGAACGAGTTGGGCTCGGCGTTGATGATGAAGTTGACCTCGCCCTGGCGGTACAGCGTCACGTTCTTGTGGCGGTGCCGGGCGATCGGGCGGAAGCCCAGGGTCTCGAAGAGCTGGCCCAAGGCCACGGGGTCGGGGGCGGCGTACTCGACAAACTCGAAGCCGTCGGTGCCCATGGGGTTGTCCCAGGGGGTGAATTGCATGATGTGATGCTCCTGATCGTTCTGTTGGAACTACGAGAGTGACTGGGTGCTCGCGCGGGGGTGTTGCGCGGGCACCTGGGAAGGACAGGTCACTCCCAGGATCGTAGGTTCTCCGGCCCGGCGCCGTTTGGCAAGACCGCTTTCCCTGGTGGGAAATCAGGTGTCGTGGTCGCGTGCGAACTTCAGCGTGGCCTCGACCGACAGGTTGAGCAGCTCCGCGAGCTCGGTGATGTCGTCGGGGATGGCGGGGTTGTCCCAGCCGGTGGCCGTGTGCCTGGCCAGGCGGATGGCGAGCATCACGTTCTGCACGCTGGGGTGCTCGGCGTGGCGGTCGTCGGTGATGCGGATCAGCAGCTCGGGCAGGGCCCAGGCCTTCATCAGCGCGTGTTGCAGGTCGGTGAGGTCGACGTTGAGCAGTTGCGTCTGGGCGGTGCGCGAGCGCAGGGTCGGGTCGGCCTTCTGCGCGGCGCGCACCTGCAGCGCCAGCGTCGGAGCATGGCACCAGAGCAGCATCTCGGCGAAGTCGTGCAGCAGCGCGGCTTCATAGATGACGGCGGCGTCGTGGTCCTGGCGGTGCACGGCGAAGGCGAGTGCGAAGCGGGCCGCCCGGTGGGCGCGCCGCAGCACCTCGCTCAGGCCTTGGAGGGCCTCGGGCGCATCGGCCAGGCGGTCCTCGATCATCGGTTGCGGGCCGAAGGCGTTGAAGAAGGGCGAGATGCCCATCAGCACCACCGCAGCGGTGACGGTTTCCACGTCGGTGACGAGGCGGGGCGGGCGGTGGCTGGCGGCGTAGGCCAGCACCTTGAGCGTCATCAACGGGTCATCGGCCACCATCTCGCCGATGAGGTTGGCGTCGACATCGTCTTCGTTGGCGCGCATCGCCTCCAGCGCGTCGGCCGTGTTGCCCAGCACCGGGATCTCGGCCTGGCGGAAATGGGCGACCCACGCTGACAGGTCACGCAGCGGCTGCGTGAGAGGCGTGAAGGTCGTGGTCGTGGTCATGGCGCGAAGGTGAGGGCACGTACCGGGGATATCGGCAGCCCGCGCGAGCAACTTGAGCGTGGGCTATTTGGCGCCCAGCCTGGCCTTGGCGTCCAGCCCCACCTTCTTGTTGACGAACTGCAGCGCCGCCACCTTGGAGAGGTCAACCTCGCCGGGCTTGTACAGGCCTGCCTTGACCATCTGGTTGTAGAAGTCCTGGATGCGTGCCTGGCTCATCGCGCCGATGCCGCCCTGCAGCGCCTCGCCGGAGTCGACGATGCCCTGGCTCTTCATCAGCGCGACCGAGGCTTCCATCTCGGCCACCGTCATCTCGGGGTTGTCCTTCATCATCAGTGCCGCCGCGGCGTCGCGCTTGCCGTAGAGGTAGTTGACCCAGCCGATGGCGGACGCGTCGACGAATCGCTGCACGAGGTCGGGCTTGGTTCTAACCGTGTCGGCACGCGCCTCGATCAGCGTCGAATAGGTGCTGAAGCCGTGGTCGGCCAGCAGGTGCACCACCGGCTTGAACTTGCCCTGGTTCTCCACGTAGATCGGCTCGGCCACCGAGTAGCCCTGCTGGATGGACTTGTTGTTCGCGAGGAAGGGGCCGAGGTTGTAGTTGTAGGGCTTGAGCACCTCGTCCTTGAAGCCGTGCGTCACCTTGAGCCACTGCCACCAGCTGAACTGGCCGTCCTTGGCGATCAGTGCGACGGGCGCGTTCTTCAGGTTCTCGAAGTTCTCGTAGCCCTGGCCGGGGTGGGCGATCAGCGCCTGCGGGTCCTTCTGGAAGATGGCCGACACCACCACCGTGGGCACGCCGTTCTTCACGTTGTCGAAGCTGTGCAGCAGGTTGCCGGTCATCAGGAAGTCGATGCGCCCGGCCGGCAGCAGTGGGCGGTTGTTGACCTGCGGGCCGCCCTGCTGGATGGTCACGTCCAGCCCGTACTTCTTGTAGGTGCCGTCGGCAACGGCCTGGTAGAAACCACCGTGCGCGGCCTGGGCCTTCCAGTTGGTGGCGAAGATGACCTTGTCCTGCGCGAAGGCGCTGCTGGTGGCAACGGCCAGCGCGATGAGGGCGAGATGCTTGGGCATGGCGAGTTCCTTCAATCGAAATGGCTGGACTCCACCGCATGCCAGCGCCCGAGCAAGGCGCGCGACAACGCGTTGAAGCCCCAGAAAATCAGAACGCCCGTGAGCACCAGCAGCACGAGCGCGGCAAACATCTTGGGCGTTTCGGTGCGAAAGCTGGCTTCGAGGATGCGCGAGGCGAGGCCGGTTTCGCGGCCCGCGGCCCCGGCCACCATCTCGGCGGTGACGGCGCCGATCAGGCTCAGGCCGCCCGAGATCTTGAGCCCCGCCACGAAGTAAGGCAAGGCGCTGGGCACCAGCAGCCAGCGCAGGCGCTGCCAGGGCGTGGCGCGGTAGAGGCGGAAGAGGTCGCGCAGGTGCGGGTCGGCCGCGCGCAGGCCGATCACCGTGTTCGACAGGATGGGAAAGAAGGCCACGATCCAGGCGCACAGCAGCAGGGCCGCGGTGGTGCTTTCCACGTAGATGAGGATCAGCGGCGCTACGGCGACGATGGGCGTCACCTGCAGCATCACCGCGATCGGAAAGAAAGCCTGCTCGACCGGCCGCGAGAGCGCGAACACCGCGGCGATCAGCACCCCGCCTGCGCAGGCCAGCAGCAGCGCGCCGAAGGTGACCTTGAGCGTGAACCACCAGCTGCCCGCAAGCGAACCGAAGTTCGCCCACAGCGTCTGCAGCACCAGGCTGGGCGCGGGCAGGGTGTAGTGCGGGATGTGGGCCAGGCGCACCAGCGCCTCCCAGGCGGCGAGCAGCGTGATCAGGGTGAGGGCTGGCGCGAGGCGCTGCATCGTCAGGCGAGGGCGTGCGCCGCTTCCAGCGCTTGTGTGATTTGCGCGCAGATCTGCGTGTAGCGCGTGGAAGTGCGGAAGCCGGGCCGGCGCGGGTACGGTTCGTCGATCGCGACCTCGGCCACCACGCGGCCCGGCCGTGCGCCCATCACCAGCACGCGCTGGCTCAGGAAGGCCGCCTCGAACACGCTGTGGGTGACGAACAGCACCGCCAGGGGCCGCGCCTGCCACCAGTCGAGCAGGTCGCCGTTGAGCTTCTGGCGGGTGAATTCGTCGAGGGCGGCGAAGGGCTCGTCCATCAGCAGGGCGGCTGGTTGCGTGACCAGGGCGCGTGCGATGGAGGCGCGCATCTTCATGCCGCCCGAGAGTTCGGCCGGGATGGCCTGGGCAAAGCCCTGCAATCCAACTGACTGCAAGGCGGCCTCGATGCGCGGTGCGGCCTGCGCACGCGACACACCGGCCAGGCGCAGCGGAAGCCAGACGTTGTCGAACACGCTGGCCCAGGGCATCAGCGTGGCGTCCTGGAAGACGTAAGCGGTGTCGGCCGCGTTCGGGTTCGACAGGGCTGGGGCGCTGACCTGCCCGCTGCTGGCGTCATCCAGCCCGGCGACCAGGCGCAGCACTGTGCTCTTGCCGCAGCCCGAGGGGCCAAGCAGCGAGACGAACTCGCCGGCCGCCACCTGCAGCGACACATCGCTCAGCGCCTGCAGGCCGCTGGCGAAGCGCTTGTCGACGTGGTCCAGGGCAAAGACGGGCGGCGGCATGCGCCGAGTGTGCCTGCATTTCCACACAGGGCCGGCGCGTGCCGGCCCTGCGCAGAACGCATCACAGGCGCTTCACGCCGTACAGGTAGCCGACGAGATCGCCGTCGACGTAGAGCGCGCCTTCGGGCGCGCTGGCGTCGGCGTAGAACTCCAGCACCTCGGGCGCTTGCTTGACCTCGGGCACGGCCGGAACGGCCGCGTATTGCGCCAGGCGCGCGAGAACGGCGCTGGTGCCGCGCAAGCCCGCGGCAAGCAGGCGACGCACGGGGTACGTCCAGGGAGGCGTGACGCTGTCAGGGCGCCACGAGAGAGGCTTCAGGCTGGTCATGATCGTTTCCTTCGGGGCCTGCCCGCGCGGGGCGTGGCCGTGGGTTCATGGGCTGTCTTTGCTGTGGCTGAGCTGGGCGAGCTCGCGGCGCAGGGTGCGGCCGGCTTGCTGGCGCACGGTGCCGCCGCGGGTTCGGTGGCTGCCGGCGCGCCGCATGTGGGCGGCTGCGACCAGTGGGTTGCGGGGTTTGGGGGTGGCGATGCTGATCTTCATGAAAGTGCTCCTCAACGGGCGGACGGCACATCCGCAAAACTGACGACAAAAACAAAACGGCCCGGGGCAGTGATGCAACCCGGGCCGCTTGAGGCTCTGCATGCAGAGCGCTCAGGTGGGCGATACGCCGGGCGGCGCCTCCATGGCACCGATGACTGCAAACGAAGCTCGTCGCTGCACGCAGCGCTTCGTTGGGTTCAGTGCAAGGGTGAGGGACATGGGGCTCCGGGAAGTGGGTGGGTCGATCGGGGTGTCGCTGCGGTACGGGCTGGCTCCGCAACTTGCGCAGATGATAAACAACTGATTATCTTGCGCAAGGGGTCTTGCGCACTTTGTTCTAGGGGGTACCCCGGATTTCAGCGTTTGCGTTTCAACGGCGCCACGCCGGCCTGGGTGCGTGCCCACAGGTCGTCGCTGTCTGCGCCGACCTTGCCGGCCGCAGCCGGGGGCCGCGTCGGGGCGGGCGGCGGCGGGGCCAGCACCTCGCCG
>NZ_DASSRA010000278.1:0-2419 GCF_035702065.1 Rhizobacter sp.
GGCGCGAATCGGCCCAGCCCCGGCGCATTGCCATTCAGTGACCAGGAGGAACGAACATGAACGACATCCAGACCACCCCCACCGCACGCGAACCGGCCCGCCAGGACGGCGCCCGCTACGGCGACACCGCGCTGGTGCCACCCGTCGACGTGTTCGAGGACGCCACCGGCATCACTCTGTATGCCGACCTGCCCGGCGTGCCGCGCGACAAGCTGCAGCTCAACGTGGACGGTGAGACCCTCAGCATCGAGGCCGAGACGGGCCTGGCGCTGCCGGAGGGCCTGCAGTCCAGCCACACCGAGGTGGGCTCGGGGCGCTTCCACCGCGTCTTCACGCTGAGCAAGGAGCTCGACACCGAGCGCATCTCGGCCGAGCTGGCCCATGGCGTGCTGACGCTGCGCATCCCCAAGGCCGAGCATGCCAAGCCGCGCCGCATCGACGTGAAGCTCAGCTGAGCTCTCGGCCCGGGCGACAAGCTGCCTCAGCGGGGCTGCTTGTCGCCGCGCGCGGTGACGTTGCCCACGCCCGAGATGGACCGCTTCACGCTGGGCTGGCCCCAGTAGTCGACGCTGCCGATGCCTGAGACGCTCACGCGCAGGTTCTCGGTCACCCACAGGCTCGCGTTGCCCACGCCACTGATGGTGACGCTGGCCGACCGCACGCGCAGGGGCTCGGCCAGCACCTTGCCCTTGCCCGAGACGCCGAGGCTCAGGTTGTCGACCTGGCCGGCCAGTTGCGCGTCGCCGGCGCCGGAGATGTCGAGGCGAAGGCGGCCCACGTTCAACTCGTCGAAGCGCGCCAGGCCGGCCCCGGAGATGCTGACCAGGAGCTCCTCGCCCTTGATCGGGCCGGCTGCATGCAGATCGCTGTTGCCCGAGAGGGTCACGTGGGTGGGCTGGCGCATCTGCACCTCGATCTGCAGCCGCGCGCTGTTCCAGAACTTCCAGCCTCCACCGGGGTTGATGCGCAGCCGGTTGCCGCTGAGGCGGATCTCCAGCAGCTGCTGGACCTCGTCGCCACCGGGCACGATGATCTGGTCCCGGTCTCCCTGGACCAGCTTGATCTCGGCGGAACCATCGACTTCCAGCCGCTCGAAGGGGCCCGGGGTGTAGACGCGGCTTTCGGGTGCTGCCAGGGCGCCGGTGGCGGCCAGCACCAGCAACAGCCCGGCCCCGAGTCGGTTCAGTGTGCTCACAGCGATTGCTCCCTCAGCTTCTTGGACACCTCGCGCGAGGCCGTCATGCGGGCGCCGTCACGCATCTGCACCACCAGCTGCGAGCTTTCGTCGGGCGTCATCGAGTCGACGAAGTCGAGGTTGACGATGCAGCTGCGGTGCAGGCGCAGAAAGCGCGCCGGGTCGAGCTGCTGCTCGAAGCTCGCGATGGGCAGGCGCACCAGGAAGCTGCGGCCGCGGCTCACCAGCAGGGTGTACTTGTGGTCGGCGCGCAGGTACTCGATGGTGTCCACCATCAGCGGAAAGATCTTGCCCTGGTCGCGCACCAGCACGCGCGTGAGCGGCTCGCTGGCCGGCTGCAGCGCGGCGACCGCTTCGGCCAGGGGTGGGGGGCTGGACTGCAGCGCGTGCGTCACCGCCTCGACGAAGCGCTCGTGGCTGAAAGGCTTGAGCAGGTAGTCCACCGCGTGCAACTCGAAGGCGGTGAGGGCGTGCTCGTCGTAGGCGGTGGTGAAGATCACCGCCGGCTGCTGGTCGTCTTCGGCCAGGGCCTTGAGCACCTGCAGGCCGGTGAGGCCCGGCATGTTGATGTCCATCAGCACCAGGCCGGGCTGCAGGGCGCGGATTTGCGCCAGCGCCGTCTCGCCGTCGGCGCAGGTGGCCACCAGCTCGAGTTGCGGCATCTGCGCCACCCAGTCGGCCAGCGCCTCGGCGGCGAGGGGTTCGTCTTCGGCGATGAGAACGGTGGTGGGAGGGGTCATTGCGGTATCCACAGGTCGACGCGAAAGCCCGCGCCGGGGGCGGTGCGCACGCTGAGGCGGGCCTGGCCGTCGTAGTCGAGGGCGAAGCGGCGACGCAGTGCAGCCAGGCCCACGCCGCGGCGGGTGTGCTTGTCGGCGGCGGGTTGTTCTTCCAGCTGGGCGGGGTCGCAGCCGGGGCCGTCGTCTTCCACGCTCAGCTCGAGGCCCTGGTTCATGGCGTTGTGGCCGCTGCGGATGCTGATGAGGCCGCCTTGGCGGCGCGGCGCCACGCCGTGCTGCACGCTGTTCTCCACCAGCGGCTGCAGGCTGAGCGGCGGGATCTCGTCCTGCAGCGTGGACGGGTCGAGCTGCCAGTCGACCTGCAGGCGCGTGCCCAGGCGCAGGCTCTCCAGCGCGAGGTAGTCGCGCACGAACTCGATCTCGCTGGACAGCGGCACGCGGTCGGTTGCGCTGCGCTTGCTGTCGAGCACATAGCGCAGCATGC
>NZ_DASSRA010000279.1:0-8832 GCF_035702065.1 Rhizobacter sp.
TTGGGGTCGTCGAGGTAGGGCCGGAACACGATCTCCTGTCCGGCGACGGTGCGGCCCTGGTAGCGGAACGAGGCCGGCGCGACGGTCGCGCCCTGGTACACCGCCATGCGGATGCGCTTGCGGAAGGAGTTCTCCGGGCCCTTGGTGAGCCGGTGCATCTCGCGGATGTCGTGCTCCAGGAAGTACAGGATCACCGGGTTGGCCTGCGCCTTGTCGATGGCGGGCAGCGAGAGCTGGCGCGCGCCGCTCAAAAAGGCCGCCGTGGCCGCGCAGCAGCGGCCGTCGGCCTGCTTGCTCAGCATCACCGCCACACTGTCGTCGAAACCCGTCTCCAGGCTGCCGGCCTTGCGGAAGCTGTAGCGCAGCGTCGAGGGCGGCCGCGTGTTGCCCAGGTGATCGGCCATGAAGATGGCCTGCTCGGCCGGCGAGTAGTCCTGCGCGGCGAAGGCCGCTGCCGGCAGCGCGAGCGCTGCGGCCGCCAGCCAGGCCATCAGGGTCATGCGCAAGACGCCGAACACCTTACTTCGCCGGCTGCTCTCTCGCCGGTTCCTTGTAGGCGAAGGAATCGTCGACGACGGGCACGCCGTAGTCTTTCAAGATGGCCTGGATCGCCGGCTTCTGCGACTCGATCAGGCCTTCGATCTTCTGCTTCCATTCGCGCTCGCCGTAGCGCACGCCCATGGCCATCTCGTAGTCGAAGCGAACGCCGTGTTCCGACTTCAGCGGCACCACCGTCAGCTTCGGCTGCTTGACGCGCTGCGCGAAGTAGCCCGCGATCGGGCCCCACACGATGGCCACGTCGATCTTGCCGGCCGCGAGGTCCTTCTCGATGATCTCGCCCGGGTACTGCTGCGGGTCGGGGTTGAGGATGGGGTAGGGCACGCCGCGGTCAGTCAGGCGGTGCACGCTCAGCCATTCCGAGGCGGGCGAGCGGTCGTACACGCCGATGCGCAGCTTGTCCAGGCGGGCCGGGTCGAGCTTCAGGAAGTCGTCACCCGAGCGCACCCCGTCCAGGCCCTGGCCCTGCGGGAACACCAGCGCGTAGGTCGAGCGGTAGTAGGGCTTGGTGACCGACACCTGGTCGTAGCCGACCGGCACGCCCATCACGATGTCGCAGGGGTAGTCCTGCCCTGGCAGCTTGTAGCGCAAGGTGTTGCGGATGAAGGCCATGCGCTGCGGGAAGGAGTAGTACTCCACCGGCAGCCCCATGGCCTTGCCGAAGACCTCGGCGATGCGGTTCTCGATGCCCGCGCCCTGCTGGTTGGAGAAGGGCAGGTTGTTCGGGTCCTGGCACACGCGCAGCGCCTTGCGCTCGGGTGGCTTGTCGGCGTCCTGCGCCTGGGCCGATGAGAAGACCGCAGCGCCCATGAAGGCGAGCGCGGCGATCCGGCGCCACGGAGGCAGGGTGTTGTTCATTTGGCGGGTTCGACCTTGGCGCGCGTGATGGCGCCGTCGGAACGGCCCTTCAGGTAGGCGTAGAGGTCGTTGATGTGTTCCTTGACCTGCGGGCTTTCACCGAAGCTCGGCATGCCCTTGGGCAAGCGGCCTTCGGTGACGGTCTTGACGAACTCTTCCTTGCTCAGGGTCTTGAGGCTGGCAATCAGCGACGGGCCGACCATGCCTTCCTGGTTGGCGCCGTGGCAGCGGTCGCAGGCCGCGGCGCGCCAGGTGCGGAAGCCGTCCATCGTCTTGGCGTCGACCTTGTAGCCATCGACCACCGTGTAGAGCTTGTCTTGGGCGTGGGCGCTTGCGGCAGCGGCACACACCAGCACGGAGAAGAGAAACTGCTTTGACTTCATTGAACCATCCGAAATGAAGGAGCGGGATGGCATCCGCGCGGTGCCATCCCGTCTGCCCGGTTTGACTTGGGTCTGCTTCGTCTTAGGTTTGCTGCGGGCCGCTTAGTTCGGCAGGGCAAACACCGTCAACGAACCACCCAGCTCCGTGTACTGGGCCAGTTCACGGTAGCCACCCACGGCACCCAGGCCGTCCTGGTCCTTCTCCAGGCCTGCCGCCATGCCGATGCCGGCCCAGCCGCCGATGCCCGAGAACACGCCCAGGTACTGCTTGCCCTTGTGCTCATAGGTGAACACGTTGCCGATGATCCCGGAAGGCGTCTTGAACTTGAACAACTCCTTGTTGATGTCGTTCTTGTCCACGCACTTCAGGTAGCCCTCGAGCGTGCCGTAGCAGCTGATGCCACCGGCCGTGTTGAGCGAGCCGCTCCAGACCGAGAACTTCTCGGCCTTGCTCTGCACGATCTTGCCGGTGCCGGCGTCCCAGGTGATGTAGTTGCCCATGCCGCCGTGGCTGCCCGGGGCCGGGAACATCGACAGCGTGGCGCCGACGTACGGCTGCCCGGCGGTGTACTCGACCTTGAACGGCTCGTAGTCCATGCAGACGTGGTTGGTCGGCACGTAGAAGAGCTTGGTCTCGGGGTCGAAGCCGGCGGGCTGCTGGTCCTTGCTGCCGAGTGCGGCCGGGCAGATGCCCTTGGTGTTGACGTCAGGCCCGTTCTGCGCCGTCGAGTACTTGGCGACGACCTGCGGGCGGCCGGTCTTCATGTCGACGTGGGTGGCCCAGTTGACCTTGGGGTCGTACTTCTCGGCCACCAGCAGTGCGCCGGTCACGCGGTCGAGCGTGTAGCCGAAGCCGTTGCGGTCGAAGTGCACCAGCGCCTTGGTCGGCTTGCCCTTGACGTTGATGTCGGCCAGGATCATCTCGTTGATGCCGTCGAAGTCCCACTCGTCGAACGGTGTCATCTGGTAGACCCACTTGGCCACGCCGGTGTCCACGTCACGCGCGAAGATGGTCATCGACCACTTGTTGTCGCCCGGCCGCTGGCTCGGGTTCCAGGTCGACGGGTTGCCCGTGCCGTAGTACATCAGGTTGGTGGCCTTGTCGTAGCTGTACCAGCCCCAGGTGGTGCCGCCGCCGGTCTTCCACTGGTCGCCCTTCCAGGTCTTGAGCGACGAGTCCTTGCCCACCGGTGCCATGGCGCCGTTGGTCCAGGTCATGGTCTTGTCGGGGTCGATCAGCATCTCGGCGTCGGGGCCGGTGCTGTAGCCCTTCCAGGCGAGCTTGCCGTCCTTCAGGTTGTAGGCCGCGATGAAGCCGCGCACGCCCCACTCGCCGCCGCTGATGCCGGTGAAGACCTTGTCCTTGAAGACGTGCGGCGCGTTGGTGTTGACGGCGCCGAGCTTCGGGTCGCCGTTCTTCACGCTCCACACCACCTTGCCGCTCTTGGCATCCAGCGCGACCAGCATGCTGTCGGCCTGCTGCAGGATGACCTTGCCTTCGGCATAGGCCAGGCCGCGGTTGACCGTGTCGCAGCACATCTGCGGGATCACCGCCGGGTCTTGCTTGGGCTCGTACTTCCAGAGGATCTTCTGGCTGTCGAGGTCGATCGCGAAGACCTTGTTGGGGAAGGGCGAGTGCAGGTACATGGTGCCGTCGATCACGAGCGGCGAGCCCTCGTGGCCGCGCAGCACGCCGGTCGAGAAGGTCCATGCGACCTGCATCTTGCCGACGTTGCCCTTGTTGATCTGCTTCAACTGGCTGTAGCGCTGGTTGTACATGTCACCCGCCTGCATTGCCCAGTTCTTGGAATTGGCAATGTTTTTCTCTACGTCCGCATTGGCCAGCGCCAAGGCTGGCAGAGCGAGAAGCGCCAACCCCAAATGACGCCACATGCGCCCATTGGAATGCCCGGAATTTCTCATCGATGTCTCCTGTTATGAAGTGACCAGAGTCCGGTCGCGAAGAACAACAATCTGAGACCACCAACCCAGCGACCCACAGAGCTCGGCGGAGCGCCTAACCGCATGTTCTGTGCCTGTTGTGGGCCACCGGCTTCATCGAACGCGCGTGCACTGCACAAGCAGAACGGATCGCAGCGAACGCGGTCAGAGGGAAGCGGCGGCATGCGCTCCGCGCCCGGCGACGCGGTCCTGGTGGGTGTGCATCCCGTCGAGCGCAGGGAACACCCTGAGAGGGAAAACCCACATTTCGCTCCAGGCTTGCAACGGGCGGTGTGCCGTAGTTGAAATGGCGCTGACACCTTGCGCCGAATTCGTGGCACACACGTTCGGCACAGAGTGTTTCAGCGTCGCGTGCCTTGAAGAGAAAGCAAGCGGGCAAGCCATGAAACGCGCTGGGGCCACCGTCGCACAAACTCGTGTGGGCCCGGCGATTGCTGTGTTCAACGTCCTGCCGACAAGCCTCCAGACTTTGCCGACACCATGACCCTTGCTGCCCGCTCTTCGACCCTGCTGCGAACCTCGGGCCTGACCAAGCGCTACGGCGAACGGGTGGCGCTCAAGTCGCTGTCGCTGGAGCTGGGTGCGGGCCAGTTCGTGGCACTGCTGGGCCCCAATGGCGCGGGCAAGTCCACCCTGTTCCAGCTGCTGACGGGGCTGTTCGCGGCGGACGAAGGCGAGGTCGAGGTGGCGGGCCATTCGCTGCGGCGTGCGGCGGCCTCGGCCTTGCGGCAGATCGGCGTCGTGTTCCAGCAGATCTCGCTCGACCTCGACCTGAGCATCCGCCGCAACCTGCTGTTCCAGGCCGACCTGCACGGCCTGCCGCGGCGCGTGGCGCGCGAGCGCATCGAAGCGGGCTGCGCGCGCCTGGGCCTGGGCGGCGAGCTGGATCGCAAGGTGCGTGAGCTCTCGGGCGGCAACCGCCGCAAGGTCGAGCTGGTGCGCGCCGGCCTGCACCAGCCCGCGGTGATGCTGATGGACGAAGCCACCGTGGGCCTGGACCCGAAGTCGCGCAAGGATCTGCTGGCCGCGCTGCGCAGCGACGTGCAGGAGCGCGGCGTGTGCGTGCTGTGGGCCACCCACTGGGTCGAGGAGGCGATGGCCGCCGACCGGGTGCTGGTGCTGCACCAGGGCAGCCTGCTGGCCGACGGCTCGCCCGACGAGGTGACGCGTGCGCTCGGCCAGCCCACGCTGGAGGCGGGCTTCATTGCCCGCACCGCCTGATGTCGATCACAACGGGAAAGAGAGACGCATGAACTTCAGCAGCAAAGCCCGCCTCGGCCTGGCCCTCGGCCTCGCCACCGTGTGTGCCGCCGTCTCGGCGCAGGGCACGGCCTACGTGTCGAGCGAGAAGGATGATGCACTCACGATGATCGACCTGGCCACGCTGACGGTGAAAGGCACCGTGCCCACCTGCAAGCGCGGCCGCCACATCCAGATCACGCCCGATCGCAAGATCATGGTGGCCTGCACCGACTCCAACGCGGCCGATGTCATCGACCCGGCGACGGGCAAGTCGCTGCGGCGCATTCCGTTGGGAGACGAGCCCGAGGCCTTCGACCTGTCGCCCGACGGCAAGACCATCTACGTCTCCAACGAAGACGAGGCCGAGGCCAGCTTCATCGACGCCGCCACCGGCAAGACCCTGCAGTCGATCAAGGTCGGGCAGGAGCCCGAGGGTGTGAAGGTCAGCGCCGACGGCAAGACGCTGTACGTCACCTCCGAGGTGGCCAGCCTGGTGCACGTGATCGACGTGGCCACCGCCAAGATCACCAAGAACGTGAAAGTCGGCAAGCGGCCGCGCCGCATGGCGATCACGCCCGACGGCCGCGAGCTGTGGGTCACCAACGAGCTCGATGCGAGCGTGAGCATCGTGGCCACCGCCACGCACACCGTGGTCGGCACGCTCAAGTTCGAGGTGAAGGGCGCGCGCGCGCAAGACATCACGCCGGTGGGCATCCAGATGACGCGCGACGGCAAGCGCGCCTTCGTGGCGCTGGGCAAGGCCAACCACGTGGCCTTCGTCGACGTGGCCGCGCGCAAGGTCACGAACCTCGTGCTGGTCGGCAAGCGGGCCTGGAACGTGGCGCTCGACAAGGCCGAGGCGAGGCTCTTCGTCGTCAACGGCCTGAGCGACGACGTGACCGTGGTCGACGTGGCGGGCGCCAAGGCCATCAAGAGCATCCCCGTCGGCCGCGTGCCGTACGGCGTGGCGATTCTTGAATGAGAGCCGTCGAATGAAATTCTCAAGCGCGTGGGCCGCCCTGATGCTTTGCGCCGTTGCCGCATCGACCCAGGCTGCCACGCTCAAGGCCACGCTGATCCTGCCGGCCGATGACGCACGGCTGGAGCGCACGCGGCTGGAGCGCGCCTACCTCGGCCACACTGGCGGCCCCGCCAGCGACGGGCTGCAGGTGGCGCTCGACGAAGGCAAGTTCGAGCTCGAAGCCGCCGGCGCCGCCAACACGCTGAACGTGGTGAACGCGGCCACGCCCGAGGCCGCGCGTGCCGCCGCCGTGGCCGCCGAGAAGGCCGGCGCCGGCGTGTTGCTCACCGACCTTGGCACCGATGCCACGCTGGCCGTGGCCGATGCCGTCAAGCTGCCGGTGCTCAACCTCGGCGACAGCGCCGACCGCCTGCGCCAGCAGGACTGCCGCGCGCGCCTCTTTCACCTGATCCCCAGCGAGCGCATGCGTGCCGACGCCCTGGCGCAGACGCTGGTGTCGCGCAAGTGGAGCAAGCTCTTGCTGCTGGTCGGCAACAGCCCGCAAGACCAGCTGCGCGCCGCCACGGCGCAGGCCTCGATCAAACGCTACGGCCTGCAGCTGGTGGCCACCAAGCCCTACAAGCTCTCGGCCGACCCGCGCGAGCGCGACCTCGCCAACCCCTTGCTGCTGACCGCGGGGGCCACCTACGACGCGGTGTGGGTGGTCGACAGCGACGGCGAGTTCGCGCGCAGCCTGCCCTACCGCACCGTGCTGCCGCGGCCGGTGGTGGGCGACGCCGGCCTGGTGGCGCTGGCCTGGCATGCGCAGTTCGAGCGCTACGGCGCGCCGCAGGTGTCGCGCCGCTTCGCCAAGGCCACCAGGCGGCCGATGACCGACCACGACTGGGCGGCCTGGATGGGCGGCAAGGCGCTGATCGCCATCGCCACCGTCGAGCCCAAGGGGCCGAATGCGGCTTGGGCCCAGGCGCTCGCCAAGACGCCGGTCGATGGCTCGAAGGGAGGCGCCCTGAGCTTTCGCAGATGGGACGGGCAGCTGCGCCAGTCGATGCTGCTCACCGATGGCCAAGGGGTGATCTCGCAGGCGCCGATCGAAGGGCTGCTGCATCCCACCGACGTGCTCGACACCTTGGGCGCCGACGCCCCGGAGAAGCTATGCAAAGCCCGGTAGACGACCCCTCGCCCGGCGAGTACGCCGAGCGATCCCCCGAGGGGATGCCGGCTGGCTTGGGGCGGCCCGGCGCTCAGCCGGCTCCGTCTGCGCAGGTCGCCCGCCATGGCGTTGCGCACGCCCTGCAGGCCTTGCAAGCCATCGTCGTGCGCGAGCTGTTCAAGTTCTCGCAGCAGACCGGCCGCCTCGTCTCCGCCCTCGTTCGCCCGCTGCTGTGGCTGGCGGTGTTCGCGGCGGGCTTTCGCAACGTGTTCGGCGTGGCCATCGTCGAGCCCTACGACACCTACATCCCCTACGACGTCTACATCGCCCCCGGCCTGATCGGCATGGTGTTGCTGTTCAACGGCATGCAGTCCTCGCTGGCCATGGTCTACGACCGCGAGATGGGGCTGATGCGCCTGCTGCTCACCGCGCCGTTGCCGCGCTCGTGGCTGCTGTTCAGCAAGCTGTGCGCGACGGCACTCCTGTCGGTGCTGCAGGCGCTGGCCTTCGTGGTGGTGGCGATGTTGCTGGGCACCGAGCTGCCGCTTCTGTCCTGGTCCGGCCTGCATGCTTTGCTCGCGCTGGTGTGCGGCGCGCTGATGCTGGGCGCGCTGGGCCTGCTGCTGTCGGTGCACATCAAGCAGCTGGAGAACTTTGCCGGCACGATGAACTTCGTCATCTTCCCGATGTACTTCCTGTCCACGGCGCTCTACCCGCTGTGGAAGCTGCAGGAGTCGGGCGCCGAGTGGGTGTACCAGCTGGCCCGCTTCAACCCGTTCACGCACGCGGTGGAGTGGATCCGCTTCGCGCTCTACGGCAAAGACCCGGGCGCGGCGCCCTGGGTGGTGCTGGGCTGCCTGCTGGTCTTCTTTGTGGTGGCGTGCTGGGGCTATGACCCGCAGCGGGGTTTCGGTGGCCTCGCCAAGCGTGGTCCCGGGGGAGGGCCATGACGACCCGCCGCAACTTCCTCGGTGCGACCGCCGCAGTCGGTGCGTGGCATGGCTTCGCCCGCGCGCAGAACCCCTTCCCCTCGCGCCCCATCACGCTGTGGGTGCCGTGGCCCGCTGGCGGCGCCACCGACATCTCGCTGCGCCTGCTGGCCGAGCTGGCCTCGCGCTCGCTGGGCCAGCGCGTGATCACCGAGAACCGCGGCGGCGCCGGCGGCACCATGGTCATGCCCATCCTCCAGCAGGCCGAGCCCGACGGCTACACCATCGCGCAGTTGCCGCAGCCGATCTTCCGTGCGGTGCACACGCAGAAGGTGCTGTGGGACCCGATCCGCGACGTGACGCCCATCATCCAGATCTCCGGCGTGACCTTCGGCGTGCTGGTCGGCGCGGGCAGCCGCTTCCGCAAGCTCGACGACCTCTTCGCCTATGCGCGCGAGAACCCGGGCCGCCTGAGCATCGCCACCAACGGCGTCGGCACCACGCCGCACGTGGTGCTCGAGGAGTTGTTCACCGCGCGCGGCCTGAGCTACATCCACGTGCCCTACAAGGGCACCTCGGAGCAACTGCTCGCCATCGAGTCGGGGCAGGTGATGGCCGGCGTCAACTCCACCGGCTTCGGGCCGGCGGTCGATGCGGGCCAGCTGCGCCTGCTCGTCATCTTCTCGGCGCAGCGCTCCAAACGCTGGACGCAGGTGCCCACGCTGCGCGAGCTGGGGCACGACATCGTGGCCAGCTCGCCCTACGGCC
>NZ_DASSRA010000280.1:0-30275 GCF_035702065.1 Rhizobacter sp.
ACGTCGTGCTCGATCAGCAGGATGGTGCGGCCGTCCTTGCGGATGGTGTCGATGAGTTCGCGCAGCACCACCTTCTCGGTGGCGTTCATGCCGGCGGCCGGCTCGTCGAGCGCGATCAGCTTGGGGTCGGTGGCGAGTGCGCGCGCGATCTCCAGGCGGCGCTGGTCGCCGTAGCTCAGCGTGCGGGCCTTGAACTCGGCGTACTTGCCGATGCCCACGTAGTCGAGCAGTTCCTGCGCGCGCTTGGCGATGGCGGCCTCTTCGGCCTTGAAGCTGCCAGTGCGGAACACCGCGCCGAGCAGGCCCGAGGCGGTGCGCACGTGACGCCCGACCATCACGTTCTCGAGCGCCGTCATCTCGGCGAAGAGGCGGATGTTCTGGAAGGTGCGCGCGATGCCGGCCTTGGCCACCTCGTGCACGGCGGTCGGCTTGTAGGGCTTGCCGCCGAGCTCGAAGCTGCCCGAGTCGGGTGTGTAGAGCCCGGTGAGCACGTTGAAGAAGGTGGTCTTGCCGGCGCCGTTGGGGCCGATCAGACCGTAGACCTGGCCGGCCTCGATGTGGATGCCGACGTCGGAGAGGGCCTGCAAGCCGCCAAAGCGCTTGGAGACGCCGCTGACCTTGAGTACGTTGGTGGTCATGCCGGCTCCTTACTTTTGCGCTGCCGGCGCGGCCTTGCCGTGCTCGGGTGTGGGCCACAGGCCGCGTGGGCGGGCCAACATGATGGCGATCATGGCCAGCGCGATCAGCAGCTGGCGCAGGATGGCGGCGTCGAGCCGGCCGTCGGTCATGTTCTGCAAGGGGCCAGCGACATAGCGCAACACCTCGGGCAGGGCCGCGAGCAGCAGCGCCCCAAGGATCACGCCGGGAATGTGGCCGATGCCGCCCAGCACCACCATCGCGACGATCATCACCGACTCCTGCAGGCTGAAGGACTCGGGCGACACAAAGCCTTGGAAGCTCGCGAACAGCACGCCCGACACGCCGCCGAAGGTGGCGCCCATGCCGAAGGCAAGCAGCTTGAGGTTGCGGGTGTTGATGCCCATGGCCTTGGCCGCGATCTCGTCTTCACGGATGGCCATCCACGCACGGCCGATGCGCGAGCGCTCGAGCCGGTAGCAGATGAGCACGCTGAAGATCACCAGCGCGAGGAAGAGGTAGTAGTAGTTGGTGACCGAGGGGATCTCGAAGCCGAACAGCGTGTGCTTCTTGGCGAAGTCGTAGCCGAAAATCACGATCGGGTCGATCTGGCCGAGCCCTTTGGGGCCGTTGGTGATGTTGACCGGCGCGTCGAGGTTGGTGAGGAACACGCGGATGATTTCGCCGAAACCGAGCGTCACGATCGCCAGGTAGTCGCCTCGCAGCTTCAGCGTCGGGGCGCCCAGAATCACACCGAAGGCACCGGCAATCGCAGCCCCCAGCGGCAGCACGGCCCACCACGGCATGTGCAGCCCTCCGGGGAAGGTGGCAGCCACGCCGGGGAAGGTGTCGAACAGGTGGGGCGAGGCCAGCAGGCCCAGCATGTAGGCGCCCACCGCGTAGAAGGCCACGTAGCCCAGGTCAAGCAGGCCGGCGTAACCGACGACGATGTTGAGACCCAGCGCCAGCAGCACGTAGAGCAGCGCGATGTCGATGATGCGCACCCACGCGTTGCCGAACTGCTGGGCGATCAGCGGCGCCACCAGCAGCAGCACGCCGGCGATGAGGAAGACGATGAGCTTGTTTTCTCGCAGGTTCATGTGCGGCTCCCGGGGTCAGGCGCGGTCGGCCACACGCTCGCCGAGCAAGCCTTGCGGCCGCAGCGTGAGCACGAGGATGAGCACGATGAACGCGAAGATGTCCTGGTAGTGGCTGCCCAGCACACCGCCCGTCAGGTCGCCGATGTAGCCGGCGCCCATGGCTTCGATCAGGCCCAGCAGCACGCCGCCGACCATCGCACCGGCCAGGTTGCCGATGCCGCCGAACACCGCGGCGGTGAAGGCCTTCAGCCCGGGGAGGAAGCCCATGGAGTGCTGCACCGAGCCGTAGTTGGCGGCATACATCACGCCGGCCAGCGCGGCCAGCGCGGCGCCGATGATGAAGGTGGCCGAGATCACCATGTCGGGCCGCACCCCCATCAGTCCCGCCACACGCGGGTTCTCGGCGGTGGCGCGCATGGCACGACCGAGCTTGGTGCGGTTGACGAGGTACATCAGGCCGGCCAGCGTGACCGCCGTGGTGACCAGGATGACGATCTGCACGGTGTTGATCACCGCCCCGCCGATGAAGAACGGCTCGGAGGGCAGCAGGATCGGGTAGGGCTTGGGGTTGGGCTTCCACAGGATCATGGCCAGCGTCTGCAGCAGCAGCGACATGCCCATGGCGGTGATCAGCGGTGCCAGGCGAGGCGCGTTGCGAAGTGGCCGGTAGGCGATCTTCTCGATGCTGAAGTTGAGTACCGCACACACGATGATGGCGGCGATGAGCGAGATCAGCATCAGCATCCAGCCAGGCCAGCCGGTGCTGGCGAGCACGCTCACGACCGTCCAACTGGTCAGTGCGCCCACCATCAACACCTCGCCGTGCGCGAAGTTGATCAGGTTGATGATGCCGTAGACCATCGTGTAGCCCAGTGCCACCAGCGCATACACGCTGCCGAGCACCAGACCATTGATGATCTGCTGGATGAAAGTGTCCATTGAGGAGTCTCCTGGAAATCGAAAGCGGGCGGTCTTTTGAACCCCGCCATGTGCTCTAGCAAAAAGCCCGCCGTGGTGTCGCCAACGGGGGTCTCTGCCTTGGGTCCTGGTTCTGGGTGCGGGATTCTAGGGGCCGGGTTCAGTGCTCTCTCGTGCGCGTTTCCCCGTACGGTGTTTCAGCGCTTCTTGGAGTCCGCACGGCTGCGGGCTTCGTCGTTCAGGCGGCGCAATTCTTCCAGACGTTCGCCGATGCGCAGCTCCAGCCCGCGGGGCACGGGTTGGTAGAAGCGCGGTGGCTCCATGTCGGCCGGCCAGTAGCTCTCGCCGGCGGCGAAACCTCCTTCCTCGTCGTGCGCATAGCGGTAGTCGCGCCCGTAGTCCAGGTCCTTCATGAGCTTTGTCGGTGCGTTGCGCAAATGCAAGGGCACCGCACGGGTGCCGTCCTGGGCAACGAAGCTGCGGGCCATGTTGTAGGCGGTGTACACCGCATTCGACTTGGGTGCCATCGCCAGAAACACCACCGCCTGCGCCAGGGCCAGTTCGCCTTCGGGCGAGCCCAGGCGCTCGTAGGTCTCTGCGGCATCGAGCGCCATGCGCAGGGCGCGCGGGTCGGCCAGGCCGATGTCTTCGCTGGCCATGCGCACGATGCGGCGCGCGGCATAGCGCGGGTCGACGCCGCCATCGAGCATGCGCACGAACCAGTAAAGCGCCGCGTCGGGGTCGCTGCCACGCACGGCCTTGTGCAGGGCGGAGATGGTGTCGTAGAACTGCTCTCCACCCTTGTCGTAGCGGCGCAGCTGCTCCCCGAGCGAGCGCTCCAGCAGCGGCTCGTCGATCTCCGCCACGCCGCCCACCATCGCCACCAGGTTCTCGTACGCGTTGAGCAGGCGGCGCGCGTCGCCGTCGGCATAGCCGATCAGCCGCTGTTCAGCTGCTGGCGCGAGCGGCGGGGCCGAGAGCTCTTTGCGCGCACGCACCAGCAGCGCTGCCATGTCGTCGTCGCCCAGGCTCTTGAGCACGTGCACCGTGGCGCGCGACAGCAAGGCCGAGTTGACCTCGAAGGACGGGTTCTCGGTGGTGGCACCGATGAAGGTGAAGAGGCCCGACTCCACGTGCGGCAGGAAGGCGTCCTGCTGCGACTTGTTGAAGCGGTGCACCTCGTCGACGAAGACCACCGTGCGGCGGCCCTGTGTCTGCGCGGCCAGGGCGCGCTCGACCGCCTCGCGGATGTCCTTGACGCCTCCGAGCACGGCCGAGATGGTGATGAACTGCGCATCGAACGCGTCGGCCATCAGTCGCGCGAGCGTGGTCTTGCCCACGCCGGGCGGGCCCCACAGGATCATGGAATGCAGGCGGCCGGACTCGAACGCCACGCGCAGCGGCTTGCCCTCACCCAGCAAGTGCGACTGGCCGATCACCTCGGCCAAGGTGGTGGGACGCAGCCGCTCCGACAGCGGCGCTGCCGGGGCGTCGTCAGCGAACAGCGAGGCCGTGGTCATGGGCGGATTGTGGCAGCGCGCCTCCCACAAGCCGCCATGCCCGCAGAAGCGACAAAGGCACCTCGCGGTGCCTTTGTCGTGCGTGTGTGCGCGAAACGCCGTTCAGTCGAGCCGCACGTTCAGCCGCACCCAGGTGACTTGGCCTTCGGGGCGGTTGCGCACCTCGAACTCCTGCATCCACTTGAGGTCCAGCGCCCAGTTGCCGCTCTCGGCCAGATAGGCCAGGACCGGGCCGGCGCCCAGGGTCTGAACCTTGTTGCCGTGCTCAGCCACGCCGGGGCCATCGTCCTTCGTGAACTGCTTCAGCACATAGCCCTGCAGGCCGAACTTCCAGTTGTCGTTGGCGCGGTACATGCCGCTCCAGTCGGCGTGCAGGTAGCTGCCCGAACGCACGTCGGTCTCGCTGTTGCGCGAGTTGATGGAGTAGGTCATGCGGGTGCCTGCCTCGAGGCCGTTTTCCCAGGCGCGCGCGGCCACCATCAGGGGGCGCAGCGTCCAGTACCTGCCCGTACCGGGGTTGACCACGCGATCCTTGTCGTAGTCGCCGGTGGGCACCACGACGGCCAGGCCGGCCACGAGGCGCGACTCATCCTGCTGCCAGTCGATGAAGCTGGCGACTTCCATGTCGGCCTGGCCGCTTTCGCTGCCCGAGCGAAGCGCGCTCTGCTGCGCCAGCAAGGCATTCGCGGCGGCGATCTGGCCCGGCGTCAGGCCGGCGGGCAGCGCCGCGTTCAGGGTGACGTCGGTCGTCTGGTGTACCAGGGGCAGCGAGGCCGAGAAGCCCAACCGGCCCTCGCCCACCATGATCTCGCTCACGTAGGTGAGGCGCGGCACCAGCACCTCGGCGCGGATGCGCACGTCGGGCGTGACCTGCAGCGGGCCCAGCGGCGTGGTCATGGTCTGCGTGACGGCTTCGCCATCGTTGCCGCGCAGGGTGTCGGCGCTGTAGTGCTGCACCCAGAACTGGCCGTACCAGCCCGGGAACTGCGGGGTCGCGAGTTCGTAGGAGGGGGCGCCGAGCAGGGCACGCACCTGGCCGTTCTCGGTGGCCAGCGCGCTCAGCGGCGAGAGCATCGCCACCGCAAGAGCAGCGGAAGTGAACAAGGGCGCAGCCGCGCGGCCGCCGGTGGTGAACACGGTCATCGTCGATTCCTGTGAAGGTTGTTTTGTGGCATGGGGCGGCATCGTGCCAGCGAGTGCGCCGAACGACCGTGCGAAGCTTCACGCTCATCCACATCTAGGGGCAGGCGTCTATGCGGACAAACCCGGCGGCCGCGGTGTAATCCGGGCCTCGCGGCGACCCGCCATGCGTCGCCCATCCAAAGGAATCACCATGAACCGATTTTTCGGCCCCCTCGCCGCTGCCTGTCTCTGCGTCTTCGCATTCATCCGCCCGGCGGTCGCCGCCGAAGTGGACGTGGAGGGCTACCGCTTCAACGACGTCGCCTACGTGCACGGCCAGACGCTGGCCCTGAACGGCGCCGGCACGTCCAGCATCCTGTCGACCAAGTCGACCGCGGTGGCCTTCTACCTGCCGCGCAAGCAGACCACGATGGAAGCCGCTGTGGCGGAGAAGGGCGCGAAGCGCATCCAGTTCTACATGATGCGCGACGTGCGTGCGCGCGACCTGGCCAACGCGATGCTCGACCGCATCCGCCAGAACGTCCCGACCGAGGAGTTCGCCGCCAACATCGTCCAGACCTCGCAGCTCGGCTCGGTGTTCGGCACGCGCCCGAGCGTGGCAAAAGGCGATCTCGTGATCGTCGACTACAACCCCGTCACCCAGACCACCGAGTTCACGCTGAACGGCCAGAAGATCGGCGAAACGATCAAGGGCGAAAGCTTCTTCCCGATGATGATGAAGGTGTGGATCGGCCCGAAGGTGCGCGGCAGCACGCGTGACGCGCTGCTGGGCGTAGCGCCCTGAGCTTTTACTGCTCGATCACGTCCGCGCCCTTGGGCACGGTGAACACGAACGCGTCGGCCTTCGCCGGCTCGTTTGAAACGAACTGCGTGAACTGAAGCACGGAGCGTTGGCCAAAGGCATCGACCACCTCCACCGAGGCGAGCACCTTGCCCTTGAAGCCGATGCGCACCGACTTGAAGGTACCGTCTTTCGCCTTGGGCGTGGCCTCGGCCCAATCGAGCCCGTCTTTCGAAGGCTGGGCCGCCAGGTCGAAGTCGGTCTCGAGCGACCCGCCAGCCAGCAAGGCGGCGGGCGTGGCGCCCAGGGCCTGCGAGAACTTGCGTGAGCTGGCCTGGTTGAGGTCGGCGTCGTAGATCCAGACCTTCTGCCCATCGGCGACGATGGTCTGCTCGAAGGGCTTCAGGTAGTTGAAGCGAAAGCGGTTGGGCCGCGAGAACTCGAAGTTGCCGCTGGAGGTCTTCTTCTTGGCGCCGTCGGGCGAGGTGACGGTCTGCGAGAAGTTGGCGCGGCCGGTCTTCACGTCACGCACGAATTCCTTGAGCGTGTCGACAGCATCGGCATGCGCCGCGGCCGCGGCAAAGCTCAGCAACGAAGCGGCAATGATGCTTTTCATTCAGCGCGGGCCGGGACGATGATGTCGCGGTTGCCATTGGTGGACATGCCACTTACGAGCCCGGATTTCTCCATTTGTTCCAGCAAGCGCGCTGCGCGGTTGTAGCCAATGCGCAAGTGGCGCTGCACCAGCGAGATGGACGCGCGGCGGTGCTGCAGCACCACGGCCACGGCCTGGTCGTACATGGGATCGTTCTCGCCGTTGCCGCCGCCGGGCATGTCCGCGGTGGACACATCGCCCTCGCCATCGAGCGTGCCGCCTTCGAGGATGCCTTCGATGTAGTTCGGCTCGCCTTGCTGCTTGAGGTAGTTCACGACGCGGTGCACCTCGTCGTCGCTCACGAACGCGCCGTGCACACGCACCGGCAAGCCAGTGCCCGAGGCCATGTAGAGCATGTCACCCATGCCGAGCAGCGCTTCGGCGCCCATCTGGTCGAGGATGGTCCGGCTGTCGATCTTGCTGCTGACCTGGAAGCTCAAACGCGTGGGGATGTTGGCCTTGATCAGGCCGGTGATCACGTCGACACTCGGGCGCTGCGTGGCGAGGATGAGGTGGATGCCCGCAGCACGCGCCTTCTGCGCCAGGCGGGCGATCAGCTCTTCGATCTTCTTGCCGACCACCATCATCAGGTCGGCCAACTCGTCGATCACCACCACCACGAAGGGCAGGCGCTCCAGCGGCTCGGGCTGCTCGGGCGTGAGGCTGAACGGGTTGGGCAGCGTCTCGCCGCGCTCGGCGGCTTCGGCGATCTTCTTGTTGTAGCCGGCCAGGTTGCGCACGCCCAGCTTGCTCATCAGCTTGTAGCGGCGCTCCATCTCGCCCACACACCAGTTGAGCGCGTTGCCGGCCTGCTTCATGTCGGTGACGACCGGCGCCAGCAGGTGCGGGATGCCCTCGTACACGCTCATCTCCAGCATCTTCGGGTCGATGAGGATCAGGCGCACGTCACGTGCCTCGGCCTTGTAGAGCAGGCTCAGGATCATCGCGTTGATGCCCACCGACTTGCCGGAGCCGGTGGTGCCTGCCACCAGGCAGTGCGGCATCTTGGCGAGGTCGGCCACAACCGGCGCGCCGATGATGTCCTTGCCCAGGCCCATGGTCAGGTGCGAACCGGCGTCGTTGTAGACCTGCGAGCCGAGGATCTCCGACAGGCGGATGGTCTGGCGCTTGGCGTTGGGCAGCTCCAGCGCCATGTAGTTCTTGCCGGGGATCACCTCGACCACGCGGATGCTCACGAGGCTGAGCGAGCGCGCCAGGTCCTTGGCCAGGTTGACGATCTGCGCACCCTTCACGCCGGTCGCAGGCTCGATCTCGTAGCGCGTGATCACCGGGCCGGGCGAAGCGGCCACGACGCGCACCTCGACGCCGAAGTCCTTGAGCTTCTTCTCGATGAGGCGCGAGGTCATCTCCAGCGTCTCGGGCGTCACCGTCTCCTGGCGGCCGGGTGCGGCGTCGAGCAGGTCGACCTGCGGCAGCTTGGTGTCGGCGAGTTCGGTGAAGAGCGGCTTCTGGCGCTCCTTGACCACACGTTCCGACTTGGGCACCTCGATCACCGGTGTCTCGATGACGATGGGCACGTGGTCTTCTTGCAACTGGTGCTCGACCTCGATCACGTGCTCGCGTTCGCGCAGGGCTTGCGCACCCAGGCGCTGGTCTTCGGCACGCTCGATGCGCTCCACGCGCTTCTCGCGCAGCGAATCGACCCAGCGACCAATGCCTTCGGCCGTGCGCAACCACGAGAAGCGGAAGGCCAGCGCGAGGCCTGCCACCAGCATGGCGATCCACAAGACGCCCGAACCTGCAAAGCCCAGCCAGCGTTGGCTCAGCGGGCCCAGCATGTAGCCGAGCACGCCACCAGCATGACCGCCGGCGACGCCATGCTCGAACTGGTACAGCCGCGTCCACTCCAGGGCGCTGCTTGCGCTCAGCAGGAGCAGCACACCCAGCCAGAACATCCACAGCGGCGCATGGGCACGGTGACTGCCGGGCGCCTCGCCGCCGCGCAGGACACGCGCCAAGCCGCCGAGCCAGGACCGCAGAGAAACGGCCAACCCCCACCAGGCGGAGTAGCCGAAGAGCAGGAATGCGAGGTCGGAGAAATACGCGCCGACTGCACCGATCTTGTTGAGTGGCAACGCCGAGCTGCCGGACGTGGTGAACGCGGCATCGGCCGCGTTGTGGGTCGCCAGGGCGATCAGAGCCAGCAGCCACAGCACGCCACCCACCAGCACCCCGAACCTCGCCCGCAAACCCACGGGCGCAAGCGGCGCCATGTTCACGCCGGGAGACCCATCACGGGTGTAGGTGCCGGAGGACGATGCAGCGTTGCCCGCATCGTTGCGAAGCGATCCAAGCGGAAATGTCATGCAGCCATTGTGGCCGAAGCAACCGGGCGCACACCCATGCCCCGGCGAAGCAACCGGCTCAGCCCGTCAGCCGCTCTTTGATGATGACCGAGCCGTTTTCCTGGGTCTCGACCATGCCGCGGTCCTCCAGGTCTTTCATCACGCGGCTCACCATCTCGCGCGAAGCGCCGACGATCTTGGCCATGTCCTGGCGCGAGACCTTGTTGCGGATGATCTTCACCTCGCCCTCGTCTTCGGCCATGTCGAGCAGCGAGCGCGCCACGCGGCCATAAACGTCGAGCAAGGCCAGCGATTCGATCTGGCGGTCGGCACTGCGCAGGCGCTGCACCAGGCCACGCATGATGGCATAGGAGAGGCTGGAGTTCTCCGGCAGGCAGCGAGCGAACTCGGCACGGCCGAGAATCAGCATGTCGGTCTGCACCTCGGCGCGCACCGTGGCCGAATGCGGTTCGTTGTCGATCAGGCTCATCTCGCCCACATAGTGGCCAGGTTGGAGTACCGCGAGAATCACTTCTCGCCCACGAGAATCCGAAGTCAATACCCGTGCGCGGCCCGTCAGCAAAATAAACAGTGCATTCGACTTCTTGCCGTGTTCAACCACAATCTCACCGCGACGAAAGCGCCGCTTTACCACGCTGTCGGCGATGGCTGAAGCCTGCTCGTTGGTGAGCAGAGAGAACAGCGGTACGCGCCGGATCAAGTCCAAGTTGGACAACATGGCCATCGGAGAACCTCCTATTTGTCGAATGCGCAGTCTAAGGATTCAAACGTGGAAAACTAACGTTTCCAGTGATTATCGATATTGTCACCATTACACGAATTGATGCCAGTCGGCGTCAACCCCATGTCAGACTGACCGCCCTGCGCGTGACCCCGCGCCTCCACACTTCCTGCTTTTGCCATGAGCCAATCCACCCAACACGCCCAAGTCCTCATTCTTGGATCGGGCCCCGCGGGCTATACCGCAGCCATCTATGCGGCACGCGCCAACCTCAAGCCCATGCTGGTCACCGGCATCGCCCAAGGCGGCCAACTGATGACGACCACGGAAGTCGACAACTGGCCGGCCGACGTGATGGGCGTTCAAGGCCCCGAGTTGATGCAGCGCTTCTTGCAACACGCCGAGCGCTTCAACACGCAGATCGTCTTCGACCACATCAACCAGGTCGATTTCTCCAAGCGCCCGTTCACGCTCAAGGGCGACTCGGGAACCTACACCTGTGACGCATTGATCATCGCCACCGGCGCCTCCGCCAAGTACATCGGCCTTCCCTCTGAGGAGGCCTTCATGGGGCGTGGCGTCAGCGGCTGCGCTACCTGCGACGGGTTCTTCTACCGCGACCAGGACGTGTGCGTAGTGGGCGGCGGTAACACGGCCGTCGAGGAGGCCCTCTACCTTTCGAACATCGCACGCAAGGTGCACCTGATCCACCGCCGCGACAAGTTCCGCGCCGAGGCCATCATGGTCGACAAGCTGATGGAACGGGTCAAGGCCGGCAAAATGGAACTGCACCTTTGGCAAACGCTCGACGAAGTGCTGGGCGACGCTTCAGGCGTCACCGGAGTCCGCCTGAAGAGCACGCAAGGTAGCGGCACCAGCGAAATCGCGGTCAAGGGCTGCTTCATCGCCATCGGCCACCAACCCAACACCGACATCTTCAAGGGCCAGCTGGAGATGAAAGACGGCTACATCGTGACCCAGAGCGGCCTGAACGGCATGGCCACCATGACCAGCGTGCCAGGCGTATTCGCGGCAGGCGATGTGCAGGATCACATCTATCGCCAAGCGATCACCAGCGCCGGAACGGGCTGCATGGCTGCCCTCGACGCGCAGCGCTTCCTGGAGCATTGAGTCCAGACGTAGCCAGCCGGACAAAAGCTGGCTATAATCGTCGTCTTTGCCGAAAACGGTACTGCAGTGCAGCCAGCCTTCTGGCCGCAGCCACTGCCCCGATCGGCCCCTGTTCTGAAACAAGATCACACGGAGAAGCGTCATGGCACGCGTCTGTCAAGTTACGGGTAAGCGCCCGATGGTGGGCAACAATGTTTCCCACGCCAACAACCGGACCAAGCGCCGTTTCCTGCCGAACCTGCAATACCGCCGGTTCTGGCTGGAAACCGAAAACCGCTGGGTGCGCCTGCGCATCACCAATGCCGCACTGCGCCTGATCGACAAGGTGGGTATCGAGCAAGTCGTCGCCGACCTGCGTGCCCGCGGCGAAATCTGATTTAGGAGCCGATCATGGCAAAAGGTGGACGCGAAAAGATCAAGCTGGAATCGTCAGCCGGCACCGGTCACTTCTACACGACCGACAAGAACAAGAAGACGACCCCCGAAAAGATCGAAATCATGAAGTTCGATCCCAAGGCTCGCAAGCACGTGATGTACAAGGAAACCAAGCTGAAGTAATTCAGCCGCCGGTTCAAAGAAGCCCGCTCGGTTCGCCCAGCGGGTTTTTTGTTGCCCGCTGAATTCTGTCACCCCAAAAGAAAAGGCCCGCGAGAGGCGGGCCTTGTTCGTGGTCAAGCGAGGCGTTGGTTACGCGTGAGCTGCACGCAACTTCAACGCAAATTCCTGCAGAGCAGCAATGCCACTCTCCTCCGCCTTCTTGCACCAGGCCTGCAGGTCGGCCACCAACTGCTCGGCGGAGACATTGGTGCGCGTCCAGAGGAGACGCAACTCTTCGCGCATGGCCACGAGCTTGATCAGCGCGGGGCTGTGGTCACGGGCGCTGTCGACCTGAGCCTTGAGGTGCGACGGAATCTTGTCGGCATCACGGTGCAGCCACCGGCGAGCGAGGCGCATGTCCGCCAGCTTCTTGCTGCCGTGGGCACCTTCGGCCTTGAGCCGTTTGACCTCGCTGCGGCAGGCGTCGCGCAACCCGCGGGCGTACTTGGCCATCACTTCGTAGCGGTTGGCGATAAGTGCTTCAAGCGTCTTGGAATCGGCCACTGGCTTGACCGTGCCGAGCTTGAGCATGGGCGGAGTCTTGCGGACCTTGGCCAGACCCATCATCTCCAGGCCGCGGATGTAAACCCAGCCGATGTCGAATTCGTACTTCTTGACCGACAGCTTGGCCGAGGTCGGGTAGGTGTGGTGGTTGTTATGCAGCTCTTCACCACCAATCAGGATGCCCCATGGCGACACATTGGTGCTGGCATCCTGCGCCTCGAAATTGCGGTAACCCCACCAGTGGCCGAGGCCATTGATGATGCCGGCGGCAGTGATGGGAATCCAGAGCATCTGGATAGCCCACAGCGTCAGGCCGATGGCGCCGAACAGCATGAGATCGATCAGCAACAGGATGCCCACGCCTTGCCAGGTAAAGCGGCTGTAGACGTTGCGCTCCATCCAGTCATCCGGCGTTCCATGCCCGAACTTGGCGAGCGTTTCCTGGTTTTTGGCCTCGGCCCGATAGAGCTCGCTGCCGGTCAGCAGAACCGTTTTGATGCCGTGAGCGACCGGGCTGTGCGGGTCGTCCTCGGTTTCACACTTCGCATGATGCTTGCGGTGAATGGCCACCCATTCCTTGGTCACCATGCCGGTGCTCAACCAAAGCCACAGACGGAAGAAGTGAGACGGGATTGCATGCAGATCCAAAGCCCTGTGAGCCTGGGAGCGGTGCAGAAAGATCGTGACAGAAGCAATGGTGATGTGGGTCGTAACGAGCGTGAACAGCACGATTTGCCACCACGTCGCTTCGACAAGGCCGTTGGCAAGCCATCCCACCAGCCCATTCCACAGAGACATCAATTCGTTCATCAAATAGCCTTTATACCGTCGCAGCGGACGGGGTCCCCTATTGTAGGTGACCACCCCCCGCCGATCCCCGAAAAACCGAGGCCTTTGGGGGCCTCTGCGACCCTACATGGTGCTGCTTTGAGGCAGGTCAAGCTTCTCAGGTCCGCTCCCAGACCGCAGCAAAGAACCCGTCCGTGCCATGCCGGTGCGGCCAAAGGCGCAGGAAATCACCACGAACCAAGCTGTCCGGTTGGGCGACATGCGCCTTTTCGAGCAAGGCCCCCGCGGGCTGGGGTTTGAATTCCCGGGCATGGGCGTCGCTGAAGGCCGTTGCAATGGCTTCGTTTTCCGCCTCCAGCAGGCTGCAGGTGGCGTAGACCAGGCGGCCACCTGGCTTGAGCAGGCGCGCGGCACTCGCCAGGATTGCAGACTGTTTGGCGCGCAATTCTTCAATGGACTGGGGCGATTGCCTCCACTTCAGGTCGGGATTGCGCCGCAGCGTACCCAAACCCGAGCAGGGAGCATCCACCAGCACCCGGTCGATCTTGCCGGCCAGGCGCTTGATGCGGTCGTCGCGCTCGTGGGCGATCTGCACCGGGTAGACGTTCGACAGCCCGCTGCGGGCCAGCCGCGGCTTCAGTGCTGCCAGCCGGTGGCCTGAGGTGTCGAAGGCGTAGAGCCGGCCGGTGTTGCGCATGGCGGCCCCGAGCGCCAACGTCTTGCCCCCTGCGCCGGCGCAGAAGTCGACCACCATCTCGCCGCGCTTGGCGTCGGTAAGCAGGGCGAGCAACTGGCTGCCTTCGTCCTGCACTTCGATCTCGCCTTTGGCGAAGGCGTCGACCCGGTTCAGCGCCGGCTTGCCCTGCACACGCAAGCCCCACGGTGAGTAAGGCGTCGGCACGGCGTCGATGCGGCTCTCGGTCAGAGCCTTTTGCACGTCTTCGCGCTTGGCCTTGAAGGTGTTCACGCGCAGATCGAGCGGTGCGCTTTCGTTGAGGCTGTTCACCAGAGGCCAGAACTCCTCGCCCAGCGAGGCCTGAAGCGTCTCGGCCAGCCATTCCGGCAGGTTGTGTCGCAGTTTCTCGGGCAAGGCCGTGCGGTCCAGCGCCTGCACCTGGGCCAGCCACTGCTGCTCGGGTTCGCTCAGCGCGGCACGCAGGAAGCCTTCGTTACCCTGCCAACCCAGCAGCGCCAGGCGCCGCTCCATCTCGCCTTTCCCAGACTGGGCCAGGTGCTGAAACAGCAGCCGCTGGCGCAGCACGGTGTAGGTGGTTTCGGCGAGCGTGTGCCGCTCGCGCTGACCGAGTGCGCGGTGGGTGCGGAAGAAATCGGAAACGACGCGGTCGGCGGGGGTGTCGAACTGCAGAACCTTGTGCAGCAGATCGGTCGCGAGTTCGAGCAAGGCGTTGGGATGCATCGCACGATTATCCTTTGACCCCATGAGCAACGACGACCTGCCACCCCTCCCCCACACACCCCTGGGTCGTTACCGGCACTACAAGGGCGGGGAGTACGAGGTCATCGGTGCGGCGCGCCACAGCGAGACGCTGGAACCTCTGGTGGTCTACCGCCCGCTCTACAACCGGAGCGGACTCTGGGTAAGGCCGCATGCGATGTTCTTCGAGTCGATCGAGATCGACGGCGTTCTCCAGCCCCGCTTCCAGCGAATCGGGCCGGCATGAGCGCACTGATTCGGCTCTTCCGGGCGCGCTCGCACCTGCTGCTTGCCATCCTGGTGGGCCTCGTGGTGACGCTCGCCTGGCGCGGCCCGCTGGTCACCCGCATGCTCGTGGGCTGGGACGTGGCAGTGTGGCTGTACCTGGTCGAGGCGTACTGGGTCATGTCGCGGGCCGACCACCAGCATGTCCAGCGCACGTCCATCGCTCAATCGGAGAGCGCAGCGGCGGTGCTCGCCATCGCCATCGCCGCGGTGGTGGCCAGCATGGCGGCGATCGCGGTGGAGTTTTCGGCCGCCAAGAACAGCCCGACCACGCTCGCACTGCCGCACATCCTGTTCGTGGTGGTCACCGTGGTGGGTGCCTGGCTCTTGCTGCCGACATTGTTCGCGCTCAGCTACGCGGCCTTCTACCACCGCAAGCCGCCGCACCACGGCCTGCTGTTCCCCTCATCCGGCGAGGCCGAGCGGCCACCGCACTCGCCGCACTACTGGGACTTCCTGTACTTCTCGTTCACCATTGCCGTGGCTTCGCAGACGGCGGACGTGACGGTCACCACGACGTCGATGCGACGCCTGGTGCTGCTGCAGTCGGTGCTGTCTTTCGTGTTCAACACCGCGATCCTGGCGCTCGCGGTGAACATCGGCGCCGGGCTGATTTAGATCAGCTGCGGCTCGCCGCTGGTGTGGGTGACGATGCCGTTGTCCACGCGCAGCAGGCCCTGGATCAGCCAGCGCACGGCGCGTGGGTAGAGCACATGCTCGCGGGCCAGCACGCGTGCCGAGAGCGTCGCCTCGGTGTCGCCTGGCAGCACCGGCACCGTGGCCTGCGCAATGATGGGGCCATGGTCGAGTTCGGCGGTCACGAAGTGCACCGTGGCCCCCGCCAGCTTGCAGCCGGCCTCGATGGCGCGCCGGTGGGTGTGCAGGCCGGTGAAGGCAGGCAGCAAAGATGGGTGCACGTTCACCATGCGGCCTTCGAACTGCTTCACGAAGCCAGGCGTGAGGATGCGCATGAAGCCGGCCAGCACCAGCACATCGGGCTCATAGCGGCGCACGACGCGGGCCAGTTCGGCATCGAAAGCCTCGCGGTCGGCAAAGCCCTTGTGATCGACCACGGCGGTGGCGATTCCACGCGCACGCGCAAACTGCAGGCCTGCCGCATCGTGGCGGCTGCTGACGACCGCCGCCACGCGCGCCGGCCAGCCTTCGGTGGCGCAGGCCTGCACGATGGCTTCCATGTTGGAGCCACGCCCGGAGATCAGGATCACGATGTTTTTCATAGGGGCGCAAGTGTAGGTTGAAGCCCCCCGTCGCTTCGCTCCTGCCCCCAAGGGGCGCCACCCAGAGGCCCGGCGAAGCCGGTTCCTCGGGCGTTGTTTGATAATCCCCATCCCCTCCGAGAAACACCATGACCGAACGCGCGCTTCAACGTGTCCTGACCGGCATTACCACCACCGGCACCCCTCATCTGGGCAACTACGTCGGCGCGATCCGGCCGGCCATCCGGGCCAGCCTGGAGCCGGGTGTCGAGAGCTTCTTCTTCCTCGCCGACTACCACGCGCTGATCAAGTGCGACGACCCCGCACGCATCGAGCGTTCGCGCCTGGAGATCGCCGCCACCTGGTTGGCGGCCGGGCTCGACGTCAACCGGGTCACCTTCTACCGCCAGAGCGACATTCCCGAAACGCCCGAGCTCACGTGGCTGCTCACCTGCGTCACCTCCAAGGGCCAGATGAACCGGGCCCACGCCTACAAGGCGGCGCTGGATGCAAACGTGGCCGCCGGCGACGACCCGGACGCCAACATCACCATGGGCCTGTACAGCTACCCCATCCTGATGGCGGCCGACATCCTGCTCTTCAACGCGCACCGCGTGCCGGTCGGCCGCGACCAGGTTCAGCACATCGAGATGGCACGCGACGTGGCGCAGCGCTTCAACCACCTCTTCGGCCAGGGCCGCGACCTCTTCGTATTGCCCAGCGCCGAGATCGAGGAAGAAGTGGCGATGTTGCCCGGGCTCGACGGTCGCAAGATGTCGAAGAGCTACGACAACACCATTCCGCTCTTCGAGGGTGGCCCCAAGGGGCTGAAGGACGCCGTCGCACGCATCGTCACCGACTCTCGCCTGCCCGGCGAGCCGAAAGAGCCGGAAGGTGCGGCGCTCGTGACCATCTACGACGCATTTGCCGACGCCTCGCAGCGCGCCCAGATGCGCACCGACCTGCGCGCCGGCCTCGCCTGGGGCGAAGCCAAGCAGCGCACCGTCGACCTGATCGAATCTCACATCGGTCCGATGCGCGCGCGCTACGAAGACCTGATGGCCCACCCGGAGCGTGTGGAGGAAGCCTTGCTGAACGGCCGCGACAAGGCCCGCGCCGTTGCCCAGCCCTTGATGACTGAGCTGCGCGAAGCCGTCGGCCTGCGCAAGATGGTCGCGCTGCCTGCCAAGCAGAAGACCTCGGCCCCTGCCCGGCAAGCCCTGCCCGTCTTCAAGCAGTACCGCGAGGCCAATGGCCGCTTTTACCTGAAGCTCAACGATGGCGACGGCACCCTGCTGCTGCAGGCTGGTGGCTTTGATGAGGGCCGCGAAGCCGGTCAGTTCATCAAGCGTCTGAAGACCGAAGGCGTGTCGGCGCTGCCAAGCGCTCCGACCGACGTGCTGGTGCCCTTGCCCCGCATTGAAGCGGCCCTGCGCGCTCTTACCGAGTCCGAATCCTGAGCCAGCCGCCCATGGCAGGCATCCACATCACCGACATCGAATCCGCCATCAACTGGTGGCGCGAGCGCTCGCCTTCGCCCGACGGCATCACCGCCTGCAAGGAAGTGCTGGCGCTGGCCGAGACCTACGCGCTGATGGTGTACTACCACGAGGCCGAGTGCGACGAAGACTCCATGCCGCCCAAGGCGCGCGACGCCTGGCTGGCCTGGTACGCCACCACGCCCGACGCGCCGTGCATCGCCATCTGCTCAACCAGCCAGGGCGACGACATCTGCAAGGGCTGCGGACGAACGTTCGATGAGGTCCAGCACTGGACGGTCATGACGCCGGCCGAGAAGCGCCACACCTGGCGCCGCATCACGATGGAAGGCACGGCCTGGCGCTTCAACCGCTACGCCGAGCGTGCCGCCAACCCACCGGCCGCCGAGACCGCATCGGCCGCCACCGAGGACCGCGCTTGACGCAGGCGCAGGGGCTGCTGCACAACGCCCGCCGCATCGCCCCGCTCGCGTGGCCGGTGTTCATCGGCCAGCTCGCCGTGCTCGGCTTCAGCACGGTCGACACCGTGATGGTGGCGCGCTACGCCGCGCTCGACCTGGCCGCACTGGCCATCGGCGCGGCCGCGTACATCACCGTCTTCGTGGGTTTCATGGGCGTGGTGCTGGCCATCGGGCCGATCGCCGGCCAGCTGTTCGGCGCACGCAAGCTGCCCGAGGCCGGCGCGCAGCTTCACCAGGACGTGTGGCTCGCCCTCGGGCTCTCGCTGATCGGCAGCGCCTTGCTGCTCATGCCCGCTCCCTTTCTCTACGCCGCCAACGCGCAGCCCGCGGTGGCCGAGAAGGTGCGCGGCTACCTCGGCTACCTGGCGCTCGCGCTGCCACCGGCGCTGCTGTTCCAGGCCTTCCGCGGCTTCAACACCGCGGTGTCGCGGCCCAAGATCGTGATGTTTCTGCAGGTCATCGGGCTGGCACTCAAAGTGCCGCTCAATGCCTTGCTGATCTACGGCCTGCCGGCCTGGCACATCCCGGCCATGGGCGCGGCCGGCTGTGGCCTGGCCAGCGCCATCGTGATGTGGCTGCAGCTGCTGCTGGCCTGGTGGGTGCTGCGGCGCGACCCGTTCTACGCGCCCTTTGGCCTGCACGTGACGCGGCTCGACCCACCCGATTGGAAGAGCCTCAAGGACCTGCTGCGCCTGGGCGTGCCCATGGGCCTGTCGATCCTGATCGAGGTGACCGGCTTCACCTTCATGGCGATCTTCATCTCGCGCATCGGCGCCACGCCAGTGGCCGGGCATCAGCTCGCCGCCAACCTGGTCTCGCTGATGTTCATGATGCCGCTGGCCATTGCCAATGCCACCAGCACGCTGGTGGCGCAGAGCATCGGGGCCGATCAGCCAGCCGACGCGCGACGCCTCGGCTGGCACGGACTGCAGCTCGGCACCATGATCGCGGCCGTGCTGGGCTGCGTGGTCTTCCTCAACCGCGAAAACGTGTTGCGCGCCTACACCGACAACCCGGCCATCATTGCCGCGGCCATGCCGCTGCTGGCCTGGGTCGCGGTGTTCCACCTGGCCGATGCGGCGCAGACCATCGCCGCCTTCGTGATGCGCGCCTACCGCGTGGCCACGCTGCCGATGGTGATCTACGCGGTGGCGCTGTGGGGGGTGGGGCTGGGCGGCGGCAGCGTGGTGGCCTTCAACCTGACGGGGCTCACGCCGCCGTCGCTGCTGGGTGCACCGGGGTTCTGGTCCGCTTCGGTGACGGGGCTCGTGCTCTCAGGCATCGGCCTGTGCAGCCTGATGCGCTGGGTGCTGCGCCACAAGAGCGGTCACTGAGCCAGCGGAAACC
Source organism: Rhizobacter sp. (assembly GCF_035702065.1). GTDB lineage: Bacteria > Pseudomonadota > Gammaproteobacteria > Burkholderiales > Burkholderiaceae_C > Rhizobacter. The sequence goes on from NZ_DASSRA010000280.1 coordinate 19,067, forward strand.
TCAGCTCGAAACAGCTGCCACCACCGTCGCGCGCCAGGCAGCGCACGCTGCCGCCATGCCGTTCGGCGATCTGCTTGACCAGGCTCAGCCCCAGGCCCACGCCGCCGGCCTGTTCGGCATGGCCAGGCAGGCGGTAGAAGGGCTCGAAGATGCGCTCGCGCTGCGCTTCGGGCACGCCGGGGCCGCGGTCGCACACCTGCACGGTGGCGTTCTTGCCATGCACGCCCACCACCGTCAGGACCTCGCTGCCGCCGTAGCGGCGAGCGTTCTCCAGCAGGTTGCGCAGGGCGCGGCGCAGCAGGCGTTCGTCGCCGGCCACGGTGGCCGGGACACCTTCGATGCCGGCTTCGACACGCGCGCCCTCTTCCGCCGCCAGGCCGAGCAGGTCGACAGGGTCGTGTTTCTCCACATGCTGCACGGCGTCGAGCCGGCTGGCGAGCAGCACCTCTTCGACCAGCGCATCGAGCTCGGCCACATTGGTGTCGATCTCCCGCTTGAGCCGCCGCTGCTGCTCGGGCGAGGCTTCGTCGAGCATGGAGACCGCCATCTTCATGCGCGCAAGCGGCGAGCGCAGTTCATGGCTGGCGTTGGCCAGCAGCGACTGGTGCGAGCGCACCAGCGCCTCGATGCGTTCGGCCGCGAGGTTGAAGCTTGCCGCCACCGCCGCCACTTCGTCGCGGCCGGAGACTTCGACACGGTGGTGCAGCTCGCCGGCACCGAACTGCTCCACGCCCTTCTTGAGCGCCTGCAGGCGACGGGTCAGATGACGCACCGCAGGCCACGCCCCGGCAGCCACCGCAATGAACAGCAGGCCCAGCACGACGACGGGGCCGAAGCCCTGCTGCCAGGCCGGCGGCACGAAGGCCATCGGCGCCGGCGGTGGCCCACCGGGTTCGCGGCCGCCCTGCCCCCCCGCCGCGGCGCGCGCCACCGGGCGCAGGCCGGGGCGCATCACCCACAGCGTGCGGCCGTCGTCGAGCGGCACGGCAAAGCCGCGCGCGCCCGATTCCATCTGGCGCCGCTGGAATGATTCCGACGCCGCCACGCGCTCACCGACACGGCTGTCGAGCGCGAGCGGCATGCGCAGCCGCTGCGACCAGTCGACCAGCGCCGCGGCCTGGTCTTCAACCGGCGCATCGGGGGGCGGCAACGAGCGCTGCAGCAGGTCGCCCCAGGCGGCCATGCGTTCGGACAGCGTCGAGTCGGCCATCTGCCGCTCCTGCTCGATGTGGCGCTGGAACAGCCAGCCGGAGCCGAAGGCGAACAGCAGCAGCACCGCCACCACGGTGAGGTAGATCCGCAGCGTGAGGGTCTTCATTCCGTCTCGTCGTCCGCATCCTGCTTCTTGGCAAAGACGTAGCCCGCGCCACGCACGGTGAGCACGCGCCGCGGGGCCTTGGGGTCGTCTTCGATGACGGCGCGGATGCGCGAGATGTGCACGTCGATGGAGCGGTCGAAGGCCTCCAGCGGGTGGCCCTTGAGCATGTCCATGATCTGGTCGCGCGTGAGCACGCGGCCGGGGCTTTGCGCCAGCACCACCAGCAGGTCGAACTGGTGGCTGGTCAGGTCGCAGGGCTGGCCGGCCAGGCGAGCCACGCGGGCGCCGAGGTCGATCTCCAGCCGGCCAAAGCGCAGCACCTCGTCGGCCGCAGCCACCGGTGCTGCGCGGCGCAGCAGGGCCTTGACGCGGGCCAGCAGCTCGCGCGGTTCGAAGGGCTTGGGCAGGTAGTCGTCGGCACCCAGCTCCAGGCCAACGATGCGGTCCATGGGCTCGCCACGGGCCGTGAGCATCAGCAGCGGCAGCTGGCGCGTGCGCGGGCTGCCGCGCAGCTCGCGGCACAGGTCGAGGCCGTCGCCGTCGGGCAGCATCAGGTCGAGCACCAAGGCGTCGAAGCCTTCCGCGGCCAGGCGCTCGCGCCCCTGGGCCAGCGAGCCGGCCACCTCGACCTTGTAGCCGGCACCACGCAGGTAGTCGCCCACCATCGTCGAGAGGCGGGCGTCGTCGTCAATCATCAACAGGCGAGCACTCATTGCGGAAGAATCCCCAGAAATGCCCTGCGGCACCACCACCGGGTGCCGCAGGGCCAGGGTCGAATCAGAACACACCGCACACCCGCTTTACTGGGCAGGGGCACTGGCGGCGCGGCGCTGCATGCGCTCGTGCATGCGCTGCTCGCGCTGCTTGATGCGCTCGCCCAGCTTCACGCGCTGCTCCGGCGTGAGCACGTTGGCGATGTCGAGCAGGGCTTGCGTCACACGCTTGCTGGCCTGGTCGTGCTGGGCCAGGCGTTGCTGCCTGAGGGTTTCCACGGCCCGGGCGTCCACCACCGGGGCGGTGAAGAGTTCCAGACCGCGCTCGTGCTGGCCGCGTGCGGCGTCGTGCTGGGCCTTCAGGTCGGTGGCAGCCGCCTGGGCGATCTGCTTGATCTGGGTGCGCTGGGCGTCGGTGGCGTTCAGGCCTTCGAGCAGGCGGTCGACACCGCGGCCCACGTGCTCGCTCGGGCCCATGAAGAGGCCAGGGCCGCCGAAGCCACCGCCGAAGTCACCCCCGCCACGCGGGCCACCATGGGGCTGCGCCCAGGCGGTGACGGCCACGGACCCCACCAGGGCCATCAGCAGGCCCAGGGTCGCACGCTTGATGCCGCGCGTACCGTGCGTACCTGCGGCCTTGACTGTCTCTGCTGCAAACATCGCTACTCTCCTTGGGAGGCAGGGCACGATCGCCCATGAAGCCATGGTCTGCCCCGGGGGTGAAGCGGCCGTGGCTGGGGGGTAAAGATGTGTGAACCCCTGGGGTAAACCAGCACCGGGGCCGCCCAGCGCCTGAAACGCCTCAAGAAGAGGCAGTTATGGACGATAAGCAGTCGACCGCTCTGGCGAAACACCCGCCTGGCGGGCCTCCGCATGTCGAACCCACTCGCCTCTCTCGGCAACGTCATCCCCCTGCGGCGCCTCAGCGCGCCGGGTGCGGGCGTGGCCGCCGCAGCAGTGCAGCCGACCTCCGCCGACGACACCCCGGCGGAAGACGAAGACGACGAGGGCCCCACCACCGGCGGCAGCGGCGAAGGCCGCGGCCGTGGCGTGCAGCGTCGCCGCGCCTGGCTGCGCGAATGCGCCGTCATCGCTGCGAGCTACGCCCTCAACGGCTTCTTCCTCGCCCTGTTCGCCATCATCGGCACGGTGTCGTGGGTGGCCGCACCGCTCTACACCTTGCCGGGCCTGGCGGTCAGCGCCCTCGCCGCCTACCTGATCGCCAGCCACCGCACCGAGCGCCTCAAGGATCCCAGCCTGTCGGTCGTGCATTCGGTGGGCAGCGTGTCGGTGTGCGTGCTGGGCGTGGGCCTGTTCCCGCAGATGGCCTTTGCCTACGGCGTGATGCTGTTCACCGTGTTCATCACTGCCACGTACCGCATGCCCAAGTGGCAGGTGCAGCTCATGCTCGTGCTCGTCGTCCTGGCGTTTGGCGGGGTCACGCTGAGCCTCGGCCACACGCTGCGCATTCCCAATGCCTCGACGGCCGAACGCTTCGTGAGCTGGTTGTTCTTCGTGGGCACGCTGGGCCGCTGCGTGCTGCTGAGCGTGATCAACGCGCAGAACAACCGGCTGTTGCGCGACCGCGGCCAGCAGATGAAGGCCACGCTCGCGCAGATCGAGCGACTGGCCAACCACGACGAGCTCACCGGCGTGCTGAACCGCCGCCGCCTGCTGCAGATCCTCGACGAGGAGCGGGCCCACACCGACCGCAGCGGCGCGCCGGTCAGCGTGGCCTTGTTCGACCTCGACCACTTCAAGGCCATCAACGACACCCTGGGCCACCTCACCGGCGACCAGGTGCTCAAGCAGTTCGCCGCGGCGGTGCAGGCCCAGGCGCGGACCACCGACCGCTTCGGCCGCTACGGCGGCGAGGAGTTCCTGCTCATCCTCACCGGCGCCGACGGCGCACAGGCCGAGCAGGCGGTGGAGCGCACGCGCAACGCGCTGAGCCTGGTCGACTGGGGTGCCATCGCCCCGGGGCTGCGCGTCACCTTCTCGGCCGGCGTGGCCACCTACCGCGACCAGGAAAGCCCCGAGCTGCTGCTCGGCCGCGCCGATCTCGGCCTCTACCAGGCCAAGCACGACGGCCGCAACTGCACCCGCGCCGCCTGAGAACCGATCCGCCATGAACCACCTCACCCTGGCGAGCACACAGCCGTCTGCCCCCAACCCAGCCAGCCCCGCCGACGTGGCGGCCCTGCAGGCCGCGCGCGCGGCTCAGCAGAAGAAGACGGCCCACTGGGTGCGCAACTGCTACCTCATCGCCGTCAGCTACCTGATCGACGGCCTGGTGCTGGCGCTCTTCCACCTGGCTGGCACCATCAGCTGGGTGCCGGTGGTTGCCTACACCGCTTCCGGTCTGGCCATCAGCTTCACCACCGCCGCGCTCATCGGCAGTGGCTGGACGCAGCGCTTCAAGGACCCGGGCATCACCATCGCCCAGACCATCCCGGCGCAGGGGGTGCAGCTGGGCGCGTTGTACTTCTTCCCCGAGGTGGGGTTCATGTTCGCGCTGCTGCTGTTCATCGTGTACTCCACGCTGACCATGCGGCTGGAAGTGCGGCAGTCGCTCATTGCCTGGTGCACGGTGAGCCTGGGCACGGCCGCCGTGCTGCTGCTGAGCGGCGAGCCACCGCGCATCCCCGATTCCACACTGGCCGAGCAGCTGCTCTCGATGGCTTTTTTTGCACTCACGCTGTGGCGCTGCGTGTGGCTGGGCGCCTACAACAGCGGCATGACCGCCCTGCTCAAGAAGCGCGGCCGCGAGCTGGCAGCGCTGACCCAGCAGGTCGACATGCTGGCCCACCACGACGAGCTGACCGGCCTGCTCAACCGCCGCAGCCTGTTCTCGGCTCTGCGCGATGAACAACAGCGCGCCGACCGCCAGAAGCTGCCCCTGTGCGTGGCCATCCTCGACCTCGACAAGTTCAAGTCGGTCAACGACACCTTGGGCCACCTGGCCGGCGACAAGACGCTGAAGATCTTCGCCAGCACGCTCAAGGCCCACACCCGCAAATCGGACCGCTTCGGCCGCTACGGCGGCGAGGAGTTCCTGCTGATCATGACCGCCACCGGCCCCGACACCGCCCTGGTGCCGATCGACCGCATGCGCGAGGCCCTGCTCGGCGCCGACTGGAACGAGGTGGCCCCCGGCTTCGGCATGACCTTCTCCTGCGGCGTGGCCTGCTACCAGCCGGGGGAGAGCATCGAGGCCCTGCTGCAGCGGGCCGACGAAGCGCTCTACCGCGCCAAGGCCGACGGGCGCAACTGCACCCGGCTCGGCTGAAGCGTCCCGCGTCCGTCCTACGCCAAGGTCAGACAACGCTGACAGCGCGGGCTTTCGCATCGTCCTAAATTGGGCTCTCTCATCCACGGGAGAACACCATGATGAAGCGCGCAACAGTCGCCAGCGACGTGTCGATGATCGTGCGCGGGGCCGGCGCGCCCCGCGCCATTCCCCCCGGCCCCTGCTGGGTGCTGGAAGGCCCGCACTGGATCGCCCTCATGTGGCATGAAGGCGGCGAGCGCCACACGGCCGAGATCTCGCAGCGCGACTACGCGGCCTTCCTGGAGCGGGGCTGCATCCAGTTCGCCGACGCCCCCGCCGATGCGGCCGGGCCGGCCTTGCTGCGCGCCAACCACCGCGAACAGCACACGCCGGTGGCGGCGCTGAACTCGCGCTGGTGAGTCCGGCGTTCAGGCACTGCTGAGTGCCTGCCGCGCAGCCGTGCGCGCACGCAGCCAGTTCTCGATGCAGGCCAGCAAGGCGCTCGGGTCGGCCGGCTTGACGAAGTGGTGGTTGAAGCCTGCCGCGTCGGCCAGCAGCCGGTCTTCGCGCTGCCCATAGCCGGTGAGCGCCAGCAGCAGGGCGTCGCGGGTGGCCGCCGATTGGCGCAGGCGGTGGGCCACTGCGTAACCGTCGAGCACCGGCAGGCCGATGTCGAGCACCACCACATCGGGCGCGAAGGAGCCCGCCGCCGCCAGGGCTTCTCCGCCATCGGCGGCCGTCCGCACCTCGTGGCCGCCAAGTTCGAGGAAGGTGGCCACGCTCTGCGCGGCATCGCGGTTGTCGTCCACCACCAGCACACGGCAGGTCGGCGCGGCCGGTTGCTCTGCCGCCGCGGCCGCCTGCTCGCCGCCGCTCACCAGGCCCACGCAGGGCAGCCGCAGCGTGAACTCGGAGCCTTCGCCCGGGCCGGCGCTCTCGGCCGACAGCTGCCCGCCATGCATCTCGGCCAGGCGCTGAGCGAGCGTGAGCCCCACGCCCAGGCCGCCCTGGGCACGGTCGAGACCGCGCGATCCCTGGGTGAAGAGGTCGAAGATGCGCGGCAGCAGCTGGGGTTCGATGCCGATGCCCTGGTCTCGCACGCGGATGGCAGCGCCTTGCGCGTCCAGGCTCGCGGTGAGTTCGATCAGGGTGCCCTTCTCGCTGTACTTGGAAGCGTTGTTGAGCAGGTTGGAGATGATCTGCGCCAGCCGGGCGAAGTCGCCCTGCAGCCACATGGGCTCCGCCAGCGGCTGCACGCGCAGGGTCTGCCCGCGCGAGTCGATCAGCGGTTGGGCGGTCTCCACGCTCTGGGAGATCACGGCGTTGATGTCGACCCGCTCGCGCGTCAGCACGATCTTGCCCTGGCTGATGCGCGCCACGTCGAGCAACTCGTCGATCAGCCGCGTCATCTGCCGCACCTGGCGCACCATGATGTCGCTGGCGCGGTCGAGCTTGGGGTCATGGGGCGCGATGCGGCGGATCACCTCCAGCGCGGTGCGGATCGGTGCCAGCGGGTTGCGCAGTTCGTGCGAGAGCATGGCCAGGAACTCGTCCTTGCGGCGGCCGGCTTCCTCGGCCGCACGGCGCGCCGCCTCGGCGGCCGCGATGGCCGCCCGCGCATCGGACTGGCGCTTGATCTGGCGCTGCATCGCGAACAGGCGGACGAACACGCGCACCTTGCTGCGCAGGATGTGCGGCACCACGGGCGAGAGGATGTAGTCGACCGCGCCCAGTGCATAGCCGCGCTCGGTCTGGATCTCGTCGGCGTACGAGGTGATGAAGATGATGGGCGTGTCGACCGCGCGCTTGTACTGGCGGATCAGCGCTGCCGTCTCGAAGCCGTCGATGTCGGGCATGTTCACGTCGAGCAGGATCACCGCGAACTCGCGCTGCAGCACCTCGCGCAGCGCCTCGCGGCCGGAACGCACGAACACCAGATCCTGGTTCAGTTCTTCCAGCACCGTGCGAAAGACCAGCAGCTTCTCGGGCAGGTCGTCGACGACGAGGATGCTGACTCGCTCGTCCGCCTCGCCCTCGTCTGCCCCCACGGGCCGAGCGCCGGGCCGCTCCCAAGCCGGCCCGTTCCCCCTCGGGGGGTCGGCCGGCGTACTCGACGGACGGGGGGGGGTCATCTGCACAGCCATCCCCGCAAGACGACCAGCAGGTAGGCCGTGTCCACCGGCTTGGAGAGGTAGTCCCAGGCCCCGGCATCGATGCACTTCTCGCGATCCCCTTTCATCGCCTTGGCGGTGACGGCGATCAGCGGCAGCTCCTTGCCGCGCGGCAGGCGGCGCATGCGGCGCATGGTCTCCATGCCGTCCATCTCCGGCATCATGATGTCCATCAGCACGATGTCGATGGTCGGGTCGTTCTCGACGAAGCGGATCGCATCGCGCCCGTTCTCGGCCGAGACGATGACCATGCCCCGCGCGTCGAGCACGGTGGCCAGCGCGAAGATGTTGCGCATGTCGTCGTCGACGATCAGCACCTTCTTGCCTTCGAGGCTGCGGTCGGCCTCGTGCAGGGCCAGCGCGGAGCGGCGTTCCTGCTCGGACATGCTGGCCTGGCCGCGGTGCAGGAAGAAGGCCGTGGCGTCGAGCATGCGAGGCAGGCTGTCGGTGCGGCGCAGCGCGAAGGCGCTGTGGCCGCGCTCCCAGGCGCTGGCCACGGCCGGGTCGTCGGTGGCCAGCACGATGGGCATCTGGCGCGCGAGCGGGCGAGACTCCAGCGACTCGATCACGTCTTCGGGCCCGAAGCCGCGCAGGCTGCCGTCGGTGATCACGCAGTCGACGCCAGCGCCCCCGAGCTGGTTGCGGGCCGCGGCCACCGAATCGGCGAACACGACCTCGGTGTCGGCGTCGAGCGCAGCGAGGTAGGCCTCACGCACAGGCGTGGGTTGCATCATCACCAGGAGGCGCTTGCGCCGCCGCTCGGCGAACTCGTAGAGATGGGTCAGCGCGTCTTCGACGTCGTCCTGCGACTGCATCGGCTTGGTGAGGAAGCCCACCGCGCCCGAGCGCAGTGCGCGCTCGCGGGAGTCGTCGGTCGAGACCACGCAGATCGGGATGTGGCGCGTGGCCAGGTCGGACTTCAGCCGCTCGAGGATGCGCCAGCCTTCCATGTCGGGCAGGTGGATGTCGAGCGTGATCACGGCGGGCTCGAAGTCGCGCGTCATCGCCAGTGCACCCGCCCCGCTGGTGCTGACCAGCCCCTTGAAGCCCACGCGACGCGCCGCCTGCAGCAACACCCCGGCGAAGGCGAGGTCGTTCTCGACAATGAGCAGCACGCGGTCGCCGAGCAGGATGTCACCGCGGTCGTCGTTGGCCACGTTCGGCGAGACCATCACATCCGCATCACCCGGCCCGCTGCCGGCGATCTGCGGCCCGACGGCGACGCGTTGGGGCGGTTCGGCACGCGGCAGCGTCTCGACCACCGGCAGGCTGGGCGGGGCATTGCGCCCGTGGCGGCTGTTGCGCGAGGTGCTGTAGCTCTGCGGCAGGTACAGCGTGAAGGTGCTGCCGTGCGAGGGCGCGCTCACCAGCCGGATCTCGCCGCCCAGCAGGCGCGCCAGCTCGCGGCTGATGGCCAGGCCCAGACCCGTGCCGCCGTACTTGCGGCTGGTGGAACCGTCGGCCTGCTGGAAGGCCTCGAAGATGATCTGCTGCTTGTCGGGCGAGATGCCGATGCCGGTGTCGCTCACCGCGAAGGCCAGCACTTGCGAGGCGCGGTTGAGGTCTTCGTTGTCGCGCGACCAGCCGCCATGCACCACCTCGATCGACAGCCGCACCGAGCCCTGGTGGGTGAACTTGAAGGCGTTGGACAGCAGGTTCTTGATGATCTGCTGCAGGCGCTTCACGTCGGTGACGATGGTCTTGGGCAGCGTACCGCTGCGCTGGCTGGCCGAGGCGATCTCGAAGTCCACGTGCTTGGACTCGGCCACGTGGCGGAAGCTGCGGTCCACGCTGCGCTGCAGGTCTTCGAGGCGCAGCTCGCTCACATCCACCGCCACCGTGCCCGATTCGATCTTCGACAGGTCGAGGATGTCGTTGATCAGCATCAGCAAGTCGTTGCCCGACATGTGGATGGTCTTGGCGAACTCCACCTGCTTCGCAGACAGGTTGCCGTCGGCGTTCTTGCACAGCTGATCGGACAGGATCAGCAGGCTGTTGAGCGGCGTGCGCAGCTCGTGCGACATGTTGGCCAGGAACTCCGACTTGTACTTGGAGGTGAGCGCGAGCTGCTCGGCCTTCTCTTCCAGCGCCTGCCGGGCCTGCTCCACCTCGGCGTTCTTGCGCTCCACCTCCTGGTTCTGGTGGACGAGCAGGCGGGCTTTCTCCTGCAGCTCTTCGTTGGTGGTCTGCAGCTCCTGCTGGCGGCTTTGCAGCTCCTCGGCCAGCGATTGCGACTGCGTCAACAGGTCCTCGGTGCGCATGTTGGCGCTGATGGTGTTGATCACGATGCCGATGGATTCGGTCAGCTGATCGAGGAAGGCCTGGTGCGAGGGGTTGAAGCGGTCCAGCGAGGCCAGCTCCAGCACGCCGCGCACCTCGCCTTCGAACACGATGGGCAGCACCAGGATGTCGAGCGCCGCACCTTCGGAGAGCCCGGTGGCGATGCGGAAGGTGCTGCCCGGCACGTTGGTGAGCAGGATCTTGCGTTTCTCGACGGCGCACTGGCCGACCAGCCCCTGGCCGAGCTCGATCTCCTTGCCGCGGCTGTCCATGCCGCCGGAGGCATAGCTGCCGAAGAGCGTGAGCCTGGGCTTGCCGGCCATGCTGTTGAGCACGTAGAACTCGGCCTGCTGCGCGCCCACCACCGGCGCCAGCTCGGAAAGGATGATCTGGCCCACGGTGAGCAGGTCCTTCTGGCCCTGCAGCATGCGGCTGAACTTGGCGAGGTTGGTCTTGAGCCAGTCCTGCTCGGTGTTCTTCTGCGTGGTGTCCTTCAGGTTGCGGATCATCTCGTTGATGGTGTCCTTGAGCGCAGCCACCTCGCCCTGCGCCTTCACCGTGATGGAGCGCGTGAGGTCGCCCTGCGTCACCGCGGTGGCCACCTCGGCAATGGCACGCACCTGGGTCGTGAGGTTGGCGGCGAGCTGGTTCACGTTCTCCGTCAAACCCTTCCAGGTGCCCGAGGCGCCCGGCACCTTGGCCTGACCGCCCAGCTTGCCTTCGACCCCCACCTCGCGCGCCACGCTGGTGACCTGGTCGGCGAAGGTGGCCAGCGTGTCGATCATGGAGTTGATGGTCTCCGCGAGCGCCGCGATCTCGCCCTTGGCCTCCACCGTGAGCTTCTGCTTCAGGTCGCCGTTGGCGACCGCCGTCACCACCTTGGCGATGCCGCGCACCTGGCCGGTGAGGTTGCCGGCCATGAAGTTCACGTTCTCGGTCAAATCCTTCCAGGTGCCCGACACGTCGCGCACCTGGGCCTGGCCGCCGAGCCGCCCTTCGGTGCCCACCTCGCGGGCCACGCGCGTGACCTCGGCCGCGAACGACGAGAGCTGGTCCACCATGGTGTTGATGGTGGCCTTGAGTTCCAGGATCTCGCCCTTCACGTCCACCGTGATCTTCTTGGAGAGGTCACCGGCGGCCACCGCCTTGGTCACGTCGGCAATGTTGCGCACCTGGCTCGTGAGGTTGGATGCCATCAGGTTCACCGAGTCGGTGAGATCCTTCCAGGTGCCGGCGACGCCCTGCACCTCGGCCTGGCCGCCGAGCCGCCCTTCGGTGCCCACTTCCAGCGCCACGCGGGTCACTTCGGCGGCGAAGCTGCGCAGCTGGTCCACCATGGTGTTGACGGTGTTCTTCAGCTCGGAGATCTCGCCCTTCACGTCCACCGTGATCTTCTTGGAGAGGTCACCGGCGGCCACCGCCTTGGTCACGTCGGCAATGTTGCGCACCTGGCTCG
>NZ_DASSRA010000281.1:0-5221 GCF_035702065.1 Rhizobacter sp.
GCCAACATCAAGTTCGACAAGGGCACCGAGCCCAAGTACATCGAGCTGCAGATCAAGGACTCCACCGGCAAGCTGCAGCCGGAGTTCGTGGTCAAGGTCTGGCAGTAAACGCACCGACGACACAAGAGACGACACGCCTTCATGTGCCTTCGGATCTCCACGAGTAACGTGCTGCGCAGGCTGGGCCTGGCAGCGGCCGTGGCCATCGCCTGCCATGGCGCCGCCGTGGCGGCCGACGCCAAGCCCGACCATTCCATCAAGGACCCGTACTACGGCGATACCTTGTTCTACTTCTTCCAGGACAAGTACTTCAGCGCCGTCACCGGCCTGATGGTGTCGCAGCATTTCAACCGCGTCTCCAACCACGCCGACGAGGCCGAGGTGCTGCGCGGCGGCCTGCTGCTCTCGTACGGCATGCACAAGGAAGCGGGCGAGATCTTCGCCTTGCTCATCGAGAAGGGTGCCTCGCCGGCCGTGCGCGACCGGGCGTGGTTCTTCCTCGCCAAGATCCGCTACCAGCGCGGCTTCTTCGATGCGGCCGATGACGCGCTCAATCGCATCGAGAAGAACCTGCCGCCCGCCATGGAAGAAGAGCGCGCGCTGCTCAAGGCCAACGTGCTGATGGCGCGCGGCGACTACGCCGGCGCCGCCGCCGTGCTCAACGCGCTGCCCGACGTGAACAAGGACGTCTCCAAGGGCAGCACCAGCGCCGCCCTCTACGCCCGCTACAACCTGGGCGTGGCCCTGGTCCGAAGCGGCAACCCGGACGGCGGCAGCGCCTTGCTCGACCAGCTCGGCAAGGCCCCCACGCCACCGCAGGCCACCGAAGAGTTCCGGGCGCTGCGCGACAAGGCCAACCTCGCGCTTGGCTTCACCGCACTGCAGGCCGAGCGCCCGGAGGCCGCCGGCCCTTACCTGGAGCGCATCCGCCTGAACGGCCCGCAGTCCAACAAGGCCTTGCTCGGCTTCGGCTGGGCCTCGGCCTCGCTCAAGAACCACAAGCAGGCGCTCGTGCCCTGGACGGAACTCATCCAGCGCGACAGCAGCGACGCCGCCGTGCTCGAAGCCCACATCGCCGCGCCCTATGCCTTCGGCCAGTTGGGTGCGTACGGCCAGGCGCTCGAGGGCTACAACAACGCCATCGCCGTCTACGAACGCGAGAACACCCACCTCGACGAGTCGATCGCTGCCATCCGCGCCGGCAAGCTGCTCGAAGGCCTGCTCGAACGCAACCCCGGCGAAGAGATGGGCTGGTTCTGGAACATCGACGAGCTGCCCGACATGCCGCACGCCGGCCACCTGACCCAGGTGCTCGCGCAGCACGACTTCCAGGAAGCCTTCAAGAACTACCGCGACCTGCAGTTCCTCACCCGCAACCTGCAGCAGTGGAAGGACAGCCTCGCCGTCTTCGGCGACATGCTCGACAACCGGCGCAAGGCGTACGCCGAGCGCCTGCCCGGCATTCTGGAGAAGCTGCGCAACACCGGCATCACTGAACTGAGCCAGCGCAACGGCACGCTCTCGGCCGAGCTCGCTACGGCGCAGGAGCAGGGCGACGGCGTGGCCTTCGCCGACCCGCAGGAGCGCGCCCTGCGCGAGCGCCTGGCCGACGTTCAAAGCAACATCGCCGCGCTGGGTGACACGCCCGAGACGGCTGCCGCACGCGAGCGTTACCGCCTGAGCGCCGGCGCCATGACCTGGCGCCTGGCGCAGTCCTACCCCACACGCCTGGCCCAGGCCAAGAGCGACCTGCAGGCCCTGCAAGCCGGCATTGAAGAAGCCAAGCGCCACGAGGCCGACCTGGCACAGGCCCAGCGCGACGAGCCGGCCAAGTTCGAGCGCTTCGCGCTGCGCATCGCCGAGCTGGACAAGCGCATCCAGGCGCTGATCCCGAGCGTGGCCGCGCTGAGCAAGGAACAGCAGGGCGCGCTGCAGGAGCTGGCCGTGGCTGAACTCGTGCGCCAGAAGGAGCGCCTGGTGGCGTATGCCACGCAGGCCCGCTTCGCCGTGGCGCAGCTCTATGACCGCGGCAGCAAGCCCAAGGACTCCGAGAATGCGCCCAAGTAACACTGCGCTGCTCGTGCTGGCCTTGGGCCTGAGCGCTTGCGCCGGCAAGCGCACCAGCAACCAGCCCGAACCGCCCACCCTCAAGAGCCTGGCTGGTCGCGAGGTCGAAGTGCGCCCCGACCAGGGCGTGGCGCTGGGTGACGAAGCCAAGGCGATTGCGGCCTACAACAAGTTCCTCGAAGTGGCGCCCAAGGCACCGCAGCGCTCGGAGGCCATGCGCCGCCTGGGCGACCTGGAGATGGACACCGCCGACAACAAGCTTGCGAGCGGCGAAGGCTCGGGCAACCCCGACTACAAGGCCGCCATCGCGCGCTACCAGGACTACCTGAAGGCCTACCCCAACGACCCGGGCAACGACCGCGTCCACTACCAGATCGCCCGCGCCTACGAGCAGGGCGGAGATCTGGAATCCGCCCTCAAGACGCTCGACGGCCTGGTGGCCCAGTACCCCAAGACCACGCACCTGGCCGAAGCGCAGTTCCGCCGCGGCGAGCTGCTGTTCACGATGCGCGACTACGTGAAGGCCGAGCAGGCCTACGCCACCGTGCTCAAGAACGACGCGCAGGGTGGCTTCAAGGACCGTGCGCTCTACATGCACGGCTGGTCGCTGTTCAAGCAGGGCAAGGTCGAAGAGGCCTTGCAGTCGTTCTTCGCCGTGCTCGACATCAAGGTCGGCAACCGCGAAGGCGGCGCCGATCTCGACAGCCTGGAGGGCCTCACGCGGGCCGACCGCGAACTGGTCGAAGACACCTTCCGCGTGACCAGCCTGAGCCTGGCCAACCTGCAGGGCGCCGAGTCGATCCCGGCCTACATCACGAGTGACGTGCGCCGCTCCTACGAGTTCCGCGTCTACCAGCAGCTGGGCGAGCTCTACATCCGCCAGGAGCGCACCAAGGACGCGGCCGACGCCTTCGGCACCTTCGCCAAGCGCGCACCGTTGCACGCGCAGGCGCCGCAGCTGCAGGCCCGCGTGGTCGACATCTACCAGAACGCCGGCTTCGCCACGCTCGCGCTCGACGCGAAGAAGGACTACGTCACCCGCTACGGCGTGGAGAGCGAGTTCCGCAAGGCCAACCCCAGCGGCTGGGAGGCCGCGCAGCCGCTGGTCAAGACGCACATGGCGGAGCTGGCGCGCCACTATCACGCCACCGCCCAGAAGAGCAAGGCGAGCGCCGATTACCAGGAGGCGATCAAGTGGTACCGCGCCTACCTCACGTCCTTCCCCAATGACCCGGAGGCCGCGCAGAACAACTTCCTGCTCGCCGAGCTGCTGTTCGAGGACAAGCGTTACAGCGACGCCGCCGTCGAGTACGAGAAGTCGGCCTACCAGTACCCGGTGCACGCGAAGAGCGCTGACGCCGGCTACTCGGCCCTGCTGAGCTACGCCGCATTGGAGAAGGCCGCCCAGGGCGCCCAGGCGACAGCGCTGCAGCGCACCGGGGTCGACAGCGCGGTGCGCTTTGCGAACACCTTTCCGACCGACCCGCGCACGCCAACGGTGCTGACCAACGCGGCCGAGAAGCTCTTCGCCCTGCGCGACTCGCGTGCCGCCCCGGTGGCCCGCCAGGTGCTGGCACTGCAACCGCCCGCACCCGCCTCGCAACGGCGTGTCGCCTGGACGGTGGTGGCCCACACCTCGTTCGACGCCGCCGACTTCGCCCAGGCCGAGCAGGCCTACACCGAAGTGCTGGCGCTGATGCCCGAGAAGGAAGCCGGCCGCGGCGAGCTCGTCGAGCGCCTGGCCGCGTCCATCTACAAGCAGGGCGAGAAGGCGCGCGCCGAGGGTGACCTGCGCGGCGCCGTGAACCACTTCAACCGCGTGGCCACCGTCGCGCCGCAATCGGCGGTGCGGGCCAATGCGCAGTTCGACGCCGCCGCCGCGCTCATCGCGCTGAAAGACTGGGACGCCGCCGCCCGCTCGCTCGAAGACTTCCGCACCCGCTTCCCCAAGCACCCGCTGCAGGCCGAGGTGGGCGGCAAGCTCGGCGTGATCTACATGGAGAAGGGCGACTGGAGCCAGGCCGCCGGCGAGCTGGAGCGCTTTGCCGCCACCAGCGCCGACCCCAAGGCCGCGCGCGCCGCGCTGTGGCAGGCTGCCGAGTTGCACGAGAAGGGCGGCGCCCGCCCGCAAGCCGCCAAGGCCTACGAGCGCTACCTCAAGCTCTACCCCGATCCGCTGGAGACCAACCTCGAAGCCCGCTACCGCCTGGCGCAGATCGCCAAGAAGGACGGCAACGCCGCCCGCGAAGCCACGCTGATGCGCGAGATCTACGCCGCCGACCAGGCCGCCGGCAGCGCGCGCACCAACCGCACGCGCTACCTGGGGGCACTGGGCGCGCTGGCCATGGCCGAGCCGGCCTTCGAGGCCTACCGCAAGGTGGCGCTGGTGGAGCCGCTGGCCAAGAACCTCAAGCTCAAGAAGGCCAAGATGGACGACGTGCTCAAGGCGTACAGCGTGGCCGCGAACTCTGGTGTGGCCGACGTGACCACTGCCGCCACGTACCACATCGCCGCGCTGTATCAAGACTTCGGCAAGGCCATGATGAGTTCGCAGCGGCCCAAGAAGCTGTCCAAGCTGGAGCTGGAGCAGTACAACGTGATGCTCGAAGAACAGGCCTATCCGTTCGAGGAGAAGTCGACCGAGCTGCACGAGATCAACGTCAAGCGCACGGCCGACGGCATCTACGACGAATGGGTCAAGCGCAGCTTCGACGCCTTGAAGGAGCTGCGGCCGGTGCGTTACGGCAAGACCGAACGCAGCGAAGGAGTGGTCGATGCGATCCGCTGAACGTCTGCGCACCACGTTGCTCGCGCTGGCGTGCTGCCTGGGCGCGGCGGGCTGTTCTTCGCTGCCGTGGTCGAACACCGAGAACGCCAACCCGTCGATCGGCTCGACCGCCGCCTCCAAGCAGGCCGCCACGGCCAGGCCGGCGGCGCCCGCAGCTTCCCAGCCGCAGGCCGCCTCCGACGCCGAGGTGGTGGTCACACCTGCTGCGCAGAAGGCCTTCGACGACGCCCGCCGCGCCATGCGCGCCGGCCGCATGGACGAAGCCGAACGCGGCTTCAAGAGCGTGGTGCAGTTCCACCCCGAGCTGGGCGGGCCGCACGCCAACCTGGGCGTGATCTACCGCCAGGCCAACAAGCTGCCGCAGTC
>NZ_DASSRA010000282.1:0-3463 GCF_035702065.1 Rhizobacter sp.
CACCGAGCCGCGCCTGGACGCACAAGCGGTGAGCGCCCTCATCCCCACCTACGGCACCCGCTGGGACATCGGCGTGCTGATCGGCCCGCATGCCGCCCCCGACTTCTTCACGCCCGACGACATCGCCACCTTCTTCGCCACCGACTGGCAGGTGCACTACAACTCCAGCCGTACCGGCGTGCGCCTCATCGGCCCCAAGCCCACCTGGGCGCGGCGCGACGGCGGCGAGGCCGGCCTGCACCCCTCGAACATCCACGACAACGCCTACGCCATCGGTGCCATCGACTTCACCGGCGACATGCCGGTGATCCTCGGCCCCGATGGCCCCAGCCTGGGCGGCTTCGTCTGCCCCGCCACCGTGGTGCAGGCCGAGCTGTGGAAGCTGGGGCAGCTGGCGCCCGGCCACACCGTGCGCTTCATCCCGCTCACGCACGACGAAGCCGTCGCGCGTGCGACTGCGCAGGACAACGCGCTCTGCATCGAGCCGCTGCCACCCGTCATGCACACCGCCAAGCACCAGCCCGCCGACGCCGCCGTGCTGCACCGCCTGCCGGCCGAGGGCGACAAGGTCGAGGTGGTCTACCGCCGCGCTGGCGACCGCTACGTGCTGATCGAGGTCGGCCCGCTGGTGCTGGACCTGCGCCTGCGCTTCCAGGTGCACGCGCTCATGACCCTTCTGCAGGCCTGGCGCGAGGCCGGCCGCCTGCCGGGCCTGATCGACCTCACCCCCGGCATCCGCTCGCTGCAGGTGCACTACGACGCGCAGCGCATGCCGCTGCCCGCGCTGATGGACATGCTGCTCGAAGCGCAGGCCGAGGTCGATGCGGTGGACGACATCGAGGTGCCCAGCCGCACCGTGTGGCTGCCGCTGTCGTGGGACGACCCGGCCACGCAGCTCGCCATCGAGAAGTACATGCAGTCGGTGCGCGCCGATGCGCCCTGGTGCCCGAGCAACATCGAGTTCATCCGCCGCATCAACGGCCTGCCCGACGTGCAGGCGGTGTACGACGCGGTGTTCGCCGCCAGCTACATGGTGCTGGGCCTGGGTGACGTGTACCTGGGTGCGCCGGTGGCCACGCCGCTCGACCCGCGCCACCGGATGGTGACGACCAAGTACAACCCGGCACGCACCTGGACGCCGGAGAACGCGGTGGGCATCGGCGGCGCCTACCTGTGCGTCTACGGCATGGAAGGCCCGGGCGGCTACCAGTTCGTCGGCCGCACGGTGCAGATGTGGAACCGCTGGCGCCACGGTCAACACGGTGCACGCGAGTTCGAGAAGCCCTGGCTGCTGCGCTTCTTCGACCAGATCCGCTTCTACCCGGTCTCGGCCGATGAGCTGCTCGCGCTGCGGCAGGGCTTCATCGCCGGGCGCGCCTCGCTGCGCATCGAGGAAGGCACGTTCCGCCTCTCCGACTACGAGCGCTTCCTGCGCGACGAGGCGGCGTCCATCGGCGCCTTCAAGCAGGTGCAGCAGGGGGCCTTCGAGGCCGAGCGCGAACGCTGGCGCATTGCCGGGCTGTCCGAGTCGCCGCAGGACACGGCCTCGGCCGACGACGCCGCGGCGCGCGCGGCCAGCGAGGCCTTCGACGGCGAAGTCGTCGGCTCGCAGGTCTCGGGCGGCGTGTGGTCGGTGCTGGTCGAGGCCGGTGCCGAAGTGAGTGCCGGGCAGGCGCTGGTGGTCGTCGAGTCGATGAAGATGGAGATCACCGTCCACGCACCCTGTGCAGGCCGCATCGATCGCGTGCTGTGCAAGTCGGGCGAGGCGGTCACGGCTGGCCAGCCGCTGGTGCTGATGCGGTGATGCGTCGTCTTTCGTCCGCACGCCATCACCCGCTCAGCCTGAGGTATCGAAGGCACGTGCAAGCGGCGGCACGGAGCGGGGCTTCGATACCTCAGCCTGAGCGGGCTGTGACCTGCTAACGCGCTGAACGCGTTCTTTCGTCCATCGCGGTGCACGCCATGTCAAACAACCCCTCCAAGCGCCCCGCATTGGCGCACACCCCCCGCCCAGCACAGCCCCTCCACTGGCACGGTGCTTGCTGAAATACGTGCGCAGGTAGAGCGGTTCCGCGAGTCGTTGGCAGGTTGGCCATCGGCAAGCGCAATCGTCTTACTCAGGGGCACTAGGGTTCCGATCCATCGGCGCGAGCCGGCGGGTGGCTGGTCCAAGAGTGCCCCGGCCACGATGGCCCATGCATCGGGGCTCCACGGAGGGACAAAAGCCCGGGAGAGCGACGTTCGATCGTCTCTTCCTGCGCACGTCCACCACACAGGAGCCTTTCACATGCGCATGCTTCCCTCCCTCCGCAGCCTGGCCTCGGGCCTCGCGCTCTCGCTCGTTGCGGCCACCAGCTTCGCCGCCGGCCCCACGCAGATGAAGATCGGCACCGTGGTCTGGATCGGCTACGGCCCCTTCTACGTGGCCGACGCGCTCGACCTCTACAAGAAGTACAACCTCAAGGTCTCGCTGCAGGTCTTCACCGACCCGGCGCTGATCCCGCCGGCCATCGCCAGCGGCGCGGTCGACGGCGCGATGCTCACCTACGACCAGGTCATCGGCCAGGTGGCTGCCGGCCAGGCGCAGAAGGTGGTGATGCCCATCGACTACTCGAACGGCGGCGACGCCATCGTGGCCACCAAGGCCATCACCAAGGTGTCGGACTTCAAGGGCAAGAAGATCGGTTTCAACCCGCTCTCGCCGTCTGACTTTTTGCTCTCGTACGCGCTCAAGACCGCCGGCCTCACCGACAAGGACATCAGCGCCACCAACATGACGCCCGAGGCCGTGCCGGCCGCGATGGCCTCGGGCCAGCTGCCCATCGGCGTGACCTACGAGCCCAGCCTGTCGCAGATCGTCAACCAGGGCGGCGGCAAGAAGTTCCACGTGGTGTTCTCGTCGAAGAACGCGCCCGGCCTGATTGCCGACGTGCTGGTGTTCGACGACAAGGTGATCAAGGCCCGCCCGGCCGACATCAGCGGCGTGATGAAGGCCTACCTCGACGGCATGGCCTACATGAAGGCCAAGCCGGATGAAGCCGCCAAGATCATCGGCAAGTTCATGGGCGTGTCGGCCAAGGAGGTGAAGGAACAGCTCACCGGCGTCTACAACATCCCGGTGGCCGAGATGCCCAAGGCCTTTGCCAAGGCCAAGGAGACGACCTCGTACTACGCGAGCGGCGAGATCATCGCCGAGCTGCTCAAGGCCAAGGGCCAGATCACCACGATCCCGGCGACCGAGGCGACCTTCGACGCGCAGTTCGTCAACGCGCTGACCAAGAAGTGAAGCCGTCGGCCACGCACAAGCAGTCACCCCGGCGCAGGCCGGGGTCCACTGCATCGCTTGGCCCTCGACGAAAACCCTCGGCGCAGTGGATCCCGGCGTGCGCCGGGATGACGACTCGGAGCCGCTCATGAAGCTCACACATCCGTTCCGCTCGCCCGACGGGGTGGGGGCCAACCT
>NZ_DASSRA010000283.1:0-15035 GCF_035702065.1 Rhizobacter sp.
CGCAGCTCAGTGGTTTCGGCCGCGGGCTCGTCGTCCATGTCGATGTGGGTGATATCGGCCTCGGCCGCGCTCACGGCCGAAGCCACCTGCGCCAGCACCCCCTTGCCATTGCGCAGCAGCAGGGTGATGCCGGTCTCGAACGGCCGCGTCGGCTCCTCGGCCCATTCGACGCTGATCCAGCGCTCGCTGTCGCGCTCGAACAGGCGCTTGCCTACGCCGCATTCGGCGGTGTGCACCAGCAGGCCCTCGCCGCGGCCGAGGTAGCCCACGATGGCGTCGCCCGGGATGGGGCGGCAACAGGTGGCCATCTGCACCGAGGCGCCTTCGGTGCCGTCGATCACCACCAGGCCCTGGGTGGGCGTGGCGTCGTCTTCGGCGGCGTAGCGGCCCATGGTGAGCGTGAGCGGGTCGACCTTGGCGCCGCGTTCCAGCATCAGCTGTGCCAGGCGTTTGGCCACGATGATGGCGATCTTGCGGCCGAGGCCGATGTCGGTGAGCAGGTCGGCGCGGGTGCGGTTGCCGCTCCACTTGGTGAGCGCCTGCCACAGCGCCACGGCCGGGGCGTCGTTGGGGTCGCTGGGGGGCAGGGTCAGGCCTTCGCCGCGCAGGGCCTGAGCCAGCAGCTTGTCGCCTAGCTGCTGCGACTCTTCCTGCTCCATGTTCTTCAGGTAGTGCCGGATCTTGGAGCGCGCCCGGCCGGTGCGCACGAAGTTGAGCCAGCCCGGGTTGGGCCGCGCGCCGGGTGCGGTGACGACCTCGACCACGTCGCCGCTGCGCAGCTCGGTGCGCAGCGCCACCGGGTCACCGTTGACCTTGGCCGCCACGCAATGGTCACCCACGTCGGAGTGGATGGCGTAGGCGAAGTCGACCGGCGTGGCCCCGCGCGGCAGGGCCATGATCTTGCTCTTGGGCGTGAACACGTAGACCGCATCGGGGAAGAGGTCGATCTTCACGTGCTCGAGGAACTCGCTCGCGTCCCGCGTCTCGTCTTGGATGTCGACCAGCGACTGCAGCCACAGCGCACCCAGGCGCTGCGCATCCTGGGCCTGGCCGCTGCCGCCGATTTTGTACATCCAGTGCGCGGCGATGCCCTTCACGGCCACGGCGTGCATGGGCTCGGTGCGGATCTGGAACTCCACCGCTGTGCCGAGCGGGCTCACCAGCGTGGTGTGCAGAGACTGGTAGCCGTTGGCCTTGGGGATGGCGATGTAGTCCTTGAAGCGCCCCGGCAGCGGCTTGTAGAGCTGGTGCAGCACGCCGAGCGCGAGGTAGCACTCGGGCAGGGTGTTCACGACGATGCGGAAGCCGAAGATGTCGTTCACCTGCGCAAAGCTCAGGTGCTTCTCGCGCATCTTGGCGTAGATGGAGTAGAGCGTCTTCTCGCGGCCGTACACCTGCACCTTCTGGCGGGTGTCGGAGAAGGCCTTTTCCACCTCGCGCTGGATGCGCTCGACGATGTCGCGCCGGTAGCCACGCGCGCGCAGCACGGCCTTGGACAGCGCGGCATGCCGCCAGGGCTGGATGTGCTGGAACGACAGTTCCTGCAGCTCGCGGTAGGTCTGGTTCAGGCCCAGGCGGTGGGCAATGGGGGCGTAGATGTCGAGCGTTTCGCGGGCGATGCGTGCGCGCTTGGGGGCGGCGACGGCCTCCATGGTGCGCATGTTGTGCAGGCGGTCGGCCAGCTTGATGAGGATCACGCGCACGTCGCGCGCCATCGCCAGCAGCATCTTGCGGAAGGACTCGGCCTGCGACTCTTCCTTGGTCGAGAACTGCAGCTTGTCCAGCTTGGTGAGGCCGTCGACAAGGTCGGCCGTGGCGCCGCCGAAGCGCTCGATCAGCTCGACCTTGGTGACGCCGCAGTCCTCCATCGCGTCGTGCATCAGCGCGGCCATGATGGCCTGCGCATCGAGCTTCCAGTCGGCGCACAGGCCGGCCACGGCGATGGGGTGGGTGATGTAGGGCTCGCCGCTGGCGCGGAATTGGCCCAGGTGGGCCTCGTCGGCGAAGCGGTAGGCCTCGCGCACACGTTTGATGTCGGAGGCGTCGAGGTAGTCGAGCTTCTTGGTCAGCGTGGCAAAGGAAGCGGCCGCTGCGTCGCTGGTGGCTGCTGGCACGGCAGGCTCGCGCGATCGGCGGCCAACGCCGCTCGCTGCGTCGCGAATCCAGGTGGTGATCGGGCTGGCCATGCCCCGAATTTATCGCGGATCGAGAAGCGGTGACCTAGGGCTTCCCAAAAGCAAACGGCCCGCGTGGGGCCGTTTTGCGAGGACGGCCCGCGTGGGCCGTTTCAGGTGTGAGCAGAAGTGCTCAGACCGGGACTTTGCGCAGCATCTCCAGGCCGACTTCGCCTGCGGCAATCTCGCGCAGGGCGGTCACGCCCGGCTTGTTCTTGGTCTCGATCTTGGGGGCGTGACCCTGGCTCAGCATGCGCGCACGGTAGGTGGCGGCCAGCACCAGCTGGAAGCGGTTGGGGATCTTGACGAGGCAGTCTTCGACGGTGATGCGGGCCATGGATGCTCCGGTGAGGGGGTCTAGCTGAGATTGAGCGCTGCAAAGACGCCGGGCTTGCTTCTTCGCAGGGCAGCGTACTTGAGGCGCTGCGAGTGAACCACCGCTTTCAGGTCGAAAAGCGCTGTTTCAAACAGGGCATTGATTATAACGAAGTCGAAATGCCGGGCCTGGGCCACCTCGATGCGGGCGTTGCGCAGCCGTTCCTCGATCACGTCGGGGGCGTCTTCGCCGCGGCGGGCCAGGCGCTGGGCCAATTCGTCCCAGCTGGGCGGCAAGATGAAGATCAGGATGGCGTTGGGGAACAGCTTCTTGATCTGCAGGGCGCCTTGCCAGTCGATCTCAAGCACCACGTCCTGGCCGGTCTTGATCTGGGCTTCGACCCCGGCCTTGGAGGTGCCGTACAGGTTGCCGTGCACCTCGGCCCACTCGAAGAAGTCGCCGTGCTCGACCTTCTGGCGGAAGAGGGCTTCGTCGATGAAGTGGTATTCGCGGCCGTCCTGCTCCTGGCCGCGCGGCTTGCGGGTGGTGTGCGAGACCGACACCACCAGGTGCGAGTCCAGCTCCAGCAGCGCCTTGACCAGGCTCGACTTGCCCGCGCCGCTGGGCGCGGCCACCACGAAGAGATTGCCGGGGTATTCCATCCCCGGATTTTGCCCCGAAGCCGGCGGACAGCACGGCGCGGTGCCAACCAGGGCGCGTGCGTATTTCTCAGTGTTTGGCGTCGAGCGGTGGGGGCAGCGTGTCGCCTGCCTGGCGGCGGCGGAACAGCGCGGCGCGTGCGAGCACGATGGTGGTCACCGGCGCGGTGATCGACAGCACGATGATGATCAGCCACACGTGCAGCGACACCGAGCCGGTGCGGGCGCTGAAGTGCACGATGGAGGCGAGCGTCACGACCCACGACGCCAGCGAGGACGCCAGCGCGGGTGCGTGCATGCGCACGAAGAAGTCCGGCAGGCGCACCAGCCCGAGCGCGGCCACCAGCACCACCACACCGCTGGCCAGCAGCAGCAGCGCGACGGCGATCTCGCTGACCGGCGGCAGGGTCATTCGATCACCTCGCCGCGCAGCAGGAACTTGGCCAACGCCACCGAGCCCACGAAGCCAAACAGCACCATCAGCAGCGCGCCTTCGAGGTACATCTCGCTGTCGTAGCGGATCGCCAGCACCAGCATGAGCAGCATGCCCACCACGTAGATGAAGTCGAGCGCGAGCACGCGGTCCTGCGCGCTCGGGCCGCGCAGCATGCGCACCAGGCCCAGGCCCATGGCAGCCACGTACATCAGCAGGGTGGCCGTGATGGCCAGGGACAGCAGGGTGCTCATCCGAAGATGTCCTTCAGCGGTTGTTCGTAGTCGGCCTTGAACTGGGCGATGAAGGCGGCCGCATCACCCATGTCGAACACATGCAGCAGCAGGGTGCTGCGGTCGGGGGCCAGCTCGCACCACACGGTGCCGGGGATCACGGCGGTGATCATCGCGAGTGCGGCCAGCCCGTTCAGGTCATGCAGCTCGAGCGGCACGACGACGAAGGCGCTGCGCGGCGGCTTGCGCCCGGCGCGGAAGACGCCGACGGCCACTTCGATGGCCGAGCGCACCACGTCGCGGCCCACGCGCAGGATCAGCGCGGCCAGCCTCGCCCAATGCCGCAGCGGCCCCGGCGCGGGCCGCAGCGGCGCCATCAGCAGCGGCAGCGCCAGGGCAGCCAGCAAGCCCAGCAGCATCTGCCCCAGGCTCAGGCTGCGGGTCAGCAGCAGCCAGCCGCAGAAGAGGCCGAACGAGAGCCAGGGCGAAGGCAGCAGCCGCTTCATCGTGCAGTCTCCGGCGTGCGGGCGACAGGCCGCGCACTCATCACGGCCTGGATGTACTGCTGCGGCGCATGCAGCGCTTGCGCCGTGGCCTGGGTGTACGCCAGCACGCGGTCGCCCTGGGCCACCAGCGCCACGGCCGCGGCCAGCAGTGCGGCGATGGGCAGCGTTTCGGCCACGCGCAGGCGGGGCGGCGGGCGATCGGACCCCGACCAGAAGTGGCGCATGCCCACCCGCATCAGCGCGATGACGGCGAAGAGGCCCGAGACGATCAGCAGGGTGAACAGCGCCCAGGCGGGCGGGCTGCGCAGTTCGAGCAGGGCGCTCAGCATCGCCAGCTTGGCCACGAAGCCCGACAGCGGCGGCAGGCCGGCGACGATCATGGCGCACAACGTGAAGGCCACGCCCAGGAAGGCCAGCGCGGCGGGGATGGCGCGGCCGATCAGCGCCTCTTCGTCATCGTCGAGGTTGGCGCCTTGCGGTGGCTCGGCGTCGATGAAGGCGGGCAGCGCGTCGCCGCCGGCATCCACCTCCTGCGGGCCCACTTCGACCTGGCGGCTGCGCTCCAGCAGCTCCACCAGCAGGAAGAGCGCACACCCGGCCAGCGTGGAACTGGCGAGGTAGAAGAGCGCGCCGCCGCTGAGCGCAGGGGTGTCGAAGCCGACCGCAGCGATCAGCGTGCCCGACGAAGCGATCACGCTGAAGCCGGCGAGCCGGGCGACCTGCTGCGAGGCCAGCATGCCCACCGCGCCGAAGGCCAGCGTGGCCAGGCCGGCCCAGATGAGCGTGTCGCCGCCGAAGGAGCTGCCGGTGCCCGCGCCGACGGAGAAGCACAGCGTCCACAGCCGCAGCACCGCGTACACGCCCACCTTGGTGAGGATGGCGAAGAGCGCTGCCACCGGTGCGCTGGCCGCCGCGTAGGCGGGCGGCAGCCAGAAGTTGAGCGGCCACAGCGCGGCCTTGGCGAGGAAGGCAATGGCGAGTATGGCCGCGCCCGCATGCAGCAGGCCGCGGTCGGTGGGCGGCACCAGCGGCAGCTTGTGGGCGATGTCGGCCATGTTCAGCGTGCCGGTCACCCCATAGAGAACCGCCACGCCGATCAGGAACAGCAGCGAAGCCGCCAGGTTGATCGCGATGTAGTGCAGCCCGGCGCGCACGCGCGCGATGCCGCCGCCGTGCAGCAGCAGGCCGTAGCTCGCGGCCAGCAGCACCTCGAAGAAGACGAAGAGGTTGAACAGGTCGGCGGTGAGGAAGGCGCCGTACAGCCCCATCAGCTGCAACTGGAACAGCACGTGGAAGTACACGCCCGCGTGCTGCCAGCGGGCCAGCGCGTAGAGCAGCGTGGCCAGGCCGATGCAGCCGGTGAGCACGGCCATCAGAGCCGACAGGCGGTCGGCCACCAGCGCGATGCCGAAGGGCACCGGCCAGTTGCCGGGCAGGTACACGCCGAAGGCTGAAGGCGAACCCTCGGCCGCACGCAGCAGCAACAGCACCGCCACAGCCAGCCCGATGGCGGTGGAGGCGAGGTTGATCACGCTCTTGAGCGCGCGGCGGCCTTCTCCGAGCATCAGCATCAGCGCTGCGGTGGCCAGGGGCAGCAGCACCGGTGCGACCACCCAGTGGCTCGTCAGGGACTCGGCCAGACTCAAGGCTGCTCCTCTTCGCCGTCGACGTGGTCGCCGCCGGACAGGCCGCGCAGCGCCAGCAGCACCACGAGGAAGAGCGCGGTGGTGGCGAAGCCGATGACGATGGCGGTGAGAACCAGCGCTTGCGGCACCGGGTCGGTGTAGTTCGCCAGGTCGGCCAACAGACCGGGTTTGACGATGGGTTCCTTGCCGATGGCCAGGCTCCCCACGCTGAAGATGAAGAGGTTGACCGCGTACGACAGCAGGGCCAGGCCGATCAGCACCTGGAAGGTCCGCGGCCGCAGCACCAGCCACACGCCGGCGCCAGCGAGCACCCCGATGGCGATCGAGATCACGGCTTCCATCAGTGCTGTTCCTCGTCGTCGTCTGCGGCGGCTTGCTGGCGGCTTGCGCGCAACGACTGGTGGGCGATGGCGGTCAGCAGCAGCAGCGTGGCGCCCACGACGACCGAGAACACGCCCAGGTCGAACAGGGCGGCGGTGGGCAGGTGCACCTCGCCGACCAGCGGCCAGTGCACGTGCGCGGTGTGGGTGGTGAGGAAGGGGTAGCCGAGTGTCAGCGAGCCGAGGCCGGTGCACAGGGCCACCAGCAGGCCGAAGGCGATCCAGCGTGGCGGCAGCAGCCGCATGCGTGCCTCCACCCAGCGTGTGCCGCCCACCATGTACTGCGCAATGAAGGCGATGGCCACCACCAGCCCCGCGACGAAGCCGCCGCCCGGCTCGTTGTGCCCGCGCATGAAGAGGTGGAAGGCGAACAGGCCGGCCACCGGCAGCAGCAGGCGCACCAGCACGGCGGGCACTTCCAGGTACTCCTGAAGTCGGTCGGTGTCTTCGGCCCGGTCGACAAGATCTCGGCCCATGCCGCGCACGCGTTGCTGCTTGGGCTGGTCCATCGTCTCCTGCGGCGGGCGGAAGCGCCGCAGCAGCGCGTACACCGTGATGCCGACGATGCCGAGCACGGTGATCTCGCCCAGCGTGTCGAAGGCGCGGAAGTCCACCAGCATCACGTTGACCACGTTGGTGCCACCACCGCCAGGCAATGCCTGCTCGATGAAGTAGGGCGCGATCGACAGCGGCGCGCTGCGGGTGAGCAGCGCGTACGACAGCGTGGCCAGGCCGATGCCGATCAGCACGGCCAGCAGCAGGTCACGCCGGCGGCGCCACCAGGTGCGCAGGGTGGGTCGTGGGTCGGGCTGCTCCACACGCTTGGGCATCCAGCGCAGCCCCAGCAGAAAGAGCACCAGCGTCACCACCTCCACCGCGAGCTGCGTGAGCGCGAGGTCGGGCGCCGAGAACCAGGCGAAGGTGATGCACACCGCGAGGCCCACCACGCCCAGCATCGTCAGTGCCGCCAGACGGTGAAAGCGGGCCTGCTGCGCCACGCCGATGGCGCAGATGGAGGCGATCAGCCACATCAGCACGAACTCCGGTGTGGCTGGCACGCGCGCGCGGTCACCCCACTCCAAGGGCACGAGCAGCGCCGACGAGGCCAGCCCGGCCAACCCGGCGATGAGCAGAAGGGCGAAGAGCTGCGGCTGCAAGCGCCGCGTGCTGAGCCGGCGCAGCAGCCACGACGACAGCCGGGTGCCGAAGGCGAGCATGCCTTCGAAGAGGCGCTTGCCGTCCAACCCCTGCATCAGTGGTGCACCGCGCGCGCGGCGCTGCTTGAAGCGCGCGGCGAAGCGCAGGTAGATCGCGATGCCGGCCACCAGCGCCACCCCGCTCATCACGAGCGGCGTGTTGAAGCCGTGCCAGATGGCCAGGCTGTACTCCGGCAGCACGCCACCCACGACAGGCCGTGCTGCCGCGGCGAGCAGCGGTCCGACCGACCAGGCCGGCAGCGTGCCCACCACCACGCAGGCCAGCACCAGCAGCTCGACCGGCACGCGCATCCAGTGCACCGGCTCGTGCGGCTGTCGCGGGCAGTCGGGCGCGGAGCCGAAGAACACGTCGTGACCAAAGCGCAGCGAGTACACGACCGCGAACACGCCGGCCAACGTGGCCAGGGCCGGCAGGCCGTACTCCACGGCCGGGCTGGCGCTCACGAACACCGTCTCGGCGAAGAACATCTCCTTCGACAGGAATCCATTGAGCAGCGGCACGCCGGCCATCGCCGCGCAGGCCACGATGGCCAGCGTGCCGGTGATGGGCATGGAGCGGTACAGGCCGTCGAGCCGGCGCATGTCGCGCGTGCCGGTCTCGTGGTCGATGATGCCCACCGACATGAAGAGCGAGGCCTTGAAGGTCGCGTGGTTCATCATGTGGAAGACCGCTGCCACGGCGGCCAGCGGGCTGTTGAGCCCCAGCAGCAGCGTGATGAGACCGAGGTGGCTGATGGTCGAGTAGGCGAGCAACCCCTTCAGGTCGTTCTGGAACATCGCCGCGTAGGCGCCCAGCAGCAGCGTGGCCAGGCCTGCGCCGCCGACGATCCAGAACCACGCGTCGGTGCACGCCAGCACCGGCCACAGGCGCGCCAGCAAGAAGACGCCGGCCTTCACCATCGTGGCCGAGTGCAGATAGGCCGACACCGGCGTGGGCGCGGCCATCGCGTGCGGCAGCCAGAAGTGGAACGGGAACTGCGCGCTCTTGGTCAGTGCGCCCAGCAGCACCAGGCCCAGCGCCAGCGGGTACAGCGCATGCGCGCGGATGCGATCGCCAGCTGCGAGCACGGCATCGAGCTCCAGGCTGCCGGCGATGTGACCCAGCAGCAGCACGCCCGCCAGCAGCGCCAGGCCGCCGGTGGCCGTGACGGTGAAGGCCATGCGCGCGCCGCGGCGGGCGTCCTTGCGGTGCGTCCAGTAGCCGATCAGCAGGAAGGAGAAGACGCTGGTCAACTCCCAGAAGACGACGAGCTGCACCAGGTTGCCCGACAACACCACGCCGAGCATCGCGCCCATGAAGCCGAGCAGCAGCGAGTAGAAGCGCGCGGCCGGGTCGTCGGGCGAGAGGTAGTAGCGGGCGTAAACGATGACCAGCAGGCCCATGCCGCTGACCAGCATGCCGAACATCCACGCGAAGCCGTCGATGCGCACGATGATGTCCAGCCCCAGGCTGGTGAGCCACGGCAGGCGTTCGGCGACCACGCCGCCGTTCGCGACCTGCGGGTACACCAAAGCGAGTGGCACCGCCACGGCCAGTGCCACGAGCGCGGCCCACGACGATTCGAGGTTGCGCGCGTTGGTCGGCAGCAGGGCCGCGACCACGCATCCGACGAAAGGGAACAGCAGGAAAAGCAGCGGCGACATCGCCGGGCAGTTTAGGGGATGCCCCCTGGCCCCACGGGCCCGCGCTACTCGAGGTTCTGCACCTGCTCGCGCAGCTGTTCGATCAGCACCTTCATCTCCACCGAGATGTTGGTCAGCTCCAGCGTCGACGACTTGGAGCCGAGCGTGTTGGCTTCGCGCAGCAGTTCCTGGATCAGGAAGTCGAGCCGCTTGCCGACCTCGCCGCCGGCCTTGAGCAGGCGGGCGATCTCGTCGGTGTGGGCGCGCAGTCGGGCCAGTTCCTCGGCCACGTCGATGCGGATCGAATAGGCGGCTGCCTCGTTGAGGGCGCGCTCCTGCAGGGCCTCGCGCGGGATGCTCTGGGCCGCGCCGGTGGCGGTGAGGGCCTCCTGCCAGCGCTCCAGAAAGCGCTGCTGCATGCGCTGCACCACCGCGGGCACCAGCGGCTCGGCCTTGGTGGCGAGTTCGCGCAGGCGGGTCACGCGCTCCATCAGCACCGCAACCAGCTTCTCGCCCTCGCGGGCGCGGGCTTCGGCCAGGCCGGCGATGCAGCGCTTGGCGGCGTCGAGCGCCACCTCGTCCAGCCGCTCGGCGGGCGCACCGCCCTTGCACCACTGCATCACCTCGTGCACCGACAGCGGCTGTGCCTTGGGCAGCCAGCCCTGGATGGTGCTCTCCAGGCGCGCCAGGCGGTTCATCTGGTCGGGCTGGGGCTGCGGCCAGGCGCTTTCGGCTTCGCTCTTGGTGCTCAGGCGCAGCTCGATCTTGCCGCGGCGAAAAGCGCCGCTCAGCAGGTCGCGCAGAGCCGGCTCCAGCGACCGGAACTCATCGGGCATGCGAAAACCGAGGTCCAGGAAACGCCCGTTGACGGAGCGCAGCTCCACCGTCACGCTGCCTGCGGGCGAGGCACCGGAGCGTGCGCTTGCCGCCTCGCCGGAGCCTGTGGTTTCTGTCGCAGATTGCGCCCCGGCGGTGGCGCTTGCATACCCGGTCATGCTGTAGACTGGCATTCGACTTATCGCATTGCAAAAAGAGATTATGTCAAAGCCGAAACCTGCTCCATTGCCATCCGGCACCGTGGTTGGCGGGTACCAGATCATCAAGAAACTGGCAGCCGGCGGCTTTGGCGTGGTCTATCTGGCCGAGGATTCCGATCGCCACCTCGTGGCCGTCAAAGAGTACCTGCCTTCTTCCCTTGCCGAGCGTGCCCCGGGCGAATTGATGCCCCGCGTCAAGCCCGAGAAGCAGCCGCTGTACCGCCTGGGCCTCAAGAGCTTCTTCGAAGAAGGCCGCAACCTCGCGCAGATCTCGCACCCGAGCGTGGTTTCGGTGCTCAACTTCTTTCGCGAGAACGACACCGTCTACATGGTGATGAACTACCTGCAGGGCGACACCTTGCAGGACTTCATCGTCACCGCGCGCGACCTGAAGCGCGACAAGGTCTTCCGCGAATCCACCATCCGCAGCCTGTTCGACGAGATCCTGCGTGGCTTGCGCATCGTGCACCAGCACAAGATGCTGCACCTGGACATCAAGCCAGCCAACATCTTCATCACCAACGACAACAAGGCGGTGCTGCTCGACTTCGGCGCCGCGCGCGAAGTGCTGAGCAAGGAAGGCAACTTCATCCGCCCGATGTACACCCCCGGTTTCGCGGCTCCCGAGATGTACCGCCGCGACGGCACGCTCGGCCCCTGGACCGACATCTACGCCGTCGGTGCCTGCATTTACGCCTGCATGCAGGGTTACCCGCCCAACGATGCCCCACAGCGCATCGAGAAGGACCGCCTGGCGCTGTCGCTTTCTCGCCTGCGCAACGTCTACTCCGACAACCTGATCGAAGTGACCGAGTGGTGCATGTCGCTCGACCCGCTCTCGCGCCCACAAAGCGTGTTCTCGCTGCAAAAAGAACTGGCGCGCGAGACCGAGCGCCGCTATACCAAACTCAGTTTCAGCGAGCGGCTCAAGCTGCAGCTCGAGAACCTGACCACCGGCGCGAAAGCGTAAGACCCCCACATGCAATTCACGGTCTATCAAGTCAGCCGCAAAGGCGGCCGCGAGAAGAACGAAGACCGCATGGGCTATTGCTACACGCGCGATTCAGGTCTGTTCGCACTGGCCGACGGCATGGGTGGCCACCCCGAAGGCGAGGTCGCCTCGCAGCTTGCGCTGCAGACGCTGGCCGCCATGTTCCAGCGCGATGCCAAGCCCACGCTGAAGGAGCCGATGCGCTTCCTGCACGAAGCCATCATCGCCGGCCACCACCAGCTGCTGCGCTACGCCACGCAGAAGGCACTGATCGACACGCCACGCACCACCATCGTGGCCTGCGTGCTCCAGGGCAACAACGCCTACTGGGCGCACTGCGGTGATTCGCGCCTGTACCTCGTGCGCGGCGAGAAACTGGTGGCGCGCACGCGCGACCACTCCTACTCCGAGTTGCAAGAGACCATGAGCCACGTCGTGCCCATGGGCGAGCGCTTCAACCGCAACGTGCTGTTCACCTGCCTGGGCAGCCCCGGCAAGCCAGTGGTCGACACCGTCGGCCCGCTGGTGCTGCAGCGTGGTGACCGCCTGCTGCTGTGCTCCGACGGCCTGTGGGGTACGGTGACGGACGCCGAGATCACCGACCAGCTGGCCAAGAACACCATCGCCGACGCGGTGCCCGAACTGGTCGAGCAGGCGCTGCGCAACGGCGGCGCCAAGAGCGACAACGTCTCGGTGCTGGCGGTGGAGTGGGAGTCGGCCGAGGACGGCGACAGCCAGAGCTCCATCTCCACGCAGACGCTGGGCGAGGAGGTCTTCGCCTCCACCATCCAGGCGAGCGTGCTCGGACAAGAGCCGCCGGATGAGTTGGACGAAGCGGAGATCGAGCGTTCGATCCGCGAGATCAACGAGGCCATCCGGCGCTCGTCTCAAAAGAAATCCTAGTCATGTCGACCCCTCGCTCCCTGGGTACAGGGAGCGATCCCCCGTGGGGATCGGGCCGGCTTGGGGCGGCCCGGCGCTCGGCCCGTGGCTCTTCGCGGACAATCGCGCCATGACATTCCAACGCACCCAATCCCGCGCCGCAGACTCCCTGCGCCCCGTCACCATCACCCGCGGCTACACCAAGCACGCCGAGGGTTCCGTCCTCATCGCCTTCGGCGACACCAAGGTCTTGTGCACCGCCTCGGTGGAAGAGAAGGTGCCGCCGCACAAACGCGGTTCTGGCGAAGGCTGGGTCACGGCCGAGTACGGCATGCTGCCACGCGCGACGCATACCCGCGGCGACCGCGAAGCGGCCAAGGGCAAGCAGAGCGGCCGCACGCAGGAGATCCAGCGCCTGATCGGCCGTTCGCTTCGCTGCGTGTTCGACCTCAAGAAGCTGGGCGAGCGCACCATCCACCTCGACTGCGACGTGATCCAGGCCGATGGCGGCACGCGCACCGCGGCCATCACCGGCGCCTACGTGGCGGCGGCCGATGCGGTGAAGTGGCTGCAGAAGCAAGGGTTGCTGGTCGAGTCGCCGATCCGCGAAGCGGTGGCGGCAATCTCGGTGGGCATCGTCGAAGGCACACCCTTGCTCGACCTCGAATACATCGAAGACTCGGCCTGCGACACCGACATGAACGTGGTGATGACGGCTGCGGGCAGCTTCGTCGAAGTGCAGGGCACGGCCGAGGGCGTGGCCTTCTCGCGCCCCGACATGGACAAGCTGCTGGCCTTGGCCGACAAGGGCATCCGCGAGCTCGTGGCTGCACAACGCAAGGCACTCGAAGGCTGATCATGAAGCTGGTGCTGGCGTCGAACAACGCCAAGAAGCTCGTCGAACTGCAGACGCTCTTCACGCCGCTGGGCCTGGAACTCGTCACGCAAGGCAGCCTGGGCATTCCGGAGGCCGAGGAGCCGCACGTCACCTTCGTCGAGAACGCGCTCGAGAAGGCGCGTCACGCGGCGGCACACGCCAAGTCGGCGGCGATCGCCGACGACTCCGGGCTCTGCGTCGACGTGCTCGGTGGCTCGCCCGGCGTGCTCTCCGCGCGCTACGCCACGCTCTTCGGCCGCCCCAAGAACGACGAAGAGAACAACCGCATGCTGCTGGAGCAGATGGCCTCGCAAGACGATCGCCGCGCACGATTCGTGAGCGCGCTCGTGGCGGTGCGTTCGGCCGAAGACCCCGAACCGTTGATCGCCTTCGGCCGCTGGGAAGGCGAAGTGCTGCGCGCACCGCGAGGCGAGGGCGGCTTCGGCTACGACCCGCTGATGTTCATTCCTTCTCTCAACCAGAGCGTGGCCGAGCTCGACGCTGCCACCAAGAACGCGCACAGCCACCGCGCCATCGCGTCGCGCCAGATGCTCGCGCTGATGCGCGAGGTGTGGCACCTTGGCTGACATCCCCATCACGCCGGCCGGCGCCGGCCGCACCGAAGACCTGGTCACGCGCTACATGCGGCCGGGCGTGATGAACCTGGGCGCGCTGCCGCCCTTGTCGCTTTATGTGCACCTGCCGTGGTGCCTGAAGAAGTGCCCGTACTGCGACTTCAATTCGCATGAGCAGAAGGGGGGCGTTCCAGAGTCGACCTACCTCACCGCTCTGCGCGCCGACCTCGAAGCCGCGCTGCCTCTCATCTGGGGACGTCGCATCCACAGCATCTTCATCGGCGGTGGCACGCCCAGCCTCTTCTCGCCGGATGCGATAGGCGAGCTGATCGCCGACCTGCGCGCGCGGCTGCCGCTGGAGCCCGGCTGCGAGATCACCTTGGAGGCCAACCCCGGTACCTTCGAGCGCGACCGCTTCCGCGGCTACCGACAAGCCGGCGTCACCCGCCTGTCGATCGGCGTGCAAAGCTTCAACGACGAGAAGCTGCAGGCCATCGGCCGCGTGCACGACGCCGCGCAGGCGAGGGCCGCGGTCGAAGAAGCCCGCGACACCTTCGAGACCTTCAACCTCGACCTGATGTACGCACTGCCGGGCCAGACGCTCGATGAGCTGCGCGAAGATCTGTCGCAGGCCTTGTCATTCAAGCCGCCGCACCTGTCGATCTATCACCTCACGATCGAGGCCAACACCTGGTTCGCGAAGCACCCTCCCTCGGTGCCGGACGACGACACGGCCTTCGACATGCTTGACCTCATCACCGAGCACACCGAGCGCGCAGGCCTCGCACGCTACGAGGTCTCGGCCTTCGCGCAGCGTGGCCACCACTGCCAGCACAACCTCAATTACTGGCAGTTCGGCGACTACCTCGGCATCGGCGCCGGTGCGCACAGCAAGCTGAGCTTCCCGCACCGCGTGGTGCGCCAGGTGCGCTGGCGCGAGCCGCAGAGCTACATGGACAGGGCCACACAAGGCCTCGCCGTGTCGAACGACGAAGAGGTGAAGCGCGACGCGCTCGCCTTCGAGTTCATGCTCAATGCGCTGCGCCTGCGCGACGGCTTCGAACTCGCGCGCTTCACCGAGCGCACGGGCCTGCCGCTCTCCAGCATCGCCAAGCAGCTCGACCAGGCGCAGTCCCGCGGTTGGATCGAGCGCGACTTCGCGCGTGCGTGGCCCACAGTGCAGGGCTTCGACTTCCTCAGCGACCTGCAGGCCTTGTTCTTGCCCGGTTGAGTTTCCGGGCCGGCGGGTGCAGTGCCCGCATTGACGCCTCCAGCTCTTCGCGCAGCCAGCTGCGCAAGGCCACGAGCGGTGCCCAGCCCTGCAGTGCCGGCGGGTGGACCAGGTGGTACACGTAGGCGGCCTCGAAGGGGATGGTGAGCGGCGACAGCTGCACCAGCCGGCCCGCCACCAGCGCGTCGGCCGCCAGCAGCTCGCGCACCACCGAGCGGCCGAGGTTCTGTTCGGTGGCCTGCAGCATCAGCCCGG
>NZ_DASSRA010000284.1:0-21350 GCF_035702065.1 Rhizobacter sp.
TGGGCGGGCGGAAGTACTTGCCGTACAGAGCGCCGATCTCCGGCGAACGGTACAGGCGGCTCAGCGTGCGATCCACCAGCAGGCGGAAGTCGTCGTCGTCACGGCGGACCGCCAGCGACACAAAGGCGCGGCGTTCCTCCATCACTTGGGGGCCCGCCTTTCCTGCCTTCGCTGAGGCCGCCAACAGCGCGGCGTGGTCTCCGACCAGGGCGTCGATCCGGCCGTCCACCAGCGCCTGCATGCCGCCGGCGACACCGTCGACCTGGACCACCTCGGCCACGATGCGGCGCTCTTTCAGCCGGTCTTCCAGCGCCTTCTCGAGCGCAGCGCCGCCCGCCACACCAATGGTGCTGCGCTGGGGGGCCTGATCGGTGGAGCCGCGCCATGTCGCGCGGCTCCCAGGGTCGGCACCCGACAAGGCCTGCCGCAGACGCGCCGGCGCGTCTGCGCGCACGGCAATGCCCACGCCACTGACCATGACGGGGATGGAGAAGTCGACCTGAGTCCGGCGCGCAAGGGTAGGCACGGCGCCACACAGCAGGTCCACCTTGCCCTGCTGCACGGCCGTGAATGCGGCGTCGCGCGACAAGGCCACGTAGCTCACGTCGAGGGCACCGAGCTTGAGCTCTGCCTTGACCGCATCGGCGATGCGGTTGCACAGCTCGATGGCGTAGCCGCTCGGCTTGCCCGATGCGTCGGCCGTGGCAAAGGGCCCAGCGTCGGTGAGATAGCCCATGGCCAGTTGGCCGCTTTCCTTGGCCTTGTCGAGGCTGCTCACGGCGTGTGCCGGCGCGATGGTGCCGAACGCGAGGCACGAGAACAGCGCCGCACTGAGCGACAGCCGACGACCCAGTCTCGCAGGTGTGTATCGCTGCATGGTCTTTCCTTTCGCGTATTCAGTGTTGTGTCGCGTCATGAACGGTTCGCTCCCGCAGCCGCCACGAAGCGGGGGGCCACGAACCCGTAGATGAGGTAGCCCAGCGCCATGACCAGCATGCCGCCCATCACCGCGTCCTTGCCCGATGCCCACAGCGCGTAGATCGAGTAGACGATCGCCACCACCGCGACGAAAGTGTTGCGGCGCCACACGCCGGTGTCGACCTTGGCGTCGCGCATCATCACGAACAGGGCCGACAAGGCAATGATGTACGGCAGCACGTTGGTGACCACGGCCAGGTTCACCAGCGCCGAGAACTGCTCGTTCAGGTCAGGCGAGATCGTCATCAGTGCCATCGCCGTCTGCACGACGCCCATGATGACCATGCCGATGATGGGCGCACCAGTGCCAGTGACCTTGCCGAAGATGGCCGGGAACATCTTGGTGTCGGCGGCGTCCTTGGCGACCTGCGCCAACGTGAACTGCCAGCCCAGCAGCGAACCGACGCAGGCCATGACCGCCAGCGCCATGACGATCTGCCCGACCAGCGGGTTGAACATCCTGGTATAGGCCAGGCCGAATGGGCCAGTGGACTCAGCCAACTCGGCGTTGGGCACGATGCCCTGGATGACTGCCGTCGACAGGATGTAGATCACGGCCGCACCGAGCGTGCCGAACATGCACGCGAGTGGCACGTCGCGCTTGGGGTTCTCCACCGCCGAGGCGTTCTGCGAGGCCGATTCCATGCCCAGGAAGGCCCACAGCGTGAGCGAGATGCTCGATCCCATGCCCTCGGCCAGGCCCAGGCCCTTGGGGTTCCAGGCGGCCGAGAAAGTGGAGCCGCTGAACCAGAACCAGCCGGCGACGGCCAGGAAGCCCACCGGAAGGATCACCCCCCACACGGTGATCGCCCCGAGCTTGCCGGTCAGGCTGGGCCCGCCGAAGTTGGCCACCGAGGTGATCCACAACAGCGCGATGACGCCCATGCAGGTGATCACCGGCGTGCTGGTCAGCACCGGGAAGAACGCTGCGAGATAGCCAAGTGCCGAACTCGCTATCGCCACGTTGGCGATGGCAAGCGACAGGAAGTACAGGAAGAACACCTGGAAGTAGCCGTCCTTGCCGTAGGCGTCTTCCGAGTAGGCGGCCAGGCCGCCGGTACGCTGGTTGAAGAGCCCCGCTTGCGCGAAGCCGTAGGCGATGGCCAGCGACCCGAGCGCCGTGACGATCCACGACAGCAGCGAGATGGCGCCGACCTTGGCCATGTTGGAGGGAAGCATGATGATGCCGGAGCCCATCATGTTGACCGTGACGATGAACGTCAGCTGCGTGACGCTCATCTTCTTGGGTTGTTCAGCAGACACGTTGTTCTCCTTGCTTGACTGCACTAGGGGCCATGGAGTTGCCTCCTCCTTCAACGATGGACTGAGGGTTCAGCCCTCCCGAACGACGTAGGTGTGGAAGCGGATGCGTCCGTCCACCCTTTCCTGGTACACGCCCTGAACCTCGTAGTTGAAGCCCGGGAAGCGGTTGAACGATTCCTCGAACGCGAGGAAGTAGTCGAGCATGGGCTTGGCACGCTCGTCCCAGCGCTCACCCGGCACCACGACGCCGATGCCCGGCGGGTAGATCAGCGCGAGCGTGGCCGAGATGCGGCCCTGGGCCTCTTCGAGCGAGAGGTAATCGACCTCGTTGGCCACCAGCTTCTCGTAGGCCTCTTCAGGCGTCATGGCCAGCTCGGGGAAGCTCGATGCGCGGAAGCACAGGCCTTGCAGGTCTTTCACGCGGCGCTCGCGGTAGAAAGCATGCATCTCGTTGCACACCTGGCGCAGCGTGTAGCCCTCGTAGCGCTCGGACTGCGCCGCGTAAAGCGTGGGCAGCACCTCGGCCAACGGGGCGTCCCGGTCCCACAGGGTCTTGAACTTCACCAGCTTGGCGATCAGCGTGTTGAGCTTGCCTTCGTCCTCGGCCGGGGTCATGAGGAAGAGGATGCTGTTGAGGTCGCACTTCTCGGGCACCACCCGCTCTTCGCGCAGGAAGTTGGCCACCACGGTGGCCGGCACGCCGAAGTCGAGGTATTCGCCGGTCTTGCGGTTGATGCCGGGCGTGAGCAGCATCAGCTTGTTCGGGTCGACCATGGCGTAGCCGTCGCTGTAGCCTTTGTAGCCGTGCCAGGTGCTGGCCGGCCCGAAGCTCCAGCATTGCTGCTCGCGCTTGATCACGTCGGTGGGCAGGCTCTCCCACGCCACGCCCTTGGCGTCCTTCGTGAAGCTGGAGTTGCGGATGTCGACCACGTCGGGCACGAAGGGGTCGAAGAACCACTGGTCGGCGGCGCTCGCACCGGTCTTCTCGTAGTGGTGCACGAACTCGCGCAGCTTCTTGCGTGCCTCGATGCCGAGCGCAATGCAGCGGTCCCACAGCATCTCGCCGGCCTTGCCCTCGTGGATCTTGGCGTTGACGTCGAGCGAGGCGAACAGCGGGTAGAACGGCGAGGTCGACGCAGCCATCATGAACGACTCGTTGAAGCGCTTGTGCTCGATGTAGCGCTTCTGACCCTTCAGGTGGTCGTCCTTCTTGTGGATCTGCGAGGCCTGCGAGAAGCCCGCGCCCTGCTTGTGCACCGACTGCGTGGAGAACAGGCCCGGCATCTCGGGCTTCAGGTCCGTGAGCCGCATCGGGCTGTGGCCTTCGAACAGCGGGTGGAAAGCGTTGTAGCCGATCCAGGCTTCGTCCCAGAGCACGTAGTCGCAGAGGCGGCCGATCTTCTCCAGCACCTTGCGCACGTTGTAGACCGTGCCGTCGTACGTGGCCAGCTGGATGCAGGCCAGGCGGAAGGGCCGCTCGGCCTTGGCGCGGGCCGTGTCCTTCACCAGCGGATGCTTGCGGATCTGCTCGCGCAGGTACTCCTCGTCCCAGGCTTCCCAGTCGACCGCGCCGATCATGCCGAAGGCATTGCGCGCCGTGGGCAGGAAGATTGGGATCGCGCCAGCCTGCACCAAGGCACCTTGGTGCAGCGACTTGTGGTTGTTGCGGTCGAAGAGCACCAGGTCACCGCGCTTCAGCACGGCGTTGGCCACCACCTTGTTGGAGGTGCTGGTGCCGTTGAGCACGAAGTAGGTCTGGTCGGCACCGAACACCTTGGCCGCATGGTGCTCGGCACGCTCGGCCGCGCCTTCGTGGATGAGCAGGTCGCCCAGGTCCACGTCGGCATTGCACAGGTCGTTGCGGAAGATGCTCTCGCCGAAGTGCTTGAAGAAGAGCTGACCCGCCGGCGACTTGCGGTAGAACTGCCCGCCCTGGTGGCCAGGGCAGTCGAAGGCGATGTTGCCGCCGGCGCCGTACGACATCAGCCCGCCGAAGAACGGCGGCAGCAGCGAGGTGCCGTAGTCCACCAGGCTGGTCATCACCTGTTTGGCGTAGAACTCCGGCGTCTGCTGGCCGATGTAGATGTAGCCGGTGACCTCGCCGGTGATGTCGAACACACCGATGTCGGTGATGCGGTGCGAATCGGCCAGCGCCCACAGCGGGGTACGAAACCCGATCTCGCGCACGGCCTTGCCCAGGCGGCGCGCCGGCTCCAGGCGCTCGCCATCCACCAGCGCGATGTACGCGCCGACGGCGGCGTCCTCGGACACGTCGCGGTCGTAGTTGGGGCTGATCTCGATCTCGCAGCGCTCCGCCGTCAGGCAGTCGAGCAGGCACTGGATCTGGGCGTCGGTGCGGTCAGTGATCACCACCACCTTCAGCAGGCGATGGAACGGTATGGGCAGGCGGGCACCCTTCCCCGGATAAGGAGTCATGGCGAAAAACTCCTACGGGCTCATCATTCCTTAACGCAATCGACCATCCACTGCTTGTGCCCGTTCTTGTCGACCTGGAAGCGCAGGCCGTGGATGTCGGCCTCGAAGCCGGGGAAGCGGTCGTCGGTGTCGCGCGCGAACTTCAGGTACTCGATGATCGAATCGGTGCTGAAGCGCTCGCCCGGCATGATGAGCGGAATGCCCGGCGGGTACGGCACGAGCATCACGGCCGTGATGCGCGACTTGAGCTTCTCGATGGGTACAGGCTCCACGGCGCCGTGCACCAGCCGGTCGTACGCGTCGGACGGCTTCATGGCAGGCTCGGGCAGTTCGGTGTACATCGCG
Organism: Rhizobacter sp.; assembly: GCF_035702065.1. Lineage (GTDB taxonomy): Bacteria > Pseudomonadota > Gammaproteobacteria > Burkholderiales > Burkholderiaceae_C > Rhizobacter. The sequence goes on from NZ_DASSRA010000284.1 coordinate 5,023, forward strand.
TTCATCGAGTGCGCGGTGTTGTTGTCGCGGTAGCAGCCGTGAAGCGCGTCGCACAGGTCGCGCAGGCCCCAGCCGGCGTAGGCCTTGCCGCTCGACGCGGCGATGCTGGGCAGGGCCTTCTCCAGTGGCACGTTGTCGTCGTAGTCGGACTTGAAGTCAGCCAGCGCGTCGACCATCGTGCTCCACTTGCCACGGGTGATGCCCAGCGAGAAAAGGATCAGGAAGCTGTACAAGCCGGTCTTCTCGACCACCAGCCCGCGCTCCCAGAGGTACTTGGTGACCACCGCGGCCGGGATGCCGCTCTTGCCCAGCTTGGCGCCCTTGCCCAGGCCAGGCGTCAGCAGCGTGACCTTGATCGGGTCGAGCATGACGTAGTCGGAGGCCAGGCTGCCGAAGCCGTGCCAGTCAGCCTTGGGGTCGAGCACCCAGTCGGAGGTCTTGAGCGGCTTGCTCAGGTCCAGCCCGTCGGGCTGCCACACCTTGAACCACCAGTCGCCCTTCTTGAACCCCTTGCCTACCGAGGCCATCGCCTGACGGAAGCCAGTGGCTTCGTCGTGTGTCTCCTGCACGATCGAGCGGCCTGACACGCCTTCCATCATGGCCGAACTCACATCGAGCGAGGCGATGATTCCGTAGTGCGGCGACGTCGAGCTGTGCATCATGAATGCGTCATTGAAACGCGTGGTGTCGATCTTTCGCTTGTCGGATTCCTGCACGTGGATCATCGATGCCTGCGAGAACGAGGCCAGCAGCTTGTGCGTGGAATGCGTGGCAAACACCAGCGTGTGGTCGGCCCGTGCGTAACCACGCGGCACGCCCATCGCGTGACGGCCTGCATAGAACTCGTGGAAAGCCGCGTAGGCGTACCAGGCCTCATCGAAGTGCAGCGCGTCAACCTGGTTGGCGACCGCTGTCTTGATCTTCTCGGCGTTGTAGCAAAGGCCGTCGTAGGTCGAGTTGGTGACCACCGCGATGCGAACGTCGCGCTTGTTGCCTCGCGCAATCGGACTGGCGGCGATCTTCTTCTTGATGGACGCGGGGGAGAACTGGTCGAGCCCGATCGGGCCGATGATTCCGTAGTCGTTGCGCGAGGGCGTGAAGTAGATCGGCGTGGCGCCGGTCATGATGAGGGAGTGCAGCAGCGACTTGTGGCAGTTGCGGTCGACGATGACGAGGTCGTCGCGCCCGGCCATCGAGTGCCAGACGATCTTGTTTGCCGTCGAGGTGCCGTTGGTGACGAAGTAGGTGTGGTCTGCCCCGAACACCTTGGCCGCATAGGCCTCGGCCGCCTTCACGGGGCCGGTGTGGTCGAGCAGCGAACCGAGTTCCGGCACTGAAACAGAGAGGTCGGAGCGCAGCGTGTTCTCGCCAAAGAACGAATGCAACGCATGCCCGACGGGCGACTTGAGAAAACCCACGCCGCCTGCATGGCCTGGCGTGTGCCACGAGTAGGCAGAGCGCTCGGCGTGGTGGACCAGCGCCTTGAAGAACGGCGGCAGCAGGTTCTCCACGTAGTCGGTCGCCAGCCGCATGATCTGGCGCGCGAGGAACTCTGCAGTGTCTTCGTAGAGGTACAGGATCGCACTCAGGTTGCGCAGCGCCTCGGCGGCGTTCGGCAAGTCGGCGCGCAGCTTGGCACTCTCCGCGAGCGCAATGATCGGCAGCCCCGGTGCCCGCGCATGCACGGCCTTGAGCTGGCTGATGGTCTGCTTGAGGGCGGCGGGGTTGCTGCGCGCGTCTTCGGCGCTGAACACGATGGCGGCCAGCCCACGGTGGGCGCCCGCCACGATGCCAGCGTCTTCGCGCGTGTCGACGAGGATGGTCTTCCACCCCTGTCGCTCGATGTCGTGCTGGATCTGCCTCAGGCGCGTGCCGGCCACCGAATGTGCCGCCACGTCCGGGTGGGCGATGAGGATTGGAAAGCTTCGCTGCAACTCCATCGACGACTCCTGTCTTTCTTGTCTGCCTGATGTGCTGGTGTGCGGCCGCAAGAAGACCCTGCCCAAAAGCTGTGCGTGGCGGCTCGCCGCCGTTGCATCGCCCTGGGTCGTGCGCCCAGCTCAGATGCAGCGGAGCCGCATCATGATCCGTTGGAGAGACGAAAACAAGATCGTTGGTTGAGGTGCACGGAACACCGCGCCGATCAACTTGCTCTCCGCTCTGCCGTGTGGTCAGTATGAGAGATCGTTGCCAGTCGCGCCCCCCTTCTCAGAGGAGGGGTTGCGCGCGTCCCCATACCTCGACTCATCGAGCAGTGGCGCAGGGGCTGGCACATGGGTTGTGCGGCGCAGCAAAGAAGCTCACCGCGTGGCAGCGCATGCCGCCCAACAAATAGGGTGCTGGCAATGTCCAGCTACGGGCTACGCGGACTGAGGCAAGCCCACCCAGAAGGCAAGCCGGCGGGCGTCACCGGCGGCCACCGGCGTGCTGCCGGACCTCTGACGGATCATTGCCGGCGAGGCGGGCACCCTCATCTCGACGCAGGAGAAGGGCATCACCTACGCCTGAGCTCGCAGTCAGGCCAGTCAGGCCAGCGCGGCCTCGTGCGGCACAAACGCCTGCGCCCTCTGCCACACCGCCCGCGGCGGTTCGGTCTTGAACTCGTGGCTGCTCCACACCTGCCGCCAGCGCCGCGCGCCCGGCATGCCGTTCCACAGACCCATGGCGTGGCGCATGGCCAGGTGCCAGCTGGTACCCGAATCGTGCATGCGCTCCAGGTAGCGCAGCCACTCGGCCTCCACCGCGTCGCGTGACCCGGCCACGCGTGACTGTCCGAAGAAGCGCTCGTCCCACGCGGCCATGGCCCAGGGCTCGTGGTACGCATGGCGGCCCAGCATCACGCCGTCCACGTGCTGCAGGTGTTCGGCGATCTCCTCGTCGGTCTTCACGCCGCCATTGAGCACGATGGTGAGCGCGGGGAAGTCGCGCTTGAGCCGGTACACGAACTCGTAGCGCAGCGGCGGGATCTCGCGGTTCTCTTTCGGGCTCAGGCCCTTGAGCCAGGCATTGCGGGCATGCACCACGAACACCTGGCAGCCCGCCTCGGCCACGGTGCCGACGAAGTCGCGCACGAAGTCGTAGCTCTCGTCTCTGTCGATGCCGATGCGGTGCTTGACCGTCACCGGCAGGTCGTCTCGCACCACATCGCGCATGGCCTTCACGCAGTCGGCCACCAGCGGCGCCTCGTTCATGAGGCAGGCACCGAAGGCGCCACGCTGCACACGCTCGCTCGGGCAGCCGCAGTTCAGGTTGATTTCATCGTAGCCCCAGCGCTCGGCCAATTGGGCACAGGCTGCCAGGTCGGCCGGCTCACTGCCGCCGAGCTGCAGCGCCACGGGGTGCTCCTCACCATGGAAGTCGAGGTGACGGGGCTGATCGCCATGCAGCAAGGCGCCGGTGGTCACCATCTCGGTGTACAGGCGGGTGTGGCGCGTGAGCAGGCGGTGGAAGTAGCGGCAGTGGCGGTCGGTCCAGTCCATCATCGGGGCGACGGACAAGCGCCATGGAGAGGAAGCGGCCGCGTTGTGTTCGGGGCTTTGCACGGTATCGATCAACAACCAGGGTGGGGCAACAAGCTGCCTATTGTCCCAGTTGGCGCCGGCGGCGGCCGGCGGCGGGTCAAGCGACCGGTCAAGCGGCCGATCGGGCTTCGGGGGCGTTCTCGGCGGGGGTGTTGGCCGCGGCGGGCGGCCCGGCGTTCCAGTCCCGCGGCATCACGCGGAAGAACTTGGCCACGGCCTCGGCGGGGGTGTTGTCGGGCCAGGCACGGTAGAGGTCGTCGGCCAGATCGCGTGCGTGCTCCACGCTGAGCAGCGGCGCGCGTTGACGCACCAGTCGCTCTGCTTCGGACATCCAATCGTTCATGAGCCGCACCCCTCGATCGATTCGCAAGGCGGCATTGTTGGCAGGGCGCGCGTGACTTGACTATCACCCTGACGTACGACCCCCCAACGGGTGACGGCACAGCGTGACCAATTCACGATGTCTGCTCGGGAGCGAGGTTTGCCTGTGGCGAACCAGACCCACCGACGGCACCCCGAACGGGTGCGCACCACGATGTACCCTGCTGCTCTCGGCCCCTGGTGGCACATCGCCCTGCTGGCGATGGCGATCCTTCTTACGGCACAAGTTGCACACCGGGTTTCCCGCCCGATCGTGATGCGGCTGGTGAGCCATTCGCTCCTGCTCACCGCGGTGGCGCGGCGCTGCGATCACCCTTTGCAATGGCTGCTGCCCCTGGCGGCCTGGCAGATCGCGTTGCAGGGCATGCCGCAGGACCTGGCCGGCCTGCACAGCGTGGAGCACGTGAGCGGGGTGATGACCATCGCTGCCGTGACCTGGCTGGCCACCGCCGCCATCCGCGGCGTGCGCGATGGGGTGATCGCGTTGCACCCTGCCAACGTCGCCGACAACCTCGCGGCACGGCGCATCCAGACGCAGACCCGCATGCTGGCCCGAATGGCCGTGGGGGCCTGCCTGTTCACCGGCCTCGCCTTCATCCTGATGACCTTCCCGCAAGCCCGGCAACTCGGCGTGAGCCTGCTCGCGTCCGCCGGTGTCGCCGGCCTGGTGGTGGGCATTGCAGCGCGCTCGGTCTTCAGCAACCTGCTGGCCGGCCTGCAGATCGCGCTCGCGCAGCCAATCCGCATCGACGACGTGGTGATCGTCGAAGGTGAATGGGGCCGCGTGGAAGAGATCGCCGCCACCTACGTGGTCCTCAGGATCTGGGACGAGCGTCGCCTCGTCGTGCCGCTGGCCTGGTTCATCGAGCACCCGTTCCAGAACTGGACGCGGCGCAGCGCCGACATCCTCGGCACCGTGTTCCTGTGGGTGGACTACACGCTGCCGGTGGAGCCGATCCGCCAGGAGACCCGGCGCATCTGCGAAGCCTCGCCGCACTGGGACAAGCGCGTGTGCGGGGTGCAGGTGACCGATGCGAACGAGCGCGCAATGCAGTTGCGCATCCTCGTGAGCTCGGCCGCCTCGGGGCCCAACTTCGACCTGCGCTGCGAGTTGCGAGAGGGCCTCATCCACTTCATCCAGCGCGAGTTTCCTCATGCGTTGCCGCGTGCGCGCGCGGAGCTTGACGCCCTTCCCTCACGCATCACCGACCCCGCATTCACGGGCCCCTAGAACGACAAGGCTTCTCCCCATCTCTAGGGAGCGCAAAGCCACCCCCTGCGTCCTAACCTGAACTGTCATCAATGGCAATGCAGGAGACAGCGCAGTGAAAACCATCTTCAAACCCGATCTCAAGGCCCATCTCACGCTCGACGACGGGAACAAGGTCCGGCACATCCGCCACAGCCAGGAGTACTGGGCGAGCGAAGACAACGTGCCGCGCTTGTCGGCGCAGGCCTACCTGAACGAATGGGCCGACACGCTCAAGATCCCCCAGGCGCAGCTCGCCAACCTGAGCAAGAAGGTCTCGTTCCTCGAACCGCGCGAGCAAGGCGTGGAGTACCACCTGAGCGAAGAGAAGCACGTCTTCGACGGCACCACCGTCGGCTACTGCCAGACCTACCTCAACACCCCGGTGTGGCGCAAAGGCCTGTCGGTCAAGATCAAGCAGAACCCGAACCGTGTGGTGGGTTCCACCAACAACAGCGAAGACGACCTGCAGGGCAAGCTGCCCGACCAGAAGCTGATCGACCGCTACGCCGCCATCTTCCGCATGACGGCCGCCCGCCAGCTGCTGGCCAAGGCGGGCTTCGCCGCTCTCGGCGAGCAGGGTGAAGACGAGGCGGCCGACGTGGTGCTCAAGCTCATCGGCGCGGCCGCACCCGCCAAGAGCCGGGGCGCCAAGGCGGCAGCGCGGGCCGATGGCACCGAGCTGCTGAGCGGCAAGTTCTTCATCTACAAGTACGACCCGAGCAAGCGCTTCGCGGGCAAGCCCAGGCCGGCTTCCGACAAGAAGGGCACCGTGGGTGAAGAGCGCGAGATGCCGCTGCTCGACCTGCCCGCCGTCAACGACAAGATCCGGGCCGGCCGGGCCTACCTGGTGGGCGAGCTGATCTTCAAGTTCGGCAACCTCGTGTGGCTGATCCTGGTCGAGGTGGAGACCGGCTCCATCCTCTACATCGAGTGCATGACCTGCGGCGTCAACGGCCTGGTATTCAAGCGCGACCCGATCAACTCCAGCGGCGACCTCACCGTCACGGCCAACCAGCCGAACTCGGTGCTCGACGACCACGACTTCGACGAGCTGCTGCCCGACCTCGACCCGCCCTCCGGCGGCAACCAGAGCCTGACCGGTGTGTACGTGACGATCGCCGAGCGCGACGCGCCGGTCATCGCTGCACCCACCGTGGCCGCCGGTTCCGACTTCGACTTCAACCCGCGCACCAACGACTTCGGCGCCGTCAACGCCTACTACCACCAGACGCAGCTCTTCCGCACCATCGCCGACCTCGGCTTCGTGGTGACGGACTACTTCGACGGCACCACCTTCCCCATCCCCGTCGACCACCGCGCGAGCATCAGCGACCCCAACGGCGAGGAGATCAACGCCTTCTGGTCGCCCAACGGCACGGGCGGTACCGGCTTCCTGGGCTTCTGCCTGTGCGACACCTCCGACACCACCAACCCGCTGGGCCGCGCCGTCGACCCCTACGTGCACTGGCACGAGATGGGCGGCCACGGCGTGCTGGGTGACCACGTGGGCAGCGGCAACCTCGGCTTCTCGCACAGCCACGGTGACGGCCTGGCCGCGATCCAGAACGACCCCGAGTCGGGCCTGCGCGCCCTGCCCGAGCGCTTCCGCTACGCGCCCTTCCGCCCCTTCACCACCGAGCGCCGCTTCGACCGCCCGGTGAACGGTTGGGCCTGGAACGGCGGCGCCAACGACGACGGCCAGTACGGCAGCGAGCAGATCCTCGCCACCTGCCACTTCCGCATGTACCGCTCGATCGGCGGCGACTCCGACAACCTCGGCCGCCGGCAGTTCGCCCAGCGCATGGCGACCTACCTGATCCTGCGCACCACCGCCAACCTCACCGCGGCCACCAACCCCAACGACCCGGAGATCTGGTGCCAGGAGATGCAGGACACCGACCAGGAGAACTGGACCAGCGAAGGCATCTTCGGCGGCGCCTACAACAAGGTGATCCGCTGGGCCTTCGAGAAGCAGGGCAGCTTCCAGCCGCCCGGCGCACCCGCGGTCGTCACCACCGAGGGCGCACCGCCCGCCGTCGACGTCTACATCGACGACGGCCGCGCCGGCGAGTACCAATACATCCACGTGCACTGGCACAACCAGTCGATGTGGAACCGCAACGCGCCCGATGGCCTGCCCGGCCATCAGAACGCGATCGACGGCCAGACCAACTACATGTACTGCAAGGTCAAGAACCGCGGCACCAGCGCCGCCAACAACGTGACGGTGCGGGCCTACCACACGCTGCCCGGCGCCGGCCTCACCTGGCCGACCGACTTCACCGAGATGGGCCCGGCCGGCGGGCTGAACATCGCCAGCGTGGCGGCCAACAACGGCGGCGAAGAGACGGTCGGCCCCTTCGAGTGGGAGCCCAACATCAACGCCTACGGCCACGACTGCGTGCTGATGATCGCCTCGGTGGCCGGCGACCCGAGCAACGTCGACAACTTCACCGCCGGCGAGACGGTGCAGGAGTGGCGGCTCGTGCCCAACGACAACAACGTGGGCCAGCGCAACGTGAGCGTGGTGCCGGGCGGCGGCGGCCCCGAGTCGCTGCACGCCTCGCTCGACGGCGCCTTCTTCATGGCCGGCAACAACCTCAACAAGAAGGCCAAGATGAAGCTCGTGGTGCACATGCCCGCCGTGCTGGCCAGCAAGGGCTGGAAGCTCAAGTTCGACGGCATTCCCACCAACACCTTCACGCTCGCCGCGGGGGCCAAGTGCCAGGTGCACCTGAGCCTGCAGGCCGGCAGCGCCTTCACCCAGGCCGACATCATGGGCGCCGGCGACCGCATGATCCGCGTCGACCTGCTGGGCAACGACAACCTGCTCGGCGGCATGAGCTACTACGTCGACCCGAGCCTGAAGCAGCCCTCCGGCGGCAGGCCGACCGGCAAGGACTGCGATGGCGCGGCCCAGAAGCTGCTCGACTGCCTGAAGGTGGGCGGCGGCAAGAAGGTGAAGAAGGTGTGCGTGAAGAAGGTGTCGGTCGACATCGAACTCGACAACGACTGCGGCTGCTGCGATTGAGGGCACGAGCGGCATGGCCACCAACTTCCACCTCGCACCGCCTGCCAAGACGGTCGATGGGCTCCTCGCGGTGCCCATCGACATCTCGACCATCGCCGCGGCGTTCACCTTCGACGCCGCGGCGCAAACGGCCGAGGCCGACGCGACCATCACCTACGAGGTCGGCCCGACCGCGGGCAACCCGATCTTCGACCTGCGGCAGACGCCTGCACAGGCCTGGCTCGATGGCGCGGTGTTCCCGGTGGCCCAGCTCGCCCACCACAGCTTCGGCAGCGGCAGCTTCACCGACCTGCGCGTGATCGAGAGCGTGCAGGCCGCCGGCAGCGTGCACGCCTTGCGCGTGCAGTACCCGCTGGCCCTGCCCGACTCGCAGTTGGGCGGCAGCTACCTGCCGGCGCTCGACTGGCTTGCCGGGCCGCGGCTGCGCTTCGTGTTCGGCCTGTCCGACCTCAACCGCGCGCGCTACGCCGAAGCGTGGCTGCCAGCCAACCTGATCTTCGACCAGTTCGCCATCAGCCTCACGATCAGCCTCGTCAACACGATGGTGGCGCACGAGCTCATCACCAACGGCACGGTGACGGTGCTCGGCACCAACCAATGGCAGATCGACTTCCCGGCGCGCTTCACCGCGCTCTCGCCCATGCTGGAGATCCGCGCGGCCGACACGCTCCTGCATCAAAGCGGCAGCACCGTGCTGCCGGTCTCAGGCAACAACGTGGCGATCGATGCCTGGGCGCCCAGCACCAGCAGCGTCAACCTCGGCACGCAGATCACCACCATCGCCACCCTGCTGGCCGACAACGAGAACGACTACGGCGGCTACGCCCACGGCAACCGCTTCACCGCCTTCTTCAACGGCTCGGGCGGCATGGAGTACGAAGGAGGCACCACCACCTCCACCGGCGCCCTGCCCCACGAGGCCTTCCACAGCTGGTACGCGCGCGGCATCAAGCCTGCCTCGCAGGCCGACGGCTGGTGGGACGAAGGCTGGACCACCTTCCACGACAGCGGCGCCGACGACCCGCTGGCCTTCGACTTCGGCGACCCGCCTGTGCTGCTGTGCTCGCGCGACCCCTGGCAGCGCAACACCGCCGGCAACGCCTACAGCGACGGCTCGCGCTTCTGGCAGGGCATGGCCTCGCTGCTCGGCGTGGGCCCGCTCAACAACCTGATGGGCCAGCTCTACCAGGCCTTCAAGGGCCAGCCGGTCTCCACCCAGCAGATCGAGGAGTTCCTGCTCTGCAAGAGCGGCAACCCCGGCGTGGTCGACGCCTTCCACCGCTTCGTCTACGGCCTCGGTGATGGCGCCAACGCACCCGACCTGTGGATGCGCGACGAGGTGGGCCACGGCGGCGCCGACTTCTGGAACGGCACGTTCTGGGACTCGCCCGACCTGTGGGTGCGCACGCAAGACGACGGCGGCAGCACTCACCAGTCGCCCGAGTACGGCCAGGACAACTGGTTCCATGCCCGCGTGCGCAACCGCTCCACCACCGGCACCGCGCAGCACTTCGTCGTGAGCTTCCACGCGCGCGGCTTCGCCGGCACACAGTTCTCGTTCCCCGACGACTTCCTGCCCTGCATGGCGGCGCGCGCCGAGTTCGACCTGGCACCGGGCGCCAGCCGAGTCGTCAAGGCGCGCTGGCCGCGCAGCCTGGTGCCAAGCGCCGGCACGCACACCTGCATGCTGGCCTCGGTGCTCACGCGCGGCGACCCGCCCGCCGGCGGCGCGCACGTGTGGGAGCACAACAACCTGGCGCAGAAGAACCTCACGGTCGTCAACCTGGTGCGGGGCGAGTTCTTCATCCTGCCGGCGGTGCTGGCCAACCGCATCCTCCAGCTGCGCGGCCCCTTCGACATCGAGATCTGGCGACCCGAGGGCTCTCAGGCGCTCGACCTCGGCCTCCTGCAGCACGACAAGGGCTTCTTCGGCGCAGCCGTGCAGAAGAAGCTCAAGCCTTTCAAGCCCGACACGGGCAAGCCGGCGCACCCACCGCACGAGATCGAGCTCGAATGCGGAGCTCATCTTGGAGTACCCGGTGCGGACAAGGGCGCGATGCTGGGCTCACGCACACCCGATCTGGTGGCCAGACGCTTCGGTGAAGCGTGGCAGCTGCCCCTGCCCGACGCACCCCGCACCCGTGTACCGGTGGAACTGCCGGCCTTCAGCCAACGCACGGTGGGCCTGCGCGTGCAGGTGCAGCGCGATGCCAAGCCAGGCACGATGCACAAGATTCACCTGGTGCAACGCCACCGCAAGAGCCAACGCATCGTGGGTGGCGTGGCGGTCGAGGTTCACGTGGCCAAGGAATGAGCATGAAGATCCCTCGCGCACTCACCATGGCGACTGTCGCCTTGCTGTTGCTGTGGCTGCACGGTTGCGCCAGCGGCCTGCACGGTGGCACCTTCGAGAGCGCCGGCGGGCCGACCATCGCCAACGTGTCGCTCAGCTTCGTCAAGGAAGACGGCAGCGCGAGCTTCGACACCACCAGCAACGCCAGCGGCCAGTACAGCATCGCGTTGTCGCCCGGGCGCTACTACCTGCTGGCCCAGCACACCAGCCACGAGGACTACAACAGCGCCCCGGGCTTCGGCGTGGTCAACGCCAACACCATGGGCGTGGCCAACTTCTTCCTGCGGCCGCCACAGGTCACCACGGTGCTCATCGTGCGGCACGGCGAGAAGCAGGACCCCAACTCCAACGCCACCACCGAACCGCTCAGTGCCGCCGGCCAGGCGCGTGCCCAGGCCTTGCGCGAGACCCTGCTGCGCGCCGGCATCACGGCCGTCTACTCCACCGACACCACGCGCACCCGCGACACCGTGGCACCGCTGGCGGCGGCCTTCCGCCTGCCCACGCAGATCTACGCCACACCCGCCGCGCTGGCCGCCGAGGTGCTCGCCCAGCACGCGGGCGACGTGGTGCTGGTGGCCGCGCACAGCGACACCGCCGACGACGTGGCCAACGCCTTCGGCGCTGCGGTCTCTACGGCCAGCATTGCCGACTTCGACAACCTCTACGTGGTGAGCATCGCCGGCAACAGCATCAACGCCATGAACCTGCAGTACGCCGCCGACAGCACGCCCGACCTGACCAAGAACGACCGCCATGCGATGACGCTGCTGCTGGTCGGCACCAGCGCGCCGGGCAGCGAGGCGCAGGAGCTGTTGCACGCGGCACGCAAGGCCGGCGTGTCGGCCATCTTCACCAGCACCGCCGGCAACCCGCTGGTGGCCCCGCTCGCTGCCGCGCTGGGGCTTGCCACCACGAACTTCAATGCCGCCGACATGCCCGCCTTCGCCAGCCTGCTCACCGGCTCGCATTCGCAGAGCACGGTGGTCGTCGCGGCCTCCAACGACGAGCTGCGCGCACTGATCCGCCAGCTCGGTGCCGAGCCCTTCCCCATCATCTACAGCAGCGACCTCGACCACCTGGTCGTGCTGACCCGCTTTCCGTCCGGCGCGCAGCGCGTGGTGCCGCTGCGCTTCTAGACACCCCGCTCAGGGTCATCCATTGGTTACATAGCAGCGGCCAGCTGATCCAGAATCGTGCTTCACACGGGCTGCCGTCGGTGGCCTGCTCTCCTGGAGGCGCGAGCCGCCCATGCCCTTGCAAACCGCGGCACCCACCGCCACTCTGGCGGGAACCACCTGGCTGGAAGCCACAGACCCCTTCCAGGCCTTTGCCCTGGTGGCGGGCACGGTGATGCTGGTGATTGCCGCAGCCCAGTGGCTGGCCTCGTACGCCACCGATCGCCGCGCCCTGCGGCTGTTCTCCATCCGCTACGCCCTGGCGGCGCCCGGCTGGTACTTCGCGCACCCCTCCGCGCTCAGCACCACCAGCCAGGTGCCCTACGGCTCCGCCCTGGTGGCCATCGGCCTGCTGGCCCTGACCATCTGCGCGCTCGACGAATACATCGGCCATGCCAGCCCGCGGCGCCTGCTTGGGGTGGCCGTGGCCGCCGCCGTGAGCGCCCTGGTGGTGTGGCTGGTGCTGCAGCGCTGGCCCGACAAGCCCATGGTGGTCTACGTGGTGATGGCGCTGGCCATGAGCTGGTGCACCCGCCTGGCCTGGCGTGCCTCACGCAAGGAACGCAACGTCGGCCATGTCTACATCGCCATCGCGTTTGCGACCTACCCCGCCTTCCTGCTGGCCAGCCTGCTGCCGCCGGTGCGCGAGCTGGGCTTCGAGTTCGGCTACCTGGCCGCCCTGCCCGCCACGGTGGTGGGCATCACCATCCTTGTTGTGAGCCTGATCCGGGCGCGCCGCCGCATCGAAGACGAGCTGCAGCTGCGGCTCCAGGCCGAGGCCGCACTGCGTGAGCTCAACACCAGCCTGGAGCAGCGCGTGCAGGCGCGCACCGGCGAGTTGCAGGCCATGCTCGAAGGGCTGGAGGCGTTCACCCGCAACGTGTCGCATGACCTGCGCGGCCCGCTGGCGGGGCTGTCGGGCCTGGCGCACCTGTCGGTGGAGTCGCTGGATGAAGGCGACACCGACCAGGCGCGCACGCTGATGACGGCCATTGCCGCGCAGACCGAGCGCCTGCAGGCCATGGTGCAGGACCTGCTCACGCTGTCGCGCGTCGACAGCGTCGAGTTCGAGCGCAGCCCGCAGCCCTTGCGCGAGTTGGTCGACGCGGCCATCCAGCAGCTCGAACTCACCCCCGACAGCGCACAGGATCTGAAGAACGTGCGCTTGCAGATCGACCCGCTGCCCAGCGGCCTGGCCGACCCGGACCTGCTGCGCCAGGTGTTCGTCAACCTCATCGGCAACGCCGCCCGTTTCGCCTCGGCCCGCCCGGGGGGCCGCGGCACGGTGCACGTGGGCACCGCCTTGCGGGGCGACCAGAACGTCGTCTACGTGGCCGACGACGGGCCGGGTTTCGACCCGGCACGCGCGGCCGAGTTGTTCAAGCCCTTCAAGCGCCTGCATGACTCGCGGCTGTCGCACAACGGCATCGGGCTGTCGATCGTGCACCGCATCGTCGAGCGGCACGGCGGCAAGGTGTGGGCGGAAAGCCGGCCCGGCGCGGGCGCGACCTTCTGGTTCACCCTGGGCCTGTGAGTTTCTCGGGGTCCAGCAGCTCGGCCAGCTTCGCGCGGCCGAGGTCGGTCTGCTCGTCGGCCACATCGAGGATGGGCCGGCCTTCGCGGTAGGCCTGCTTGGCGATCTCGGCGGCCTTGGCATAGCCGATCAGCGGGTTGAGCGCCGTCACCAGGATGGGGTTGCGCGCCAGCGCCTCCTTGAGGCTCGCCTCGTTGACGGTGAAGCTGGCAATGGCCTTGTCGGCCAGCAGCCGGCTCACGTTGGCCAGCAGCTCGATGCTGCCGAGCAGGTTGTGCGCCACCACCGGCAGCATCACGTTGAGTTCGAAGTTGCCCGACTGGCCCGCGATGGTGATGGCCGCATCGTTGCCGATCACCTGTGCGGCCACCATCGCCGTGGCCTCCGGGATCACAGGGTTCACCTTGCCGGGCATGATCGACGAGCCGGGTTGCAAGGCTTCGAGCTCGATCTCGGCCAGGCCGGCGAGCGGGCCGGAGTTCATCCAGCGCAGGTCGTTGGCGATCTTCATCAACGACACCGCCACCGCCTTGAGCTGGCCCGACACGGCCACCGCCGTGTCCTGCGAGCCCATGGCCGCGAAGAAGTTGTCGGCCGGGCGGAACGGCAGGCCGCTGAGGTCGCTCAGTTCGGCCGCGAAGCTGGCCGCGAACTGCGGGTGCGCGTTGACCCCGGTGCCCACCGCCGTGCCGCCCTGCGCCAGGCCCTGCAGCGCTGGCATCAGCGCGCGCAGATGTCGGCTGCCGGCATCGACCTGGTGCACCCAGCCGTCGAGCACCTGACTCATGCGCACTGGCATCGCGTCCATCAGATGGGTGCGGCCGGTCTTCACGAAGCGGTGCACGCTGGCCGACTTGCGGCGCGTGACTTCCGCCAAGTGGTCGAGCGCCGGCAGCAGCTGTTGGTGCAGCTCCAGCGCGGCGCTCACGTGCAGCGCCGTGGGGATGGCGTCGTTGCTGCTCTGCCCGGCATTCACGTGATCGTTGGGGTGCACCGGCTCGCCCAGCGCCGCACTTGCCACGGTGGCGATCACCTCGTTGGCGTTCATGTTGGTGCTGGTGCCCGAGCCGGTCTGGAACACGTCGAGCGGGAAGTGCACCATGCGCTCGTCGTCGCTCATGGCGAGCAGGCGCTGGGCCGCATCGACGATCGCGTGGCCCTGCGCTTCGGGCACCTGCCGCAGGTGCAGATTGGCCTGGGCGGCGGCCTGCTTCACCAGCAGCAAGGCACGGATGAAGGCCGCCGGCATGCGCTGGCCGCTGACGGGAAAGTTGTCGACGGCGCGCTGGGTCTGCGCACCATAGAGCGCATCGGCAGGCACGGCCAGCGGGCCCATGCTGTCGTGCTCCATGCGGGTCTTGCTGGGGTTTGCGTTCACGGTAGTCGCCTCGTCGGGAGTCGCACCGTGCGCAGTATCAGCCCTTGCGCGTGGTGGCGCGCCCTACGTGGTCTTGAAGAACCACTTGCGCTTGCCTTCGAGGCTGAAGCGCTGCCACTCTCCGGGCTTCTGCGACAGCCGGTCGGCCAGCGCGTAAAGCGCGAGCGGGTTCATGCCGATGCCGAAGTGGCTGGCGTGCAGCTGGATGTTCTCGGTGTGCGGCGCCTCGTCGTTGAGGCTGCATTGCCACGCGACCACACCGTCTGTGCGCGAGTAGATCGAGGTGGTTGGCACGCTGGGCGCCTGGCGCACCTGGGCCATGAGCGCGTCGTCTTCGAGCTTTTGCCCGCTCACCATCTCGTACAGCCACCAGGCGTTGTTGGCGCGCGGATGGCCGCCGAAGGGCGTGCCGAGCGTGACCACACAGCGCGTCTGCTCGGCCCGCGCCTTGGCAACCTCGCGGGCGTAGATGCCGCCCAGGCTCCAGCCGACCAGGCTCACCGGCTGCCCGTGCTTCTTGTAGATCTCGTCGGCGCGCGCTTCGCAGCGTTCGAGCACGCCTTCGCGCGGGCCGAAGTTGAAGCCCTGCTCCCAGGCATAAGGCTCGTAGCCGCGTGCACGCAGGAAGTTGCGCAGCGGCAGCGTGGTGAAGTCGGGGGCACTCAGGCCGGGGAACACGAGCACCGGGTGCCCGTCGCCCGCAGGCAGCTTGTTGAACCAGGGAGTTGCGGCCACCGTGCTGGCCAGCTCCCAGGGAGCGCGGCCTTCCAGAAGCATCAGCAAGGCATTCGGGGCCTTGGGTTCACGGGGCATTGTCGACGGGCCTCTTGCACAAGGCCGAATGGGAAGAAGGCTGCATGGTACCCAGCCCATGTGACATGCGGCTGGAGCTACCGGTCTAGATTACCGAGCTGTCGCAAGGGATGTGCGTGTGCCGGCCAGGGGCTTGCGAAGAAGGCGGCGACCTCCTCAGCTCGCACGTCTTCCAGGCGAGCCGGGTTCCAGCGCGGCTGGTGGTCCTTGTCGACGGCGAGCGCGCGGATGCCCTCGACCGTCTCGCTGGCCGCACCCGGGCGCAGGTGGAAGCAGTGGCGCACCATGTCGCGCTCCATGCGCAGCTCGTCGGCCAAGGCCATGTCGCGGGCACGGCGCACCTGCTCCAGCGTGACGGCCACCATCAGCGGCGAGCGCTTGCGCAAGTCGGCCGCGGCCTGCTGGGCAAAAGGCGTGCTGTCGCCCGACAGGGCGTTGACGATCGCAAGCGCACCGGGCCGCGAGAAGTGGGTGTCGATGAGCGAGCGCTGCGCCGTGAGCGTGGCGGCCGGTGCCGCGTGCGCCCTCGCCTTCACCGCCGCCACGGCCTGGGCGGCGTTCTCGATCGGCTGGTCGGCCAGGGTCTCGACCAGCGTGGGCAGCTGCGCGCTGGGCAGGAACACGTCGGCCAGCCCGCAGGCGATGGCATCGCCCGCGCCCAGCACCTGGCCGGTCAGCGCCAGAAACTCGCCCAGGTGCCCCGGGCAGCGCGACAGGAACCAGCCGCCGCCCACGTCGGGGAACAGGCCGATGTTGGTCTCGGGCATGGCCAGCTTGCTGTGCTCGGTGACCACCCGCAGCGTCGCGCCCTGGGCCAGGCCCATGCCACCACCCATGGTGACGCCGTCCATCAGTGCAATGGTGGGCTTGGGATAGTTGTGGATCAG
>NZ_DASSRA010000285.1:0-9739 GCF_035702065.1 Rhizobacter sp.
CCGAGTACATGGACTCGGTGACGCGCATGGTGCAGGCGTCCAAGCGCTACCAGAGCGAGCGCGCGTGCAACGAGGGCCGTGCCGAAGCCTTGTCGCAAACGCTGCGCCTCGAATGCCGCAAGCTGGAACGCGTTGACGTGATGCGCCGCACCAGCAGCACCGAGAGGATCGAGCGGGTGCGTCTGGTGCTCGAAGGCGGCGAGATCCGCATCGCCGAGATCAGTGATCTTCCGCCGCAGCCTGCGGACGCGCCGGCTTCGGTACCTAAGAGCTGACGCCTGCCTGCGATCGGCTGGCCGCATGCGCCAGCACCGCCAGCGCCGCGAGGCACCAAACGATCAGCGCGCCGCTGGGCAGGTCGAAGGCCGACGACAGCACCAGCCCCAGCGCATAGGCGCCTACCCCGATGCCGTACGCCAGCGGCAAGCGCCGCCGCTCGGGGTGCTTGCGCACGCCCAGCGCCGGCACGATGAGGCTGGCGAACACCAGGTACACGCCCACGAGCTGCACCGACACCGTCACCGCCAGCGCAAACAGCAGATAGAAGCCCAGGCGCGAGAGCCGCTCGCGCAGGCCGAACCAGAGCCCGAGGATGACGAGCGTGGCCAGCGCGGGGAAGGCCAGCTGCGCATAGCTCACCCACAGGATCTGCCCCGCCAGCAGGTCGCGCAGATGCTCGCCGCCATGCGGGTTCTTGGCCAGCAGCAGAATGCCCGCCGTGGCCGCCAGCACGAAGAGCACACCGATCTGCGCCTCTTGCACGTCGGGCCACTTTTTCTCCGTCCAGGTGAGCAGCAGGGCGCCGGCGATTGCGGCGATGGCGGCGGCCACCTGCACCTGCCAGCCGCCGGGGGCGATGTCAAGCAGGCCGGCCACGATCACGCCCAGCGCGGCGATCTGCGCAATCGCCAGGTCGATGAAGACGATGCCCTTGCGCAGCACCTGCGCGCCCAGCGGCACGTGGGTGGCGAGCACCAGCAGGCCGGCCGCAAACGCCGGCAGCAGGATGGCGAGGTCGAGGTTCACTTGGCGGCCTCGAGCAATAGGGCCAGTGTGCTGTCGAAGAGGCCGAACAGGTCGCTGGCCTTGTCGTTGCCGCCCACGGTGAAGGGCAGGGCGACGGCCGGGATGTGCGCGTGCTCGGCCAGCCACTGCGAAGCGCGCGGGTCCTGGTAAGCCGCACGCACGACCATCTTGGCGGGCTGGCGCGCGAGCTGCGCGTTCAATGCGCTGAGGTGGCCGGCGCTCGGCTCCACGCCTGGCTTGGGTTCGAGCGTCGCGACTTCGCGCACGCCCAGCCAGGCCCACAGGTAACCCATGTTCTTGTGGTGGGCCACCACGCTGATGCCCTTCAGCGGCGCGGCCTTCTGGTCCCACTTCTGCAGGGCCTCGGTCCAGCGCGCGGCGAAGGCGGTGTAGCGGCTCTGGTACTGCGCGGCGTTGGCCGGGTCGACCTGAGCCAGCCGTGCGGCGAGCGCCTTGGCCACGAGCGCGATGTTGCGTGGGTCTTGCTGGATGTGCGGGTTGCCGGCAGCGTGCACGTCGCCATCGGCGCGGTCCAGCCGCGTGGGCACTTCGATGGGCGTGATGAAGGCACCGGCCTCGAAGTAGCCCGGCGAGCCGGGGTTCAGCTTGCCGTTGCCCGACTGCCGGATGAGCACCGGCAGCCAGCCCACTTCCAGCTCCATGCCGGTGCACACCAGCAGGTCGGCGTTGCGCACGCGGGCGATGAGGCTGGGTCGGGCTTCGATGCGGTGAGGGTCCTGCAGCGCGGTGGTGGCCGACGAGACACTGACCGCGTCGCCGCCCAGCTCCTTGGCGAGCGAGGCCCATTCAGGCTCGCAGGCCACCACGTTGAGCGCGGCCTGGGCCTGCAGCGAGAGGCCGGCCAGGGCAGCCAGCAGGAAGTGCTTGAGTGTGCGTTGCATGGGAACGTCTCCTCAGAACGAATGCGCACCATGGGCACCGAGGCTCATGATGTACTGGACGAAGACCTGGCGGTCGGAGCCGACCGCGGGGTTGCTGCGGTCGTTGGCGAGCTGCAGGCGCACGCGGCTGAACTCGGAAGGCGAGTAGTCGAGCATCAGCGTGCTGCGCGTGGGCGTGGCGCTTTGCAGGAGCGGGAAGTCGGCGGCGCTGAGTGTGCCGCTGCTGACCGCTGCGATGTCCACCGAGCCTGAGCTGAGCCGGTCGTAGCGCGCGCCTACGCGCCACATCGGCATGAACTGGTAGACGGCTTGCAGGTACCAGCCGCTCTGCACGCTGCGGTAGTCGCTGTCGACCGTGCCGGTGGATTGCGAGAGCGTGTCGAAACCCAGTGTGCCGCTCTCGGTGCGGCGGAAGTACTCGCCCTGGATCTTCAGGTTCTGCCGCGTGGCATTGCCGCCCGGCGACCATTTGTAGATGGCGTCGAGCGCCCAGGTGTCGCTGCGGCCGCTGAAGGTGTTGGTGACTTCGGTGCCGGTGGCGTCGAGGTCGGTGTAGCTGCGGCCGTTCGGCCGGTGGCGCAGCCACGAGACGCCGGCACGCCAGCTCGAGCTCTCGCCGATGTCGTCGCCCAGGTGGGCCATCAGGGCGGTCATGCCGGCGCCGTTGCGGTTGCTGTCGTTGCCCGGGAAGGTGCTGCCCGCGCCCAGCTCGGCGGCGAGCTCGACGAAGGTCTCGGTCGGTGCCAGCCAGCGCAGCTGCAGGCCGTCCGTCTTCAAGGGGCCACCGAAGAAAGCCTGGTAGACGAGCGGTGCGTCGGTGAAGTCCCAGGCGTGCGCGTGCTGGCTGTTGAGGTAGCCAATGGACGAGAGAAAGCGCCCGCCCTTGAGCGTGGCGCCGCTGAAGAGGCTCTGGTACTCGAACAGCGCCTCTTCGACCTCGACTTCGTTGTCGCCGGTCATGGCTGCGGTGAAGCGGCCCGAGAAGCTCGGGTCCACCGCGGCGCTCAGCGTGAGTTCGGATTCACCGAGGCTGAAGCCGCGCTTGCCGGGGCCGACCTCGCCGCCGCTGGGAATGAATCCTTGCAAGGTGTAGGTCTCGGGGTCGCGCGAGAGGTCCGCGTAAGTGCCGTTGAGGATCAGCGAGATGGCGGGGTTGAAGGCGGAAAGCGAGGAGCTGCTGTCGGCCGCATGCGCGACGGACGAAAGCGCGGCCAGGCACAGGCCTGCGGCCGCAAAGCGGGGAGTGGACATGGGTGTTCCTGCAAGAGATGACGACACGCGCCGCCGCGCAGCTGCGCGGCGGCATGAAGCCCCGTGACGGGGCAGTGCGGGATCAGCTCAATGCAGGTGGGGCACGCGCCTGGAAATGCGCGGTGGGTTGCAGCGCAACGGCCTGAACGGCCGGTGCCACGGGGGCGGGCAGTGCGTCCGCGGGGGAATGCCATTCGTGCTGCGAGGGCAGGGCGCTGCCCAACTGGGCCAGCACTGCGCAGGTGTCGCACACCTTGTCGGGCGCCTGCTGGCGCTCGTGCGACGACTGCTCGCTGGACTGCGGCGCGATGTGCGACAGCGCGTGCACGAACTGCACCTGCGGGGCGAGCAAGATGGCCCACGCCAGCAGCAGTACACGCCACGAACGCAACATCGACTTCAAGGCAGAACGACTTTCAGCGCCGGCCCATGCCGGCAGGGGGTGGAAACTACCACATCCCCGAGACTGGAAGAAAATCACGGCCATGACTGTTCGAGAAATCCTCAAGATGGGCGACCCGCGCCTTCTGCGCGTTGCCAAGCCGGTGAAGCACTTCAACACGCCCGAGCTGAACGTGTTGATTGACGACATGTTCGACACCATGCACGCCGCCAACGGCGCGGGCCTGGCCGCACCGCAGATCGGCGTGGACCTGGCGCTGGTGATCTTCGGCTTCAAGAAGAACGAGCGTTACCCCGAGGCTCCGCCGGTGCCCGAGACGGTGCTCATCAACCCGCAGATCACGCCCTTGTCCGACGAGGAAGAAGAAGGCTGGGAAGGTTGCCTCTCGGTGCCTGGCCTGCGCGGCGTGGTCCCGCGCTTCGCCCGCATCCGCTACACCGGCTTCGACCCGCAGGGGCATCCCATCGATCGCGAGGCCGATGGCTTTCATGCGCGCGTGGTGCAGCACGAATGCGACCACCTGATCGGCAAGCTTTACCCGATGCGCGTGCGCGATTTCACGCGTTTTGGCTACACGAGCGTGCTGTTTCCCGAGCTGGACCCGGCGGACGACGACTGACCGCTGGCGGGATTGCGAAGAAACGTTTCTACCGTCAGCCCGGGGCGCTTTCGGCGCGTTGTGGGTGGAACCCCTGCGGTTCACCGCCATCGAAAGCGAGACTCGCTCATGAAGAAACATCCGCCATCTGCTGCACTGCAGCGCGAATCACCCCCGGCCGACCTTGCCCGCTGGCTGGGCTTGTTCTTCGGCCTGCTGCTGCTGGGCCTGCTGGCCCTTCCGGTCCGTGCGGCCGAGGCCGAAGACCCGCCTGACCGGGTGGGCCGGCTGTCCGAACTCCATGGCCAGGTGTGGCTCTTCTCCACCGACAGCAACGAGTGGATCGCTGCCGTGCGCAACCGCCCCGTGACCACCGGCGACCGCCTCTCCACCGAGGCCGATGGGCGCGCGGAGATCCGCATCGGTTCCAGCGTGTTGCGCCTGGCACCCAACACCGAGATCGACGTGCAGCGCCTCGACGACGACCGCATCGACATCGCCCTGCGCGCCGGCAGCATGACGGCCCGGCTGCGCACGCGCGAGGCAGCCCGCGAGTTCGGCCTCGTCACCGACGAAGGCCACTTCCGCACCGACAGCGTCGGCAACTACCGCTTCGACCGCCTCGGTGAAACCAGCCACGCCACCGCGCTGAGCGGGCAGGCGACTTACGAGAGCGACGGCACCGCGCTTGCCATCATGCAAGGCCAGCACGTGGAGTTCTGGCGTGAGCGCGGCGGGCCGCAGTACGCCATCAGCAACCCCGTGCGCGACGAGTTCAGCACCTGGGTGGCCGCGCGTGACGGCACCGAAGACACGCTCGCTGCCCAACGCTACGTCTCGCCCGAGATGACGGGGGTGGAGGACCTCGACCGCTATGGTGCCTGGCAGCAGACCGCTGAATACGGCACCCTCTGGACGCCGCGCGTGGTGGTGGCCGGCTGGGCGCCTTACCGCATGGGCCACTGGGCCTGGGTGCGCCCCTGGGGCTGGACCTGGGTCGACGACGCGCCCTGGGGCTTTGCCCCCTTCCACTACGGCCGCTGGGTCTACTACCGCAACAACTGGTGCTGGGCCCCGGGCCGTTACGTGGCGCGCCCCGTCTATGCACCGGCGCTGGTGGCCTGGATGGGCGGCCCCGGCGTGAGCGTGTCGGTTCGCGTGGGCAGCGCGCCCACGGTGGGCTGGTTCCCGCTCGGCCCGCGCGAGGTCTACGTGCCGGGCTACCGCGTGAGCCCGCGCTACGTGCAGCAGGTCAACGTGACGCACGTGACGAACATCACCAACGTCACCACCATCATCAACAACCCGGGCCAGTACATGGCCAACGCGCACTACGCCAACCGCGGCGTGGCGCGTGCCGTGACGGTGGTGCCCGCCACGGTGATCGAGCGCCGCCAACCGGTGGCGCCGTCCATCGCCCGCGTGAATGACCACATGCTGCGCGACCTGGCGCGCGATCGTCCTCGTGCCGATGCGCCGGTGACGGCACCGCCGCGCTGGAGCGGCGGCAGCAACCGACCGGTGGTGGCGGACCCCCGTGTCTCGCGCCCAGGCTTTGCGACCAACCGGCCGGGCCCGAATCCCGGCGCCAATCCGAGCATCAACCCTGGCATGCCCTCGCGCGGCAACGACAACGACGGACCCGATCGCGGCCGGCCGCCGGTGGTGGGCGGTGCGCCAGCGCCGCGCCCGCAGCAGGAACCACCGCGCATTGGCTACGGCGGCCGCGACAACCCCATGACGCCGCCGTCACACCAACCCGGCCCCCCCGGCGCGAACACGCTGCCGCAGGTCAACCAACCAGGCTGGGCTGCGCCGCGTGACCGCGATGGCCGCGGCGGTCAGGACGATCGGAACGACCGCGACGAGCGCACGCGCCGTCAACCGCCACGCGAGACCATTCCCGATCGCACGCCGGCCCCGCCGCCGCCCGTCTACCGCACCGACGAGCGCAGACAGCATCACGAGATGCCCGGGCCGCCGCCGCGCCCGGTGCAGGCCCCCCAGATGCAAGCGCCCCAACCGCAGGTTCAAGCTCCGCAGGTGCAGCAACCGCAGATCCAGCCGCCGATGGTGCGCCAACCCCCGCCCATCCCGAGCGCGCGGCAGAACCGTGAGCAAGCGCCGCCTCAACAGCAGCCGCAACAACAGCAGCAACAGGAAGGCCGGCAGCAACGCGGTGGTGGCGGCGACGACCGTCCGTCTCAGCAGCGCTCCTTCGCGCGCTGAGCTGAGGGTCATGGCTCCTCAGCGCAGCAGTGGCTTCAGGCCTTCCCACACATTGGTCAGCATGACCGGGTGGGCCTGCTCGCGTGGGTGGATGCGGTCGGGCTGAAACATCGCCTCGGCGTTCGGTGCATCTGCCACGCCCTTCAGCAGAAAGGGCACGAGGCCCGTGCCTTCGGTCTTGGCGACGCTGGCAAACAGTGCCGAGAAGTCTTCGCCGTACTGCCGCCCGTAGTTGGGCGGCACCTGCATGCCCACCACCAGCACCTTGGCGCCGGCGGCTTTGGCGGCGCGCGCCATGGCCTGCAGGTTGTCGCGCGTCATGCTGAGGGGCAGACCGCGCAGCGCGTCGTTGCCGCCGAGTTCCAGAACAACGATCGTGGGCTGGTGCTGCTTGAGCAGCGCGGGCAGGCGCGAGCGGCCGCCAGAGGTGGTGTCGCCGCTGATGCTGGCATTGATGACGGTGGCGGGGCGCTTCTCCTGTGCGAGGCGCTGCTCCAGCAAGGCCACCCAACCCTTGCCGCGCGCCAGGCCGTATTCGGCCGAGAGGCTGTCACCCACCACCAGAATCACAGGCTGGGCCGAGGCCATCGCCGGCAGGCCCGCGGTGGCGAAGGCAAGCGCGGTACAGTGGTTCAGCAGGCTTCTTCGCGTCAACCGGCGCTTCAAATCCATCGAGACTGGCCTTTCATGTCGGACCCCATCATTGCTGTCGAGCGCGTCACCAAGCAAGTGCAGGACACCAGCGGCCCGCTGACGATACTCCACGAGATCGACTTCACGCTGGCGCCTCGGCAGTCGGCCGCCATCGTGGGGGCAAGCGGTTCGGGCAAGAGCACCTTGCTGTCGATCATCGCGGGTTTGGACACGCCAAGCAGCGGAACGGTTCGCCTCGCCGGCAACGATTTGTTCGCGCTCGACGAAGACGCACGAGCCGCGGTGCGCGCTGCCCAGCTCGGCTTCGTGTTCCAGAGCTTCCAGTTGCTTGGCAACCTCACGGCGCTCGAGAACGTGATGCTCCCACTGGAGCTGCAAGGCCGCAGCGATGCGCGCGCCCAGGCCGTCGAGATGCTGCAGCGGGTTGGCCTGGGTGAGCGCTTGTCGCACTACCCCAAGGTCTTGTCCGGCGGCGAACAGCAGCGCGTGGCGTTGGCCCGCGCCTTCGTCGTCAAGCCCTCGGTGCTCCTGGCCGATGAACCCACCGGCAGCCTCGACTTCGCGACGGGCGAGAAGGTGATGGAGCTGATGTTCGACCTCAACCGGGAAGCCGGCACCACGCTCGTGCTGGTGACGCACGACCGCGGCATCGCCGCACGCTGCGACCGGCAGCTCAAGATCGAGGCCGGAAGACTGGTCAACGCATAAAAGAAAAGGCGCCCCGAAGGACGCCTTCAAACAGGCCGCGAAGCCGGCCTACATCGAGCCACGCCCGCGGATCCGGCTTCGCCGGTCCGCCAGGCGGCGCCCCTTGGGGGCAGGAGCGCCAGCGACTGGGGGGCTCAGTTAGAAAACTTGTAGTCGGTCTTTGCCTTTGCCTTGATGTCGTCGCGGAACTTGGCCAGCTTCTGCTGTTGCAGGCCCTGCTGGATGCGCGGCTTGACTTCGTCCAGGCTCGGGAACTGCGCTTCGCGCGTGTCTTCGAGCAGGATGACGTGGTAGCCGAACTGCGTCTTGACCGGCGTCTGCGTCATTTCGCCCTTCTTCAGCGCCTGCATGGCCTGCGCGAACTCAGGCACGTAGGAGTTGGCGGCGGCCCAGTCGAGGTCGCCACCGTTCTGGCCGGAGCCCGGATCCTTGGACGCCTTCTTGGCCAGGTCTTCGAACTTGGCGCCGCCCTTGATCTGCGCGATCAAGGCCTTGGCTTCGTCTTCCTTCTCGACCAGGATGTGCCGCGCGTGGTATTCCATCCCGCTGGCCTGCGCCTTGAACTTGTCGTACTCGGCCTGGACTTCGGCGTCGGTGACCGTGTTCTTCTTGTTGAAGTCATTGAAGAGTTCGCGGATCAGGATGCTTTGGCGCGCGAGTTCCATCTGGGCCTTGTAGTCGGGCGAGCTGGCCAGGCCGCGCTTCTCGGCTTCCTGCATGAACATCTCGCGCAGCACCACCTCGTCGCGCACCTGGGCTTCGAGTTCGGGTGTGCGGGGCTGGTTGCCTTGCTTCGTGGCCTGCGTCAGCAGCGCATCGACCCGCGCCTTGGGCACAGGCTTGCCATTCACGATGGCGATGTTTTGTGCCTGGGCGGCCAGCGGCATGGCCAACGCGACAGCGGCAGCCAGCAGCGACGTGCGGGCGGCGAGAGACAGCTTCTTCATGGGCTTGAGGCCTTTCAACAACGAAATGGAAAGCAGAGGAGGAGGGGCTGGGCAGCGGCGTGGTGGCCTGTGGGCCGGTGGGCCTGGGGCTGCGGAATCAGCTTTCGCCCGGAGCTCGGGCGTCGATGGCGAGCGCGTGGATACCGCGCGGAATCAAGAGGTGGAGGGCATCATATACGAGGCGATGGCGCTTCACGCGCGACAGATCCGCGAAGCGTTCGCTGACGATGCGCACGCTGAAATGGCGCCCTTCGCGGGCACCGGCATGGCCGGCGTGCTGGTCGCTGTCGTCGGTGATGGCGAGTGCTGCAGGCTGCAGTGCCTCGCGCAGCGCGGCCTCGATGTCCTGGGCGGTGACGGGCATGGCCTCAGCTCGGCTTGTCGGGCGATGCGGGCTCGGCGCGCTCGTCCTTCATGTGCTTGCTCAGGTAGAGCACCTGGGCGACGGTGAAGACGATCATCAGCCCGTACACGCCGAAGACCTTGAAGGTGGCCCAGGTCGAGGTGGAGTAGCTGTAGGCCACGTAGACGTTCAGCAGGCCCATCATCCCGAAGAAAGCGACCCACGCGAAGTTGAGGCGCTGCCAGACGGCATCGGGCAGCTTGAGCTCGCCGCCGATCATCGACTTGAGCAGGTTCTTGCCGAAGAGCGCCTGGCTGGCCCACAGCGCCAAGCCCATGGACCAGAAGGCGACGCTGGGCTTCCACTTGATGAAGGTGGCGTTGTGAAACCACACGGTCGCGCCACCCAGCACCACCACCAGGGCCAGCGTGATCCACAGCATCAGGTCGATCTTGCGGCGCATCAGCTTGAGGGTGACGACCTGGATCAGCGTGGCGGCGATCACGATCAGCGTGGCCAGCAATACTGGAGCCTCCTCGGTTCCCACCACGCCGCCCGACACCAGGAAGCCGAGGTGATTGCTGGCAAAGGACGCGGCCCACTCCTTGTTGGCGTCGGCGAACTTGAAGGTGCCGAAGAAGAGCAGCAGCGGCAGGAAGTCGAGGAGGAATTTCATCA
>NZ_DASSRA010000286.1:0-4542 GCF_035702065.1 Rhizobacter sp.
CGGGTCGCTGTCGTTCGCGGTGATCGTGAGTCGCGCGGCCGGCCTGTCCGATCCGCGCACCTACGGCTCGAAGAACCCGGGCGCGACCAACGTGCTGCGTTCGGGCCACCGCGGTGCGGCGATCGCGACGCTGGTGCTCGACGCGCTGAAGGGCTACGTGCCGGTGGTCCTGGCGCTGGTCTTCGGCCCGCGCTTTGGTCTGGGCAACGGTACCGTGGCGCTGGTGGGCCTGGCGGCCTTCCTTGGGCACCTGTGGCCCGTGTTCTTCCGCTTCGAGGGGGGCAAGGGCGTGGCCACGGCGGCGGGTGTGCTGCTGGGCTTCAACCCCTGGCTGGGGTTGGCCACACTGGCCACCTGGCTGATCATCGCGGTGTTCTTCCGTTACTCGTCGCTGGCGTCCCTCGTGGCCGCGGCCTTCGCGCCCTTCTACCAGCTGCTGATCTGGGACCATGACGCCATCGCGGCCTCCATCGTCGTGATGAGCCTGCTGCTGATCTGGCGCCACAGTGCCAACATCCAGAAGCTCATCGCCGGCAAGGAAAGCAAGATCGGCCAGAAGGCCGGTGCCGCCGCCCACGCTCCCGCCAAGGGGGCTCACAGCAAGGGACACAAGACATGACGCATGCCGTACGGCGATACCACGTGGGCGACAGGCTGTCGGAGATGGCCATCCACCACGGCACGGTCTACCTCGCGGGCCAGGTGCCCGACGACACCACGCAGGACATCCGCGGCCAGACGCGCCAGGTGCTGGCCATGGTCGACAAGCTGCTCGCCGAGGCCCACACCGACAACGCGCACATCCTGATGGCGCAGATCTACCTGGCCGACATGGCCGACTTCGCCGGCATGAACGAGGTCTGGGACGACTGGGTCGCCCCCGGCGACGCGCCGCCGCGCGCCACCGTGCAGGCCAAGCTCGCCAAGCCGGAGTGGAAGATCGAGATCGTGGTGACGGCGGCGCTGAAGGTTTAGTCCGCCACGAGACCAAGGCGCGCCGGGTCGCCGCGACCCACGCGCCCGAGCAGCGGCGGTTCGCTCGTCAAGTCCACCACCGTGGTTGGCTGCGCGGGGCAGGCCCCCGCATCGACCACCACCTGCACCTGACCCATGAAGCGCTCGCGGATCTCGTCCGGGTCGTTCATCGGCTCGGTGTCGCCGGGCGCGATCAGCGTGGTCGACAGCAGGGGCTGGCCAAAGACATCGAGCAGCTCCTGCAGCATCTTGTGCTCGGGCACCCGAAGGCCGATGGTGCGGCGCGAGGGGTGCGAGACGCGGCGCGGCACTTCCTTGGTGGCTTCGAGGATGAAGGTGAACGGCCCGGGCGTGCCCAGCTTGAGCAATCGGTACTGCTTGTTGTCGACGCGGGCGTAGCTCGCGAGTTCGGAGAGGTCGCGGCACAGCAGCGTGAGGTGGTGCTTGTCGTCGACGCCGCGGATGCGCCGCAGGTTCTCGGCCGCGGCCTTGTCGTCGAGGTGGCACACCAGCGCGTAGCTCGAATCGGTGGGGACGGCGGCGATGCCGCCACTGTGCAGGATGTCGGCGGCCTGCTTCAACAGGCGGGCCTGCGGGTTCTCGGGGTGGACTTCGATGACCTTGGCCATGCTCTTTGCTCGTACCCCGCTCAGTCTGCCGTCAACGCCGATTCGCTCGGTGCGATGCGCTGCGCCGCCGCGCTCTCGCGCAGGTTGAGCCACACCGAGGCCGCACCGCAGGCCGCCACCACCGCCATGCCGACGAAGGCCCAGCCATCGGGCACGTGGCGGAACACCAGCCAGCCGGTGAAGCTGGCGAAGGCAATCTGCATGTAGGTGAAGGGCATCAGCACCGGCATGGGCGCCACGCCCAGCGCGAGGATCAGGCACAGGTGGCCGGCGGTGCCTGCCACGCCGGCCAGCACCAGCACCGCCCAGATCGAAGGCGGTGCGGCCTGCAGCGCCTGCCAGGCCTGCAGGGGCTGCAAGGCCAGTGCAACCAAACCGACGATCACCGCACCCACCAGGCCGGTGTAGAAGTGCGTGGTCAGCGGGTGTTCCAGGTGTGAGAGCTGGCGCGTGAGCAGCTGGAAGCTCGCGTAGATGAGGGCCATCACCAGTGGGATGGCGGCCACCCAGCCGAAGAGGCCGCTGCCGGGGCGCACCACGATCAACGCGCCGACGAAGCCGCCGGCCACCAGCGCCAGGCGCAGCGGCGACACGTGCTCGTGCAGAAAGACGGCCGCCAGCACCGTCACCAGCACCGGGGTGAGCATGCCCACCGCGGTGAACTCGGCCACCGGCATGTACTGGATGCCGAAGAACAGCAGCGCACTCGTGGCCAGCAACAGCGAGCCGCGCAGCACCTGGAACTTGGGGTGCTCGCTGCGGAAGAGGTTGCCGCCGCCGCGCGCCCGGCGCACGACCAGCCACACGCCCATGATCAGCGCCTGCAGGGCATAGCGGGCGAAGAGCGCCACGATCACCGGCAGGGTCTGGCCCAGGTACTTGGCGCTGGTGTCGAGGGTCGCGAAACACATGCCCATCGTCAGCATCAGGCCGATGCCCAGCAGCGGCCGGGGCTTGGCACCGCCCGGCAGGGAGGGGCCGCGGCTCACGGGTGATGCACCCGGTCGCTCAGGGCTTCCCACACCGGCGTGAGCTGCTTGGGCAGCGGCGGCAGGGTGCCGAGGTCGATGTGGCTTTCGTCGGGGCTGTGGAAGTCGGAGCCGCGCGAGGCGAGCAGGCCGAACTCGAGTGCGGTGTCGGTGTACTTGGCGAAGTCGGCCTGCGAATGGCTGCCGGTCACCACCTCCACGCCCTGGCCGCCATGCGTCTTGAACTCGCTGAAGAGGGCGTATTCCTCGTTCGGCGTGAACTTGTAGCGGCCCGGGTGGGCGATCACCGCCATGCCGCCGGCCTGCGTGATCCAGCGCACCGAGTCGCCCAGCGTGGCCCAGCGGTGCGGCACGAAGCCGGGCTTGCCTTCGACCAGGAAGCGGCGGAACACCTCGGAGGTATCGCTGCACACGCCCGTCTCGACCAGGTGGCGCGCGAAGTGGGTGCGCGAGATCAGCTCGGGGTTGCCCACGTACTTGAGCGCGCCTTCGTAGCTGCCATGGATGCCGACGGCGGCGAGGCCTGCGGCCATCTCGCGGGCGCGGGCCTCGCGGCCGCCGCGGGTGGCAAACAAGCCCGCCTGGAGTGCAGCGTCATCGGCGTCGAAGCCAAGGCCCACGATGTGCACCGTGGTGCCGGCGAAGGTGATGGAGATCTCGGTGCCCGTGAGGTAGGACATGCCTTGCGACAGCGCGGCGGCGCGTGCGCGGTGCTGGCCGCCGATCTCGTCGTGATCGGTCAGGGCCCACAGGTCGACGCCGTTGGCGCGCGCGCGCGCAGCCAGTGCTTCGGGTTCCAGCGTGCCATCGGACACGACGGAATGGCAGTGCAGGTCGGCGTTGAGGATGCTCACGCGAGAGATTGTAGGCAGCCGCCTCCCTTGTCGCGTCAGCAGGGCTACTCCCGGTCGACGCGGATCAGCTTGCCGCTGTCGGTGAGCAAGTAGAGCCAGCCGTCCGGTCCTTGCTTCACGCAGCGGATGCGCTCGCCGAGCGAGCCGAACAAGCGCTCGCGCGAGGCTTCGGCATTGCCCTTGAGCACGACGCGCCACAGTGCGGTGTCGGCCAGTGCGCCGAGGAACAGGTTGCCCTGCCATTCGGGAAAGCCGCCACCCGTGTAGAAGGTGAGGCCGCTCGGTGCGATGGAGCTGTAGGGCGTCGGAATGCCGGGCGCCGGCCAGCGGCTCACGGGCTCGGTGTACCTGGGTGCGTGCACGCCGCCGCCGATCTCGCAGCCTGCCTGGCGCGAGCCGTAGTTGCAGCCGTAGCTGACCTCGGGCCAGCCGAAGTTCAGGCCGGCGCGTGCCAGGTTGAGTTCGTCGCCGCCTTGGGGGCCGTGCTCCACCACCCACAGATCGCCGGTGGTCGGGTGCAGGGCGGCGCCTTGCGGGTTGCGGTGGCCGGTGCTCCAGATCTCGGGTCGCGCGCCGGCGCCGAGCTTGGGGTTGTCGGTCGGCATGGAGCCATCGCGCTGGATGCGCACGACCTTGCCGAGGTCGCTGCCCAGGTCCTGCGCCGGGCTCTTCTTGTTGCGCTCGCCCAGCGTGATGAACAAGGTCTTGTCCGCACGGAAGACGAGGCGTGAGCCGAAGTGGTTGCCGCCGTCGACCTTCGGCAGCTGCCGAAAGATCGGCGTCGCCGGCACGTCGATGAGCCGGTTGTTGGCGACGTCCAGCCGGCCGCGGCTCACCGCCGTGCCTGCGCCGCCGGGGCCGGCTTCGGAGTAGGCGAAGTAGACCCAGTTGGAGCCGGTTGTGGCGAAGTCGGGGTCGAGCGCCACGTCGAGCAGGCCGCCCTGGCCGCTGGACACGACCGCGGGCACACCGGCCAGCGGGTTCGACTTGGTCTTGCCGTCGGCACTCAGCAGCACCATCGTGCCGGCCTTCTGAGTGACCAGCATGCGGCCGTCGGGCAGGAAGGCGAGGCCCCAAGGGCTGTCGAGCGTGTCG
>NZ_DASSRA010000287.1:0-2036 GCF_035702065.1 Rhizobacter sp.
ACGCCGCCGCACGCGCCTTCAGGCCCCGGCCCTTCGGGTGATCTCAGCAAAAGCCCGCCCACAGCGTTGCAAATGCTCGCTGTAGCAAGTGCTACAGCTGCGCTTTGCGCCTCGTTGGCGGGCTTTTGTTGAGTCACGTGGGTGCTCATTTAGTGTGAACAGGCCCTAACCCATGATGTGCACGCCGCCGTCGATGTAGACGGTGTCGCCGGAGAGCCGGCGTGCATACGGCGTGGCCAGGAACGCGCAGGTAAACCCCACGTCCATGATGTCGACCAGCTCACCGATCGGCGCGCGCTGCGCGGCCTCGGCCAGCAGCAGGTCGAAGTCTTTCAGGCCCGAGGCGGCACGTGTCTTGAGCGGGCCGGGCGAGAGTGCATGCACGCGGATGCCCTTGGGCCCGAGTTCGTAGGCCAGGTAGCGGGCCGAGGCTTCGAGCGCCGCCTTCACCGGCCCCATCACGTTGTAGTTGGCAACCACCTTGTTGGCACCGTGGTAGCTCATCGCGAACAGGGTGCCGCCCTGCGTCATCAAGGGCGCCGACAGGCGGGCCATGCGCACGAAGGAGTGGCACGAGATGTCCATCGCCTTCGCAAAGCCTTCGGCCGAACAGTCGAGCAGGCCGCCTTGCAGGTCGCCCTTGGGCGCCCAGGCGATCGAGTGCACCACCGAGTCGAGCTGCCCCCACTGCTGCTTGATCTGCTCGAACACCGCCTCCATCTCGCCGGGCTGGGTGACGTCGAGCGGCATGAAAATATCGGCCCCGAGTTCGCGGGCCAGCGGCTCCACATGGGGCTTGGCCTTCTCGCCGCCGTAGGTGATGGCCAGCTGCGCGCCCAACTCACGGAAGGCCTTGGCGCAGCCGTAGGCGATGGAGTGCTCGTTCGCGATGCCGACCACCAGCACCTTGCTGCCGGCCAGGATCGAGCTGCGTTGATCGCCGGTCATCGTGATGCTCCCTGCTGATGGGTCTGGGGCTGAACCAGCACGTCGCGCGTGTGCCGGGCGATCATGAGTTCCTCGTTGGTAGGCACCACCCAGGCCGAGACGGCGCTGGACGGGGTGCTGATGCGCGGCCCGCCGGCCTGGTTGGCCGCGGCGTCGAACTCGACGCCCAGCCACTTCGCCTGCCGGCACACGCGCTCGCGGATCACAGCCGCATGCTCGCCGATGCCCGCGGTGAAGACGATGGCGTCCACGCCCTGCGCGGCGGCGGCGAGCGAGCCGAGTTCGCGGCCGATGCGGTAGACGAACAGCTCCACCGCCAGGCGCGCGCGCGGGTCGTCGCTGTCGAGCAGGGCCCGCATGTCGCTCGACACGCCCGACACGCCCAGCAGGCCCGACTTGCGGTACAGCAGGTCTTCGATGGCGCGCGCGTCCATCTTCAATTCATCCATCAGGTAGAGCAGCACGCCGGGGTCGAGGTTGCCGCTGCGCGTGCCCATGGGCAGGCCGTCGACGGCGGTGAAACCCATGGTGCTGGCGACGCTGCGCCCCGCCACCATCGCACACATGCTGCTGCCGTTGCCGAGGTGGGCGACGATGGTGCGGCCGTTCGCCGCCTTGTCGTCGAAGCTCGGCAAGGCACTGGCGACGTACTCGTACGAGAGGCCATGGAAGCCGTAGCGGCGCACACCGCGCTCGGTGATGGATGCCGGCAAGGCAAAGGCCTGCGCCACCTCGGGCTGGCCGCGGTGGAAGGCGGTGTCGAAACAGGCCACCTGCGGCAGTTGCGGCTGCGACTGGGACAGGATCTCGATCGGCTTCAGGTTGTGCGGCTGGTGCAGCGGCGCCAGCGGCGACAGTTTGGCGAGCGAGGCCACCACCTCGGGCGTGACCCGCGTGGCCTGGGCGAACTGCATGCCGCCGTGCACCACGCGGTGCCCCACGGCCACCAGGTGGTGGCCGCCGCTTTGGCTGCGCAGGAACTCCGCCAGGAAGTGGATCGCGCCCGCGTGGCCGAAGTCCGCGCCCTTGGGCCAGGCGTGGCGGGCGATCTCGGCGCCGTCTTCGTCCTTGGCGGCGAAGCTGGGCTC
>NZ_DASSRA010000288.1:0-4693 GCF_035702065.1 Rhizobacter sp.
GCGATGCAGCGCCTGGAAGACGAGGGGGGTGCTCCTGGTCGCGCTCCTGTTCTGTACCGGCCGGGGCGGCCGAGGTGGGCGAGCGATCGTAGACGAAGCGCCTGAAGTGGGCGATTGGTGCTTGCTTGCCCCTCGTTCGTACAAGATCCGCGGCCTCGCCTGTGCTATGCGCCCCCCAGCGATGAGCCCCCAAGAAAAACGGCCGGTGAAGCACCGGCCGCCGTTCGTCGGATGGGGCTGCGCTGGCTACTTCGGCCGGATCGCATCCGGGATGCCCTGGATGAACGCCTTCAGCTTCGGCACGTCCTCCGGCTTCAGCTTGCCGGTGAAGTCCGGCATGCCGCGCTCCTTGGCCACGCCGCCGAACACATACGCTTCGAGGTTGTTGATGACCTCGGTGTGCGAGTAGCCCAGGTTCGGGATGTTGCCGCCGCGGTCCACCCCCGGCACGCCGTGGCACAGCACGCAGTACGCCACGTACAGGCCCTGTCCCTCGGGCACGTTCTTCGGGTCGTAGGCCACGCCCGAGAGCAGCGCATTCAACCGGTACTGCGCAAACGCCGGCAGCGGCGCCGTGCCGCCCACCGCGAAGGTGTAGACCGTGCCCGGGCCGATCTTCTCGCTGGCGCGTGAGGACACGCCGTAGGAGCCGCCCCAGCCGACCGCGATCGACACGTACTGCTTGCCGTCGACAAGATAGGTCGACGGCGCGGCGATGACGCCGGTGCCGGTGGGCGTCTCCCACAGCTTCTCGCCGGTGCTCGCGTTGTCGGCCACGAAGCGGCCTTCGGCCGTGCCCTGGAACACGAGGTTGCCCGCCGTGGCCAGCGTGCCGCCGTTCCAGGGCGACACGTTCTCCACCCGCCAGGCTTCCTTCTGCTTCACCGGGTCCCAGGCCAGCAGGCGGCCGAAGGGCTTGCTGGTGCCGGGTGTGGCGTTGATGAACATGGCCGTGTTCCAACCCTGGCCCGAGCCCGGCACGCCGAGCGTCATGCCGTTCATCTTCCAGTCCTTGTTGTCCATCAGCGTGAGCGGGATGTTCTGCGCCGGCAGGTACACGAGGCCCGTCTTGGGGCTGTACGACATGGGGTGCCAGTTGTGCGCGCCCAGCGGGCCGGGGATGCTGTCGTAGCTCTTGTCGCTGCTGCGCGCGATGGCCGTCTCGATCGGGAAACCCTTGTCGTCGTAGCCGGTCGCCCAGTTCACGTCGACGAAGTTCTTGGCCGAGATGAACTGGCCGTTGGTGCGGTCGATGACGAAGAAGAAGCCGTTCTTCGGCGCATGCAGGATCACCTTGCGCGGCTTGCCGCCCACCTTGATGTCGGCGAGGATCATCGGCTGCGTGGAGGTGTAGTCCCAGTTGTCGCCCGGTGTCTCCTGGTAGTGCCACACGTACTTGCCGGTGTCGGGGTTGATGGCCACGATGGAGGCGAGGAAGAGGTTGTCGCCGCCGCCCGGGCTGCGCCTGGCGCGCGACCACGGCGAGCCGTTGCCGGTGCCGATGTACATCAGGTTGAGCTCGGGGTCGAAGGTGATGCTGTCCCACACCGTGCCGCCGCCGCCGGCTTCCCAGTACTTGTTGCTCGGGTCCCAGGTCTTGGCGGCGCGCGCCAGCGCCTCGTTCTCGTAGGGCTTGGCCGGGTCGCCCGGCACGGTGAAGAAGCGCCACAGCTGCTTGCCGGTCTCGGCGTCATACGCCGTGATGTAGCCGCGCACGCCGTACTCGGCGCCGCCGTTGCCGATGATCACGCGGCCCTTGAAGACGCGCGGCGCGCCGGTGATGGTGTAGGGCCGGCTGCGGTCGATGGAGGTGTCCTGCTCCCACACCACCTTGCCGGTGGCGGCGTCGAGCGCGATCAGGCGCGCATCGAACGAACCCACGTAGACCTTGCCGCGGTGGATGGCCACGCCGCGGTTGACCACGTCGCAGCAGCCCTTCACGCCGTGATCGCGCGGCACCTTGGGGTCGTAGGTCCAGAGGCGTTTGCCGGTGCGCACGTCGATGGCGTGCACCACGCTCCACGAGGCGGTGACGTACATGATGCCGTCGACGACCAGCGGCGTGGCCTCCACGCCGCGCGTGGACTCGAGGTTGTAGCTCCAGACCAGGCCCAGGTCCTTGACGTTCTTGTCGTTGATCTTGTCGAGCTGGCTGAAGCGCGTCTCGGCGTAGTCGAGGCCGTAGCTGGGCCAGTCTTTCGAGGTGGCGGCGTTGGCGCGCATGCCGGCGCCGTCGACGAGGCCGGTGGCCGCGCGGATGTGGGCTTCCGAGCCCTTGGCCGAGGCCTGGGCCAGCGCGGCGCCTTGGGCGCAGGCCAGCACAGCCGCAGCCAGCGCGGCGATCCATGGGTGTCTCATGCGGGTCTCCTGTGTTGTGTGCCGAAGGCCAGGGTGCCGTCGGCGCGGCCTGTTTCGAGACAGGCGTGCCAAAACATCATCTGAAGATCATCAAGGCCTCACAACAAGGTGTTTTCCCCCAAGCCGGCAGCTTGGCGCACCCTGTGCTGCGCCAAGCTGCCACAGCCGAGGGCGCCGGTATGCTTGCCACCCTATGAATTTGACTTTGTCCGAACTGCCCGAGCGCTGCGACGTGCTGGTCGTGGGCGCCGGCCCGGCCGGCAGCGCCGCGGCCCAGGTGCTGGCCCGCGCTGGCCTGCGGGTGGTGCTGATCGACCAGAAGAGCTTCCCGCGCGAGAAGGTGTGCGGCGACGGCCT
Organism: Rhizobacter sp.; assembly: GCF_035702065.1. Taxonomy (GTDB): domain Bacteria; phylum Pseudomonadota; class Gammaproteobacteria; order Burkholderiales; family Burkholderiaceae_C; genus Rhizobacter. The sequence goes on from NZ_DASSRA010000288.1 coordinate 2,716, forward strand.
GATCCCCGATGCGCACGCCGCGCTCGCCCACCTGGGCGTGCTCGATGAAGTGATGGCCGCCGCGCAACCCGCCGGCCATGTGGCCTGCATCGGCCCGCGCGGCGGCCGCATCGACGTGCCTGGCCGCGTGGCCGTGCTGCCGCGGCGCGAGCTCGATGACATCGTCTGCCGCGCCGCCGTGCGCGCCGGTGCGCGCATGCACGCGCCGGTGCAGTTCGAGGCGCCGCTGCTCGATGGCAACGGCCGCGTGTGCGGTGCCAAGGTGTCGCACGAACAGGTGAGCCGTGAGATCCGCGCCGACTGGGTGGTGCTGGCCAGCGGTGCCGTGCCGCAGGCCCTCAAGGCCGCCGGCGTGTGCGAACGCCAGACGCCGGCTGGCGTGGCCTTGCGGGCCTATGTGAAGAACGAGGCCATGGTCGGCCGCATCACCGAGATGGAGGTGGTGTGGCACCGCAAGCTGCGCCCCGGCTACGGTTGGATCTTTCCCTGCCGCGATGGCGTGTTCAACATCGGCGTGGGCGTGGTGGGCAGCCACACGCGCGACGCCCAGGGCCACAACCGCATGCTCGACGTGAACCTGCGCGAGGTGTTCGAGCGCTTCCGCGATGCCTATGCGCCGGCGCGCGAGCTGATGGAAGGCGGCCAGATGCTGGGCGGCCTCAAGGGCGCGCCGCTGCGCTTCACGCTGGCCGGCGCGCGCTACACGCGGCCCGGCCTGCTGGTGGCCGGCGAGGCGGCGGGCAGCACCTACTCCTTCACCGGCGAGGGCATCGGCAAGGCGTTGGAGACCGGCATGCTCGCCGCCCAGGCCCTGCTGGCGGGGCGCGCCCAGTCACTGGACGATGCCACCGTGCGCGCGCACTATGAGACCGGCCTCTTGGCGCTGAAGCCGCGCTTCGAACTCTATGAGCGCGCCAACCGTGTCAACGCCCACCCGTGGCTGATGGACCTGGTGATCTGGCGTGCACGCCGCAGCGCCAAGCTGCTGCAGCGCATGAGCGGTGTGCTCAACGAGACCAGCAACCCGGGGCAGCTGTTCACCTTCAAGGGCTTCAGGCGCTTGTTCACGGAGTAGTCGTTCGATGTGCCAACTCCTCGGGATGAACGCCAACACGCCCACCGACCTGGTGTTCAGCTTCACCGGCTTCTCCAGGCGCGCCGAGGAACACAAGGACGGCTTCGGCATCGCCTTCTTCGAAGGGGCCGGCGTGCGCTGCTTCGTCGATGCGCAAAGCGCCGCGCTCTCGCCGGTGGCTGAGATGGTGAGGCACTACCCCATCCACAGCCCCAACGTCATCGCCCACATCCGCAAGGCCACGCAGGGCCGCATCGCGCTGGAGAACACGCACCCCTTCCAGCGCGAGCTGTGGGGCCGCTACTGGGTTTTCGCGCACAACGGCGACCTGAAGAACTATGCGCCGCGCCTGCACGGCGCCTTCCAACCGGTGGGCGACACCGACAGCGAGCGTGCCTTCTGCTGGCTGATGCAGGAGCTGGCCAAGGCGCATGCCGGCGTGCCCTCGATCGCCGAGCTGAGCACCACGCTGCGCGAACTGGTGCCACGCATCGCCGCGCACGGCACCTTCAACTTCATGCTGAGCAACGGGCAGGCGCTGTGGGCGCACTGCTCCACGCACCTGCACTACCTGGTGCGGCAGGCACCGTTCCAGACCGCGCGCTTGCAAGACGAAGACATGAGCGTCGACTTCGAGCGCTTCACCACGCCGACCGACCGCGTGGCCGTGGTCGTGACGCAGCCGCTCACCACCGATGAGGCCTGGGTGGCCTTCGCGCCGGGCGAACTCAAGGTGTTCGTCGACGGCTGCCCGTTCTAGCTGCAGCCCAGCGCGCGCGCCATCGCCGGCACGCCACGGTCGACACGCCACAGCGCAGCGTCCTTGTTGCTGGCGACGCGTTCGGCGCTCTGTAGGAAGGGATAGCGGCTCTCGACCGCGTGCGTGACCACCAGCCAAGCGCG
>NZ_DASSRA010000289.1:0-10914 GCF_035702065.1 Rhizobacter sp.
GCCGCGATGTTCCACATGATGAACGAGGCCCGCATCGGCGTCGGCATGGGCGCGGTGATGCTGGGCTACCGCGGCTACCTCGCGTCGTTGCAGTACGCGCGCGAGCGGCCGCAAGGCCGCCGTGCCGGCAGCAAGGACCCGAACGAGCCGCAGATCAAGCTGATCGAGCACGCCGACATCCGCCGCATGCTGATCGCGCAGAAGGCCTATGTGGAAGGCGGCCTCGCGCTGGGCCTGTACGCCGCGCGCCTGGTCGACGAGCAGAAGACCGGCCCCGACGAAACCAAGCGAGAAGAAGCCGGCCTGCTGCTGGAGCTGCTCACGCCCATCGTGAAGAGCTGGCCTTCGCAGTGGTGCCTGGAGGCGAACAGCCTCGCCATCCAGATCCACGGCGGCTACGGCTACACGCGCGAGTACCCGGTCGAGCAGTTCTACCGCGACAACCGCCTGAACATGATCCACGAGGGCACGCACGCCATCCAGGCCATCGACCTGCTGGGCCGCAAGGTGGTGATGCAGCAGGGCGCGGCGTTGGAGTTGCTGGGCCGCGAGATTGCAGCGACCGTGAAGGATGCATCCGAATACGAGACCTTGAGCGCCCATGCCGATGCGCTCACCATCGCCTGGTCGAACGTCACGCAGACCGTGAAGGCACTGGCCCCGTTGTTGAAGGAGAAGGGTGAGCTCGCGCTGGCGAATTCAATCGTCTTCCTCGAAGCCTTCGGCCACACGGTGGTGGCCTGGCAGTGGCTGCGCCAGGCGCTGGTCGCGACCCGCGCGCTGAAGAATGCCCAGGGCCATTCGAACAGTGACAGCGAGGTCGCCTTCTACCGCGGCAAGCTGCACACCAGCGCCTGGTTCTTCGACTGGGAGCTGCCGCGCTGCAAGCCGCAGCATGATCTGCTGCGCAGCCTGAACGATTCGACGCTGACGATGCATGACGCCTGGTTCTGACATGAGTGACGACAACATCCCTGAGGGCTTCGTGCCGCTGGTGCCGGGAGGCGTATGGCTCACCCACGCCGGCCCGCTGTACCAGAAGGACGCGCCGCACGGCGGCGTGGTGATCGGCCTGCGCCTGGACAAGAAGCACACCAACATGCGCGGCATCGCGCACGGCGGCATGCTCGTCACGCTGGCCGACAGCGCGCTGGGCCGCAACATGCACCTCACGCGCAGCCCGCAGGCGCCGATGGTGTCGGTGAACCTGTCCACCGACTTCCTCGGCGCCGCCAAGGTGGGCGACTGGCTGGAGGCGCACGTGCAGGTGCGCAAGCACGGCGCGCGGCTCTCCTTCGCCGAGTGCGAGTTGCGCGTCGGCGAGAAGGTGGTGGTGCGCTGCAGCGGCGTGTTCGCCGTGGTGGAGCCCGTGACGGCGGCCAAGGAAGTCCCTGAGGGATAAGGCGGCGGCCCGGCGGTACAGTGTCCGGCACCCGGACACACCGCCATGGCCATTCCCTCCCTGCCCGCCGATGCCGACGGCGTCCTGAAGCTCGCCGCCCAGAGCATGTTCGACACCCTGGCCCAGGCCGCCATGGGCATGATGGTGATCGACCGCAACCACCGCATCGTGTGGATCAGCGAAGGCTACAAGCGCTTCCTGCCTGACCTCGGGCATGAGGAGAGCGACTTCGTCGGCCGCCGCGTCGAGGAGGTGGTGCCCAACACGCTGATGGCCCATGTGGTCGACACCGGCCAGCCCATGCTGGTGGACCTGCTCACCAACCAGGCCGGCACCTTCCTCGTGAGCCGCCTGCCGCTGCGCGACGCGCAGGGCGAGGTGATCGGCGCGATGGGCATGGTGCTGCTCGACCACCCGGAGACGACGATGCAGCCGCTGATGACCAAGTTCAGCCGCCTGCAGCGCGAGCTCGACGACGCACGCCAGCAGCTTGCCGCGCAGCGCCGGCCCAAGTACACGGTGGCCAGCTTCATCGGCGCAAGCCCCGCGGCGATGGAGGTCAAGCGCCAGGCCCGGCGCGTGGCGCAGACCGACAGCACCGTGCTGCTGCTGGGCGAAACCGGCACCGGCAAGGAGCTGCTGGCGCACGCCATCCACGCCGCCAGTGCGCGCGCGGCGCGTTCCTTCGTCGGCGTGAACATCGCCGCCGTGCCCGACACCCTGCTCGAAGCCGAGTTCTTCGGCGTGGCGCCCGGCGCCTACACCGGTGCCGACCGCAAGGGCCGCGAAGGCAAGTTCAAGCTGGCCGATGGGGGCACGCTCTTTCTCGACGAGATCGGCGACATGCCGCTCGCCCTGCAGAGCAAGCTGCTGCGCGTGCTGCAGGAGCAGGAGCTGGAGCCGCTGGGCAGCAACACCGTTCAGCGCGTGGACGTGCGCGTGATCGCTGCCACCAGCCGCGACCTGCCCGCCATGGTGGCGGCCGGCAGCTTCCGCGCCGACCTGTACTACCGCCTCAACGTGCTGCCCATCCACCTGCCGGCCCTGCGCGAGCGCATGGGCGATCTGGAAGCGCTGGTCGAGTCGCTGGCCGAAGACATCGCACGCCGCAGCGGCCTGCCGCACAAGGGCATGAGCGCCGATGCGCTGGACCTGCTGGCCCAGCAGCCCTGGCCGGGCAACATCCGCGAGCTGCGCAACGTGCTGGAGCAGGCCACGCTGATGACCGACGACCTGGTGCTCAACGCGGAACACTTTGGCTCCCTGCTGGGAGGCGAGCAGCGGCCCATGGCGGCTGCCGCGCGCAAGCCGCCGGCCAGGGACGCAGCCGGTGAGCCGGCCGCCACGGCCACCATCAAGCCGCTGCCGCAGGCCATCGCCGAGCTGGAGGCGCGCGCCATCCGCGAGGCGCTGGCGGCCACCGGCGGCAACAAGCTGGCGGCCTCGCGCCTGCTCGGCATCTCGCGCGCCACCTTGTACGAGAAGCTGCCCCTCCTCTGAGGCGGCAGCAGTTGCGCTTTACCTCGCAGAAACCAAATACCGCAGCGCTCCCGATGCGAGCGCCGCGCTTCGCGGGCATGCTTCAGGGTTCGTCATTTGTTTGGCTCCCATGTTCCGCACTGCTGCTTACCGCCACCTCGCGTTTCCCCATTCCCTGACCCTGTTGGCGCTGGCAGCGGTGGCGAGTACCAGTCAAGCGCAGACGGCGCCCGCGCCGGCAGCTTCTGCCCCGTCGGCACCGGCTGCCGCCGCATCGGTGGCTGAGCCCAGGCCTGCACTTCCTGCGGCGGCAGCCTCTGCACCTTCGCAGCAGCTCGCGCCGGTCGTCATCACCGGTGCGCGCGTCAACGACATCCAGGAGCGCCGCCTGTCCACCGCAGCCAAGATCGTGGTCGGCCGCGACGAGATCGAGCGCTATGGCGACAGCACCATCGGTGAGACGCTCAAGCGCCTGCCCGGCGTCACCGTGGGCGGTGCGCCGGGGCGCGGAGGCGGCGGTGTGCGCATGCGTGGGCTGGGCAGCGGCTACACGCTGATCCTGCTCGATGGGCAGCGTGTGCCGCCCGGCTTCAGCATCGAGTCGCTGGAGCCCGACCAGGTGGAGCGCATCGAGGTGCTGCGCGCGCCCACGGCCGAAACCGGCGCACGCGCGATTGCTGGTGTGATCAACATCGTCACGCGCGAAGGCTTTCGCAAGCGGCTCAACAACCTCCGCGTGGGCACGGGTTTCGAGAACGGGCACTTCCAGCCGGGCATCTCGTGGACGCGCAACGACACGGTCGACGACCTGATCTACAACTTCTCGCTCTCCGCCTCGCGCAACGACCGCAGGACCGACAGCGTGACCACCGAAGAGCTGACCGACCTCAACACAGGCACTGTCACCAGCTCGCAGCGCGAGACCTCCACCTCGCGCGACCAGCGCAACGGCATCAACGCCACCGGGCGGCTGCAATGGCGCGGCGAGCAGGGCAGCTCGTTCATGCTGCAGCCGATGGTGATCTATTCCGCCAGCGAGTCGGCGCGCAGCAGCAAGCTCGAACAGTTCGTGGGCACGGCGCCCTACGACCACAGCGATGGCTCCGGCGAGAGCAACTTCGCCATGGGCCGGCTGAACGCCGAGTGGAAGCAGCAGATCGCCGACGCCGGCCGCATGGAGTTGCGCGCCAACCTGGGCACCAACCGCTCGAATGCCGATTCGGTCCGCTTCGACCGCGATGCCGCGGGCACGGTGCTGCACACCCGCGAGGACCACACCGACACACGCGACAACAGCCTGACGCTGGGCGGCAAGTACACGGCCTTGCTCGATGGCGAGCAGAGCCTGGTCTCGGGCCTGGAGGTCGAATCCAACCAGCGCGAAGACAACGGCCGCACCCTGTACGACGGCGCGCCCCTGCTCACGGACACCGGCGACAACCTGAAGGCGCGCGTCACCCGCGTGGCGGCCTATGCGCAGGACGAATGGACGCTCAATCCCAACTGGTCGGCGCATGCTGGCCTGCGCTGGGAAGGCATCCGCACGCGCAGCAACGGCTTCGACATCGGCACGGGCTTGCAGGAAGACGTCAAGAACGACAGCAGCGTGTGGACGCCTTTGCTGCACGCGGTGTGGAAGCCCGACCCCAAGGGCAACGACCAGGTGCGCATGAGCCTCACGCGCACCTACCGCCAGCCTTCGCTGCAAAGCCTGATCGCGCGCCCGAGCATCAACAGCCGCGCGCCGCTGCCCGGCGGCAACGACCCGACCTCGCCCGACCGCGTGGGCAACCCCGATCTCAAGCCCGAGCTGGCCACCGGCCTGGACGTGGCCTTCGAGCGCTACATCGGCAACGGCGGCCTGTTGAGCGCCAATGTGTTCTACCGCCAGATCAGCGACTACATGCGCAGCGTCACCTCGCTGCAGAGCGTGGCCTACTCGCCCACGCCGCGCTATGTGTCGCGCACCGAGAACGTCGGCGACGCCGTCACGCAGGGCGTGGAGCTGGAGGCACGCTTCCGCCTCAACGACGCCATCGAGGGCGCGCCGCGCATCGACGTGCGCATGAACGCGAGCTTCTTCCACTCACGCGTGAAAGAAGTGCCCGGCCCCGACAACCGGCTCGACCAGCAGCCCGACGGCACCGCCAACCTGGGCCTGGACTACAAGTTCGCCGGCCTGCCGCTGTCCATCGGCGGCAACCTCAACTGGACGCCGGGCTACACCACCCGCATCAGCGAGGTGCAATGGGCCGAATACAAGAGCAAGCTGGCCGGCGACGCTTTTGCGCTCTGGACCATCAGCCCCGCCACGCAGCTGCGCCTGTCGGCCAGCAACTTCGCGCCGCGCGACTACGTGACGGGCAGCCGCTTCGAAGATGCGAGCCTGCGCGACGTCTCAGAGACCACCCAGCCCACGTACATCAACTGGCAGCTGCGCCTGGAGATGCGGCTCTGAGTCTGTGTCTTGAAATCAGGCAGTGTCTGAAATCAGGTCAATCAATCGGCTGAATTGACTGGATTTCAGACGTTCTTGGCCAAGTTAAGCCACGGCCTCTCCCCGCAAACTCGGTATTTGCCCTGATCTGGTGCTTTCGGGCACAGCGCTTGCGCTGATGTCCCGCCATGCGGCCGCCCATCCGGCGTGCCTGCCCCCGGACCCAGAACAGGAGACACCATGTCCTTTGCCCCCCGCCGCGTCGCGCTCGTCACCGCTCTCGCTGCCATCGCCGCCACCGCGGCACCCTGGGCCCTGGCCCAGAACAAGGGCGAGATCCGCATCGCCCACGTCTACGGCAAGACCGGCCCGCTCGAGGCCTACGGCAAGCAGACCCAGACCGGCCTGCTGATGGGCCTGGAGTACGCGACCGGCGGCACCATGACGGTCGCCGGCAAGAAGATCGTGCTGATCGAGAAGGACGACCAGGGCAAGCCCGACATTGGCAAGAGCCTGCTCGCCACCGCCTACGGCGATGACAAGGTCGACCTCGCCATCGGCACCACCGGCTCGGGCGTGGCACTGGCCATGCTGCCGGTGGCCGAGGAGTACAAGAAGATCCTGCTGGTGGAGCCGGCCGTGGCCGACTCGATCACCGGCGACAAGTGGAACAAGTACATCTTCCGCACCGGCCGCAACAGCTCGCAGGACGCCATCAGCAACGCCGTCGCGCTCGACAAGCCCGGCGTGAGCATCGCCACGCTGGCACAGGATTACGCCTTCGGCCGCGACGGCGTGAAGGCCTTCAAGGACGCGATCAAGTCGGCCAAGATCGTGCACGAGGAGTACCTGCCCACCAGCACCACCGACTTCACCGCCGGTGCGCAGCGCATCATCGACAAGCTGAAGGACGCGCCGGGCCGCAAGATCATCTTCATCATCTGGGCCGGTGCGGGCAACCCGTTCAAGATCGCCGACCTCGACCTCAAGCGCTACAACATCGAGATCGCGACAGGCGGCAACATCCTGCCGGCCATGACCGCCTACAAGCAGTTCCCCGGCATGGAAGGTGCGGCCTACTACTACTTCGGCATCCCGAAGAACCCGGCCAACGAGTGGCTGGTCGCCAACCACTACAAGAAGTTCCAGACGCCGCCCGACTTCTTCACCGCGGGCGGCATGAGCGCCGGCATCGCGGTGGTCGAGGCGCTCAAGAAGACCCAGGGCAACACCAACACCGACAAGCTCATCAGCACGATGGAAGGCATGAGCTTCGAGACGCCCAAGGGCAAGATGACCTTCCGCAAGGAAGACCACCAGGCCATGCAGAGCATGTACCACTTCAAGATCAAGGTGGACCCGGCCTTCGCCTGGGGCGTGCCCGAGCTTGTTCGTGAGATCAAGCCCGAGGAAATGAACATCCCCATCAAGAACAAGCGCTGAGTCAGCTCCGCGCCGCTTTCAGGGAGTCGTGAGCCGGCCCGGCATGCACCGGGCAGGCCGACCCTCTCATCCGCCTCGATGCGGAGGGAGGTCCACGCCCGACAGAGGCAAACCGGAGACAACACAGTGATGAAGAAGACGAGAGTTCCATGCATCGCCGCCGTGTGCGCGGCGATGGTTTCGCTGTCCGCGCATGCGGTGGTGGCGCTGCCCGCGCTCAACGTCGACACCAGCCAGATCACGGTGTCGGGCCTGTCCTCGGGCGGCTTCATGGCCAACCAGCTGGGCTATGCCTACTCGGCCACCTTCAAGGGCGTGGGCGTGTTCGCGGGCGGCCCCTACATGTGCGCCGGCCACAGCAACTACACCGCCTGCATGTACAACGCGACCATCAGCGCCAGCATGCTCAACACCATGCAGGCCGACCTGAACAACTGGAGCGGCACGGCCATCGACAACAAGGCCAACGTCGCCAACCAGAAGGTCTACATGTTCGTGGGCAACAGCGACAGCACCGTCGGCCCCAACCCGATGAACGCGGTGCAGACGCAGTACACCAACAACGGCGTGACCGCGGCCAATCTCGAGTACGTGAAGCGCGCGAGCACCGCGCACGTGTTCCCGACCGACTTCGACAGCACCGGCAACAACAGCTGCAGCACCGCCGCCTCGCCCTACATCAGCAACTGCGGCTACGACGGCGCCAAGGCCGTGCTGACCAAGTTCTACGGCACGCTCAACGCGCGCAACAACGCGCCGGCCGCGGCCAACTACATCGAGTTCAACCAGGCGGCCTTCACCACCAACCCCGGCGTGGCCGCCACCGGCTGGGTCTACGTGCCGGCCAGCTGCGCCAGCGGCACGCAGTGCAGGCTGCACGTGGCGCTGCACGGCTGCCAGCAGGGCTACGCCACCATCGGCGACAAGTTAGTCAAGAACACCGGCTACACGCGCTGGGCCGACACCAACAACATCATCGTGTTGTTCCCGCAGGCCAAGGTCGACAACACCAGCCGCGCGACCTCGGCCAGCGGCTCGCTGGCCAACCCCAACGGCTGCTGGGACTGGATCGGCTGGTACGGCAGCAACTTCGCGCAGAAGGCCGGCACGCAGGCCGCGGCGCTGAAGGCGATGGTCGACCAGCTCGCCTCGGGCAGCGGCTCGGGCGGCGGGGGTGGCGGCACGCTGCCGGCCCCCACCGGCGTGGCCACCTCGGGTGCCACCGCCAGCAGCATGACCATCAGCTGGGCCGCCGTCAGCGGCGCGGCCAGCTACAACGTCTACCGCAACGGCAGCAAGGTCAACGGCGCGGCCGTCACCGCCACCAGCTTCAACGACACCGGCCTCACCGCCGCCACCACCTACAGCTGGACGGTGCGCGCGGTCGATGGCAGCGGCGCCGAGGGCGCGGCCTCGTCGCCGGCCAGTGGCACCACCACCGGCAGCACCCCGCCGGCCACCTGCTACACGGCGTCGAACTACGCCCACACCACCGCTGGCCGTGCGTACCAGAGCGGCGGCTATGCGCTGGCCAACGGGTCCAACCAGAACATGGGGCTGTGGAACACCTTCGTCACGACGACGCTGAAGCAGACCGCCACCAACTACTACGTCATTGGGACTTGTCCCTGATCGAACCCTGATGCTCGAAACCCAAGACCTCACCATCCGCTTCGGCGGGCACGTGGCGGTGGACCACGTGAGCTGTGCCTTCTCCCCCGGCACGCTCACGGCCATCGTCGGGCCCAACGGCGCGGGCAAGACCACCTACTTCAACCTCATCTCGGGCCAGCTGCGCGCGACCGAAGGGGTGGTGAAGTTGAACGGCGTCGACATCACGCAGGAAGCCGCCTCCGCCCGCACCCACCGCGGGCTGGGGCGCGCCTTCCAGCTCACGCAACTCTTTCCCAACCTGTCGGTGCTGGAAAACGTGCGGCTCGCCGTCCAGTCGCGCCGCAAGGAAGGGCTCAACCTCTGGTCGGTGTGGCTGGACCGCAAGGAAACGCTGGCCCGCGCCCACGCGCTCGTCGAGCAGGTGCGCCTGGCCGACAAGGCCGACGTGGCCGCGAGCAGCCTGCCGCACGGCGACCAGCGCAAGCTCGAGGTCGCCATGCTGATGGCGCTCGACCCGCAAGTGTTCATGTTCGACGAACCCACCGCCGGCATGAGCGTGGACGAGGTGCCGGTGATCCTGGACCTCATCCGCGCACTCAAGGCCCGCCGCGACGCGACCATCCTGCTGGTCGAACACAAGATGGACGTGGTGCGCGAGCTGGCCGACCGCATCATCGTGCTGCACAACGGCCAGCTGGTGGCCGATGGCGACCCGGCGACGGTGATCGCCTCGCCGGTGGTGCAGCAGGCCTACCTGGGCGTGACGGCGGAGGAGTCTGTATGAGTTCCTTCATCGCACGCCACCATCCGCTCAGGCTGAGGTATCGAAGCCCGGTGCATGCGGTCGCGGAGCAGGGCTTCGATACCTCAGCCCGAGCGGCCGGAGGTGCTCCCTTGCTGTCGCTCCAGGGCGTGCACACGCACATCGCCCAGTACCACATCCTCCACGGCGTCGACTTCGAAGTGCCCACCGGGCAGGTGACCATGCTGCTCGGCCGCAACGGCGCAGGCAAGACGACCACGCTGCGGACCATCATGGGCCTGTGGGCCGCCTCGCAAGGCACGGTGAGCTTCGACGGGCAGAACATCGCCGGCCGCGCCACGCCCGAGATCGCGCAACTCGGCATCGCCTACGTGCCCGAGAACATGGGCATCTTTGCCGACCTCTCGGTGCGCGAGAACCTGCTGCTGGCCGCACGCAACGCACGCACCGTGGAGCAGATGGACACGCAGCGCCTGGAGTGGCTGTTCGAGCTGTTCCCGGCGGTGAAGAAGTTCTGGCTGCACCCGGCCGGCAAGCTCTCGGGCGGGCAGAAGCAGATGCTGGCCATCGCCCGCGCCATGGTCGAGCCGCGCCGCCTGCTCTTGATCGACGAGCCGAGCAAGGGCCTGGCGCCCGCCATCATCCAGAACCTCATCACGGCGCTGCGCGAGCTCAAGCGCACGCAGACCACGGTGCTGCTGGTGGAGCAGAACTTCAGCATGGCCAAGTCGTTGGGCGACCAGGTGGCCGTGATGGACAACGGCCAGGTCGTGCACCGCGGCGCCATGGCCGAGCTGGCCGAGAACGAAGAACTCCAACAAAGACTGCTGGGCCTGTCGCTCGGGGCACACCAATGAACAAGACCTCCTTCGATTGGCTGCCGCTGGCCCTGGTGCCGGCCCTCGCGCTGCTGGCCCTGCCGGCGATCGGCTCCACCTCCTCTTGGCTCACGCTCACCGTGGCGGGCCTCGCGATGGGCATGATCGTCTTCATCATCGCCTCGGGCCTCACGCTCGTGTTCGGCCTGATGGACGTGCTGAACTTTGGTCACGGCGTGTTCATCGCCTTCGGCGCCTTCGTCGCCACCAGCGTGTTCGGCGTGATGGCCGACTGGTCGTCGGCGGAGAGCCTGTGGCGCAACCTCGCCGCCGTCTTCTGCGCCATGCTCGCCGCGATGGCGCTCGCCTCGGCGATCGGCTGGGGCTTCGAGCGCGTGCTGGTGCGGCCGGTGTACGGCCAGCACCTCAAGCAGATCCTCATCACCATGGGCGGCATGATCATCGGCGAAGAGCTGATCAAGGTCGTGTGGGGCCCGGCGCAGATCCCGCTGCCGCTGCCGGCCACGCTGCGCGGCTCGCTGCTGTGGGGCGACGCGGCGGTGGAGAAGTACCGCCTGGTGGCGGTGGTGATCGGCGCGGTGGTGCTGCTCGCCATGCTCTACACGCTCAACCGCACCAAGCTCGGCCTCTTGATCCGCGCCGGCGTGCAGGACCGCGAGATGGTCGAGAGCCTGGGCTACCGCATCCGCCGCCTCTTCGTCGGCGTGTTCGTTGCCGGCTCGGCGCTCGCCGGCCTGGGCGGCGTGCTGTGGGGCCTGTACCAGCAGAACGTGATCCCGCAGATCGGCGCGCAGGTCAACGTGCTGATCTTCATCGTGATCATCATCGGCGGGCTGGGGTCGACATTCGGCTGCTTCGTCGGTGCGCTGCTGGTCGGCTTGCTCGCCAACTACAGCGGCTTCCTCACGCCCAAGCTGGCCATGTTCTCCAACATCGG
>NZ_DASSRA010000290.1:0-12269 GCF_035702065.1 Rhizobacter sp.
GCGAGACGCGCTTGTTGAGGATGGTGAAGTCCACCGGGTGGAAAGGCGAGTTGCCCAGGCCCGCAAGGGCAGCAGCCAGCATCAAGCCGCTGTAGCCCTGCGCCGTGGCAGTCGCCAAGGCGGCCAGCACGAAGCAGCTCAGCGCGACGAAGAGCACCGGCCGCGCGCCGACGCGGTCGACCAGGAAGCCGGCCAGCGCCTGGCCGACACCCGAGATCACGAAGAAGGTGGTGACCAGCAGGCCCAGCTCGGAGTAACTGAAGCCGAATTCCTGGATGAACAGCGGGAACAGCGGCGCCAGCAGCATGTGGAAGAAGTGCGAAGTGCCATGAGCCAGGCCGATCAGGCCGATGGTCTTGGCGTCTTGCCGGAGGGGAACGGGAACAACTGCAGCGGTCATGGGAAGCAATGTGGGGACGATCCGTGCACTCTAGGCGTGCATGGATCGGCCGGGTTACGATAGTTCGTCAAGTTCTATCGAGATCCGGACATGCCTGCTCCGACCACCCCACGCCGCCACACCAGCCTGCCGCCCGTCGACCCACAGGGCTACGCCCCCACGCCCGATTACCCGGTACGCGCCAAGTCGCGCCGGCTGGCGGCCGACACGCACATCGTCCCGCACAGCCACCCGTGGGGGCAGCTGGCCTTCTCTGTCACCGGCGTCGTGCGCATGACGGCGGCACGCAGCACCTTCATCGTGCCGCCCTCGCGCGCGGTGTGGATCCCGCCGAACGTAGAACACGTGGTGACCGTGGTGGAGGACGCGGACCTGCGCACCCTCTACCTGCACCAGGATGCCGAGCACTGCGGCCCCGAAGTGAACGCCGCGCCCGATTCGCCCTGGCGCGAATGCCGCGTGGTGGAAGTCTCCAGCCTGCTGCGCGAGCTGGTCGTTCACATGGACGCCGAGCCCGGCCGCCGCCAGCCCACCGAACGCGAACGCCACCTGAGCGCCCTGGTGCTCGACGAGCTGCGGCGCGCCCAGCCCGTGCCCATCGGCGTCGACCTGCCGCAGGACAAGCGCCTGCGCGCCCTGTGCGAAGCCGTACTCGACGACCCCACGCGCTGGTCGACGCTGGAGACCTGCGCGCGCAGCACCGGCGCCAGCCCACGCACCGTGGCGCGACTCTTCCGCAGCGAGCTGGGCACGACCTTCCTGCAATGGCGCCAGCAGGTGCTGCTGGCCAAGGCCTTGTCGATGGCGGCGCGCAAGATCCCGATGTCGGTGATCTCGGCCGAGCTGGGCTACGCGAGCGCCAGCGCCTTCACGGCGATGGTCCGCCGCTCGGTGGGGGCACCGCCCAGTCGCTTCTTCTCTTGAACCGTTCTCGTAAGCGCCCGCCCACCCCCCTAACTCGATGTCCCTTTTCAACCAATGGTTGCATCCGGCGGGATGCCGAGCCCGCCCCGCCGGCCTAGACTTCTGCGAACCGCGCCGTTCGATGCGCAGCTTCGGGAGAAGACAACATGCTGAGCTCGCTCTTCGGTGATTTGCGCACGATTCGCGGCCACAACGACCACGTTCCCGAAGAACGAGATCAGGGCTTCGCCGCCACCGCCATCCTGGAGAGCGTGGCCACCGAGGTCAACGACCGTGGCCAGATGGTCGATAGCCACCTGCGCGATCTCGTCGTGTCGGGCTCCCCGGCGCAGGCCATCCGCGAGCACTTCAACGCCACGCGCGCCGACCTCGAAACCGCCAGCCGCCTGATCGCCCTCTACGACCCCACCGGTGTGTGGGCCGCCTCGGTCATCAAGGCCCTGTCGGATGCGAGCGGTCGCCCCATCGAGCGGCTGCACCTGCGCGAGCAGGGCACGCTGCGCACACTGGCCATGATCTCGCGCACGACCCTGGAGCGCCGCAACGAAGACGCCCTGCGCATCTACCACACCGATGTGCGAGCACCCGGCAGCGACAACGCCGCCATCCCGCTCGCCCTGATGGAACGCAGCCACATGACGGCGGTGATCGTCGGGGCCATGCAGCCGCATGCCATCGACGAGATGCTCACGACGCTGCAGACCGCGGTAAACCAGCCGAACTGGCGCTGTCCCACCCTGCTCTTCATGCTGCCGCCCAACGCGGTGTGGATCGCCAACAAGATCGGCATGACCGAGTGGCCCGCGCGGCTCAAGGTGCAGGTGCTGAACGAGGCGCTGACCAGCGCGTCGGCGGTGTGGAACGCCTTGCTGGGCATGTGGAACCGGGTGAAGAAGGAGCCCGTGCTGGCGCCGCCGCAGGCCCCGGCATCCGGCGGGCTCGACGGCTTTCAGATCAAGGTGGCCGACCTGGCAGCCACACCCGCTGCGGCCGGCCCGGCCAGCACGGCGCGCATCACGTCGCCGGTGAGCGCTACCAGCGTGCGCCGCCCGCCGCTCGACCCCGCCCTGGCCGCGCAGGCGCTGGTTCCGCTTTCGGGCCTGGACGGTGTCTTCGCCTGCGCCGTGGTCGACGGCAGCACCGGCCTGATCCTCGCCCGGCATTCGCGTGAAGACCACCCGATCCAACTTGGGCTGGCTGCCGCGGCCAGCACCCAGGTGCTGCGCGCTCACCAGCAGTCGGCACGCGACCTGGGGCTCACCACCGAGGTCGACGAGGTGATGACCAGCGCCGGCCCGCGGCACCACGTCATGCGCACGATCTCGCGTCACCCCGGCCTGTTCCTCTTTGCCGTGCTCGACAAGCAGCGCACCAATCTCGCCTTGGCCCGCTACAAGCTCATGGAAGCCGAGCAGAGTCTCGAGTAGACGAGGCCCCACGCGCTTCGCTGTTGTGGGGTGGCGGTACCATGATCGGCCTCGCGGCCGAAGCGGCCCGCCACACACCCAGCCATGAGCCAAGTGCAGTTCGACTACCCCCTGCAAGACGCCTCCGGCGCCACGTGCACCGCGCACGCGTGGGCCAAGGTGCCAGAACCCCTCAGCCCGGCCGATCGCCAAGCGTGGAAGGCCCGCGCCAAGGATCTGCTCGCCAAGCACAACGCGGTGCTGGTGGCCCACTACTACGTCGACGGCGACCTGCAAGACCTGGCGCTGGAAACCGGTGGCATCGTGTCCGACTCGCTGGAGATGGCCCGCTTCGGGCGCGACCACGCGGCCAAGACGCTGGTGGTGGCCGGTGTGCGCTTCATGGGCGAAAGCGCCAAGATCCTGAGCCCCGAGAAGCGTGTGCTGATGCCCGATCTCGACGCCACCTGCTCGCTCGACCTCGGCTGCCCGGCCGACGACTTCGCCCGCTTCTGCGACGCCCACCCCGACCGCAAGGTCGTCGTCTACGCCAACACCAGCGCCGCCGTGAAGGCCCGCGCCGACTGGATGGTGACGAGCTCCTGCGCGCTGGCCATCGTCAAGCACCTCAAAGACCACGGCGAGAAGATCCTCTGGGCGCCCGACCGCCACCTCGGCCGCTACATCCAGGAACAGACCGGCGCCGACATGCTGATGTGGAACGGCGCCTGCATCGTGCACGACGAATTCAAGGGCCTGGAGCTCGACCTGCTGAAGGCCCAGCACCCCGGTGCCAAGGTGCTGGTGCACCCCGAGTCGCCCAAGAGCGTGGTGGACCAGGCCGACGTGGTGGGCTCGACCTCGCAGATGCTCAACGCCGTGGTGAGCATGGACGCCAAGACCTTCATCGTGGCCACCGACAACGGCATCCTGCACCGCATGCGCCAGATGGCGCCGGGCAAGACGCTGATCGAGGCACCCACCGCCGGCAACAGCGCCACCTGCAAGAGCTGCGCGCACTGCCCGTGGATGGCGATGAACGCGCTGCAGGGCGTGGTCGCCTGCCTGGAGCAAGGCACTGGCGAGATCCACGTCGACGAGCCCATCCGCTCGCAGGCGCTCGGCTGCATCGACCGCATGCTCGATTTCGTCAAGCGCAACCCCACCGCCACCCAGAAGCCTGGCTTCGTGCCCAACGTCGGCGCGGCCTGAAGACACTCCCCATGTTCGACTACAACGAAACGCTGGAACAAGCCCGCACCCGCAACATCCGCGACGCCCTGATGGAAGACATGGGCCGCAACGACTGGACCGCCCAGCTCGTGCCCGCCACCCAGCGCGTGAAGGCCCGTGTGCTGGTACGCGAAGAGGCCGTGCTGTGCGGCCGGGAGTGGTTCGACGGCTGCATCCACGCGATGGATGAGCAGGCGCGCATCACCTGGCACGTGGACGAAGGCGCCAAGATGGCCGCCGACACCCTGGTCTGCCACATCGAGGCCAACGCGCGTGCCCTCCTCACCGCCGAGCGGCCGGCGCTCAACTTCCTGCAGCTGCTCTCGGCCACCGCCACCGTCACACGCCGCCATGTCGACGCGATCGAAGGCGCTTCGCCCAACCCGCGCGGCTGCGCCGTGCTCGACACGCGCAAGACCATCCCGGGCCTGCGCCAGGCGCAGAAGTACGCGGTGCGTGCCGGCGGTGGGCAGAACCAGCGCCTCGCGCTGTGGCACGGCATCCTGATCAAGGAGAACCACATCGCCGCTGCCGGTGGCGTGGCCCAGGCGCTGCGCAATGCGCAGGCGCTGGACTCCGGCGTGGACATCCAGATCGAGGTGGAAAACATCGCCCAGCTGCGCGAGGCGCTGGATGCCGGCGCAAAGAGCGTATTGCTCGACAACTTCACCGAACCGCTGATGCGCGAGGCGGTGGCGGTCACGCAGGGCCGCGCACTGCTCGAGGTCTCGGGCAACGTGCAACTCGGGCAAATGCGTGAAATTGCAGCCACCGGGGTCGACCGCATCTCCATCGGCCGCTTGACCAAGGACGTGAAGGCGGTCGACTATTCGATGCGGGTGCTCGAACGCATTTGAGTCGGGCACTCGACACCATGAGCGCTGCTTCCGATTTCGAATCCATCCACAACCACTACGAGCGGATCATCTTCGAGGCCGTCTCGACCTCCGCGGCCCGCTACCCGCAGGTGCCGCGCGATCTGCTGGCCGACGTGGCCTGCGTGGCGCTGAACCGCCTGCCGCCACGCTACATCCGCCACGAAGTCGACCTCGTCTTCTACCTGACCGAGAACGAGCGCGCCCACAACGAAGTGGCCATCGCCGAGGCGGTCAAGTACGCGTTCGAGTTCGTGCAAGCGCGCACCGCGATGCGCGCACGCAGTTAGCAGGTGCGCCGCTGCCGCACCCTGACGCTGGCGCTGGCATGCGCCGTGTCGGCAAGCCTGCTGGCCTGCTCCTCCGAGCCCCCGCAGCGCCGCCCCGACGAACCGCTTCCCCAGGAGTTCGCTGCACGGGGCTATTCATCGGTCGAGCAAGCTGCCGTCAGCCACACAAGTCACCCCTGGGTCGTGGCCGGACAGACGATCACGGTCAACCTGGACATGCCCGAGCGCGGCGACCGACTGCCCTTGGTCATCTACGTTCCCGGCCTGGGTGAGGCGAGCGATGCCGGCGACGCCTGGCGCTCGGCCTGGGCCGGCGCGGGCTATGCGGTGATGTCGGTGCAGCCCCTGCTGGAAGACGCCACCGCCTGGTCTTCCGACCTCGCGCGCGACGGCGACTTCGTCAAGCTGGGCAAGCAACGCCACGCACCCGCCGTCATGGCCGATCGCCTGCGCAGGCTGGACCAGGTGCTGGGCGAAGCCAGGCGCCGCACCAGCGCGGGCGAGGCCCCGTGGCAACGCGTGGCCTGGGACCGCGTGGCCATCGCCGGCTTCGGCCTCGGCGCCTACACCGCGATGGCGGTGGCGGGCGAGCGCATCAGCAGCGCCGACCAGCCGCTCACCACCGTGAGCGTGCGCGCCGCCATCGCGCTCAGCCCTTACGTGAGCTTCTCGCAGGGCTCGCTCGACACGCGCTATAAGGGCATCCGCCTGCCGACCTTGTCCGTCACCAGCGACGCCGACCGCGACGTGCTGGGCCAGGCCGACGGCCCCCTTTTGCGCGCGGCCGCCTTCAGCCACCTGCAGGGCAACGACAAGTACCTGCTGTCGCTGCGCAGCCTGCCCCACGCGGCCTTCAGCGGTTCGGCCCATGCGGCAGGCCCGCAGCCCGAACGCGAGGCCGGGCTGCCGGCCAGGCCCTTCTCCTGGCTCGCGCCGGCAGACCCGTCCGCCCAGCGCCGCGGCGGCAGGCAAGGCCCCGTTGGAGATGGCGGCCAGCTCGCCATCATGGAACGCGAACGCTGGGTGGGCATCCAGCCGCTCACGGCCACCGGGCTGGAGCTCGGGCGCATTGCCATCCAGCACGTGAGCACCGCGTTCCTCGACGCCTACCTGAAAGACGACGCACTCGCCCGCGAATGGCTGGTGATGAACGCGCAACGCTGGATGGGACGCAGCGGCGAACTGCGCCACCGCTGAGAAGCGCTGCACCTCGGTGCAATTGCGGAGCCGCCTGCGCGCCTCTAGCATCGGCCCCACGCGGGCACGGTGCTCGCCAAAAGGAGCGACCCATGCCCCGATTCGATTGGCGCGCCGCGGCGTGCAAGCTGGCCGCCTGCGCGATGCTTCTTTCGTCCGACGGCGCAGCGGCCTGCACACGCGCCGTCTACCTGGGCCCCGATGGCAACGTGATCACGGCCCGCTCGATGGACTGGCGCGTCGACGTCGCCACCAACCTGTGGATCTTCCCGCGCGGCATGAAGCGCAGCGGCGAGGCCGGCCCGAACTCGCTTCGCTGGACCTCGCGCTACGGAAGCGTCATCGCCACAGGCTACGACATCTCCACCACCGACGGCCTGAACGAAGCCGGCCTGTCGGCCAACGTGCTGTGGCTGGTCGAGTCGCAGTACCCGCCCTTCGACGGCCGTGGCAAACCGGGCCTGACCATCGCGGCCTGGGCGCAGTACGCGCTGGACAACTTCGCCACCGTGCAAGAGGCCGTCGAGCACCTGCGCCAGGAGCCTTTCACCCTCGTGACCGACAAGGTGCCGGGTGAAGAGCGACTGGCCACGCTGCACCTGTCGCTGTCGGACGCCAGCGGCGACAGCGCAATCGTCGAGTACATCGGCGGCAAGCAGGTGATCCACCACGGCCGCCAGTACCAGGTCATGACCAACTCGCCGGTCTTCGACCAGCAGCTCGCGCTCGCCACCTACTGGCAGCAGATCGGCGGCACGGTGATGCTGCCGGGCACCAACCGCGCTGCCGACCGCTTTGCGCGCGCCTCGTTCTACATCAACGCGATCCCCAAGTACGCCGACCCCGACCTGGCACTGGCCGCGGTGTTCAGCGTGCTGCGCAATGCGTCCGTGCCCTTCGGCATCACCACGCCGAACGAGCCCAACATCTCGAGCACACGCTGGCGCACGGTGGCCGACCACAAGCGCAAGCTCTACTTTTTCGAATCGGCGCTCACGCCGAATACCTTCTGGGTCGACCTGAAGGCCGTCGACTTCTCGCCAGCCAGCGGCAAGGTGAAGGTGCTGCGGCTCGGCGACAACCAGAAGAACGTGTTCTCCGGCGAGACCTCGGGCAAGTTCGAGGTGGCCGCGCCGTTCACCTTCCTGGGCCTGCCCGCCAGGTGAGGCGGGCCTGCTTCAGCGGCCGGTGAACTTGGCGGGCCGCTTCTCGACGAAGGAGCGCACGCCCTCGGCCCAGTCTTCGCTCGCGAAGATCTTCTTCTGGACCGCGCCGAACTCGGCCACGGCGGCCGCCGGGCCCTCTTCCACCGCCTTGATGGCATTGAGGCGCGTGGCCGTCACGGCCAGCGGCGCCTGCTCGGCAATGCGCTGCGCGATGGCCAGCGCCTCGTCGAGCACCTGCGCGTTGGGCACCACCTTCTGCACGAAGTTGAGGCGGTAGGCGGTGGGGGTGTCGAACTCGTCACCGGTCAGCAGGTACAGCATGGCGTTGCCCAGGCCGGCGCGCTCGGACATGCGCAGCGTGGCGCCGCCACCGGGCATCAGGCCGCGCTGCACTTCCTTCTGGCAGAAGCGGCAGTCCTCGCCGGCCACCACGATGTCGGCGCCCAGCATCAGCTCGATGCCGACCGTGAAGCAGATGCCCTTCACGGCGGCGACGACCGGCTTGGTACGGCGGCGGTAGCCGGGCTTGCCGAAGTCGTGCGGCTCGACCAGGCCTTCGGGGATGAGCTTCTCGCCACGCTCCAGGTGCGCCTGCACGGCGGGCATGTCCAGCCCGGCAGTGAAGTGGTCGCCGAAGGCATGCAGCACGCCCACGCGCAGCTCGGGGTCATCGTCCAGGCGGGTGTAGGCCTCGCCCAGTTCGCGGAACATCCGGGGCGTCCAGCCATTGCGCTTGGCCGGGCGGTTGATGCCGATCAGCAGCACGTTGCCGACGACTTGCGTCTCGATGCAGCCATCGGGCGGCGTGGGCGTGGTGGCGTGGAGTTCCATGTCGGCGCTCTTCGGGTTTGTGCGGAGGGGCTGCATCTTCCTGCATTCCCGCGCCGTGCGCTGACACCCGCGCGACTGCGTTGGCCTCGCATGGCGCCTATGCTGGGTATTTCGCCGCGTCGTATGGAAAGGCTTGCCATGACCGTCCCGTTCGAGACCCAGCCTGCGTGGTGCGGCCCTCTGCGCAAGCCACGGCAGATGCTCGCGGAGCAGACCTACGGCGGCCACCTCTCCATCCACGACGACAAGACCGCCGAAGACCTGGGCCTGCGCGCCGGGCCGATCGAGGGCCCCACGCACTTCAGCCAGTTCGACCCGCTGCTGTTCAAGCTCTTCGGCCAGGCGTGGTTCGAGACCGGCTGCATCAGCGCGCACTACCAGAACATGGTGGTCGAAGGCGAAGAGGTGCGCGCCTTCGTGCAGCCGCCTGCCGCCGGCGAGAAGCTCGTCAAGATCTGGGCCGAGAAGAAGGACGGCACGCCCGTGCTCACCGGCACCGCCTCGGTGGGTGATGTGCCGCAGGCGCTGCACGAGATCCCGCAACGCATCGCCAAGCTGCGCCCGGCCACCGGCCTCGTGATCAACCGCGACCTGAAGGTGGGCCAGCGCGGCGCGGCCAAGGAAACCATCGCCATGGGCTTCGAGCAGCACATGGGCGACTACTACCCCTTCACGCTCGCCTCCAAGCTCAAGGTCATCACCGAGCCCTCGCCCTGGTACACGCCCGAAGGCGGTGCCTCGTCGCCCTGGGGCCGCGCCATCATTCCCATCGAGATGATCAGCGTGCTGCTGGGCAGCACCTCCGCGCTCGCTGGCTTCAAGGGAAAGCAACCCGCCGTCGGCCTCTTCGCCGGCCAGCAGATCCGCCTCGTCCAGGGCCCGCTCTTCGTCGGCCAGGCCTACGACCTGGAGCGCGAGATCGTGGCCCTGAGCGAGAGCGCACGCACCGAGTCGTGCTGGATCAAGACGCAGGTCTACGTGGCCGGCACGCGCACGCTGGCCGCCGAGATGATCCTCAACAGCGCCACGCTGAAGGCCTCTTACGCCAACTACGAGAAAGACGCGCGCGAGCTGGGCCTCGTGAGCTGAAGACGGAGACACCACATGAGCACCCTCGACACCGGAACACCCGACCTGCTGGCCCACCTCGACGAGGGCGTGCTGACACTGACCATGAACCGCCCCGACGCGCGCAACGCCTTGTCGCGCCCCATGGTGCTGGCGCTGCAGCAGCAGCTCGTGAGCGCCGAGTTCGACCCGGCCGTGCGCTGCATCGTGCTCACCGGCGCGGGCAAGGGCTTCTGCGCCGGCGGCGACGTGAAGGGCATGGCCGCTGCGGGCGACGGCACGGTGGGCCAGCGCACCATCGACGAAGCCATCCACCAGCAGCGGCACAACCAGCGCGAGACTGCGGGTCGCCTCTTCAAGATGCCCAAGCCGACACTCGCCGCCCTGCCCGGCCCGGCAGCCGGTGCGGGCCTGGCCCTCGCGCTGGCCTGCGACCTGCGCGTGATGGCCTCCTCCGCCATCATGACCACCGCCTTCGCGCGCGTGGGCTTCTCGGGTGACTACGGCGGCACCTATTTCATGACGCAGATCGTGGGCTCCGGCAAGGCACGCGAGCTGTTCTTCCTCTCCGAGCGCGTGTCGGCCGACGAGGCATTGCGCCTGGGCCTCACCAACTGGGTGTGTGCACCGGAGGAACTGGCCGATCGCACGCGCGAGATCGCGCGCCGCCTCGCGTCGGGCCCGACCGTGGCCTACCGCTACATGAAGGAGAACCTCAACCGCGCGATGGCAGGCGAGGTCGACGAGTGCCTGGACCTCGAGGCCACGCACCAGATCCACACCGGCCAGACGCAAGACCACCGCGAGGCCGCCAAGGCTTTCGTCGAGAAGCGCGAGCCGGTGTTCAAGGGCCGCTGAAGATGCCCGAGCCGATGACCCGCGCGGCGGCCATCGCCGCCCTCACCGCCCCCGGCCAACCGGGCGAGCTGGTCGACATCGTCGCCAACGGCCGCCCTGTGCGCGCCTTCAAGCACGCGCCGCCCACGCTGCGTGCCTACTACGAGGCCTACGTCACCGACCTCACCTTCCTGGTCTACGAGGATGAACGGTTCACGTTCCGTGAAGCCTGGCGGCAGGCCTCGCGCATCGGCCACGTGCTGGTGCACCAGTGCGGCGTGAAGCCGGGCGACCGCGTCGCCATCTCCATGCGCAACTACCCCGAGTGGATGCTGGCCTTCAGCGCCATCACCTCCATCGGCGCGGTCGCCGTGGCCATGAACGCGCACTGGCAGACCGAGGACATGGTCTACGCCCTCACCGACTGCGGCGCCAAGGCGCTGCTGGCCGACCAGGAGCGACTGGACCGCCTGGCGCACGCACCCATCGCCGGCCTGCATGTGCTGGGCGTGCGTGCCATGCAGCTGCCCGCGGGTGCACGCGACCTGAAGGCCGTGACCGCCGCCGTCGGCGACGTGCCCATGCCGCCGGTCGACATGCAGCCCGACGACCTGGCCATCATGCTCTACACCTCCGGCTCCAGCGGCCGGCCCAAGGGCGTGCCCTCCACGCACCGCATGGTGATTTCGGCGCTTCTCTCGTGGGAGCTCGATTACGCCATCCTCGACCTGGTGAGCGGCGTGGTGCGCCCCGAGCCCACCGAACAGGGCGGCACGCTGCTGGCCGTGCCGCTGTTCCACGTGACCGGGCTGCACTCGTCCTACCTCACGAGCTACCGGCTGCAGCGCCGCATCGTCAGCATGTACCGCTGGGACGCAGACAAGGCCGCCGCGCTGATCGACCGCGAGCGCCTCACCTCGCTCACCGGCCCGGCCGCCGTCACCGGCGACCTGGTGCGCGTGGCGCAGTCGGGCCGCTACAGCCTGGCCACGCTGGCCGCACTGGGCGGCGGTGGCGCACCGCGCGCACCCGAGCAAGTGCGCCAGATCCAGGCCAGCTTCACGCAGGCCTTGCCCAACATCGGTTGGGGCATGACCGAGACCAATGCCATCGGCACCGGCATCGTCGGCCAGGACTACCTGGACCACCCGAGCAGCTCGGGCCACTGCTCGCAGGTGCTGCAGATCCGCGTCACCGACGAAAGCCGCCGCGTGCTGCCGCCCGGCGAGCGCGGCGAGCTGTGGGTGCGCGGCACCTCGGTGTTCATGGGCTACTGGAACCTGCCCGAGGCCAACGCGCAGGCCTTCGACGGCGACTGGTTCCGAACCGGCGACGGCGCCTACATCGATGCGCAGGGCTACCTCTACATCGTCGACCGCATCAAGGACCTGATCATCCGCGGGGGCGAGAACATCGGTTGTGGCGCGGTCGAGGCCGCGCTGCTGATGCACCCGCAGGTGCAGGAAGCCTCGGTCTACGCCGTGCCCGACGAGCGCCTGGGCGAAGAGGTCGGTGCCACCGTCTATGGCAGCGAGGCGCTCGACATGACCGAGCTGCGTCGCTTCCTCGAAGGCCACCTCGCGCGCTTCGAGATCCCGCGCTACATCATCCAGTCTGCGCACCCGCTGCCGCGCACACCCTCGGGCAAGATCCTGAAGCGCCAGATCCGACAAAACGCCATCAAACAACACCTGTCAAAGGACGCTTCATGAAGACACGCATCACCGAACTCTTCGGCATCGAGCACCCCATCATCCAGGGCGGCATGCACTACGTCGGCTTTGCCGAGCTGGCGGCGGCTGTCTCCAACGCCGGTGGGCTGGGCATCATCACCGGCCTCACGCAACGCTCGCCCGAGCTGCTGGCCAACGAGATCAAGCGCTGCCGCGAGATGACGAACAAACCCTTCGGCGTGAACCTCACCTTCCTGCCCATGGTCAACACGCCCGACTACCCCGGCTACGTGAAGGCCATCATCGACGGTGGCGTGAAGGCGGTCGAGACCGCCGGCAACAACCCGCAGAAATGGCTGCCCGCGCTGA
>NZ_DASSRA010000291.1:0-4376 GCF_035702065.1 Rhizobacter sp.
GTGCGGAAAGATCGAGAAGTCGACGACTCCCAGCGTCACGTCGTCACCTGTGATTGATGGCCTGCTTGCGACGAAGTCCTCGCCGACACGAGGAGTCATCACCATGCTCCCAGCGCTCAACCCCACCCAGACCGTTCGATCGAGTGACGGCAGCAGGGCAGCGAGCCCCGATTGGCGCATCCAGTGAGATAGATAGATGGCATCGCCACCTTCGGCGAGGAAGACATCCGCCTCGCTTACCCAAGCGACCCAGCGCTTTTCGTCGATGCTAGGCAGCGCAGTGAGGTCCAGTACGCCCAGGGACTTCCACCCCAGTTCGCACATCGGGCAGCCGGACTGGCCGGTGATGAACCGCCATACGCCGGCGGGATCGCACTGCGGGTGCCCGTACAACGCGGTGGGAATGCACAGGGCACTGGATTCGGCGATGGGCTTTCCGAGGAGGTCGACCAACGCGTCGTGGATGCTTACGTTCCTGATGCCCGCGGAAGTTAGAAGGAGCTTCATCGTGCAATTCCTGTTCGCTGTTGATGGTTCTGCACGACGAACGAACACAGTCCGGATCGACATTGCGAGGCCAGCTCATCGACCAGAGGCCAGGGTTCCGAAAGGCTTCAAGGCGGAGCGAGGGGCCGGCTTTTGGCCGATAACAGATCTGGTCGGGCAACCGAGCTGCCCGGTCAGGTCTGCCGAACTACGCAGCTGGACGCCGACGCGCAAGGAAAGCACTGACGCATGAAACAGGGGCGCGGGCTAGGATGCCCGTGCCCATGGACCCCGCCCCGCCCCTGCGCACGCTCTACCCCGAGTTCGCACCGTACCGCGTGCACGCCCTGCCCGTGTCCGGCGGGCACGTGCTGCACGTCGAGGAGAGCGGGCTCCCCGAAGGCATCGCGGCGCTGGTGCTGCACGGCGGCCCGGGCTCGGGCAGCTCGCCGCTGCTGCGCCGCTTCTTCGACCCGGCACGCTACCGCATCGTGAGCCCCGACCAGCGCGGGGCCGGCGGCAGCCGCCCGCGCGGCCGCACCGAAGACAACACCACCGACCACCTGATCACCGACCTGGAGCTGCTCCGCGACACGCTGGGCATCGCGCACTGGCTGGTCGTCGGTGGCTCGTGGGGTGCCGCGCTGGCACTCGCCTACGCCGCCGCGCACCCCACTGCCGTGGCCGGGCTGCTGCTGCGTGCCACCTTCCTGGCACGCGATGAGGACGTGGCCGCCTTCTTCCACCCCATCGGCCCGCAGCAGGCGCTGCTGCCCGCCATCGCCCACGGCCTGCAAGGCGACGAAGCGCCCCAGTTCGCGCTCGCCTGGTGGCGGCGGGAGAACCTGCGAGCCACCGGCCACGTGCCGGAGCTGGAACCTTCGGGCGATGCGCTGGCCGCGCTGATCGACCGCTACCGCGTGCAAAGCCACTACCTGCTGCACCACTGCTGGCTCGACGCGCCACCCCTGCTCGAGCGCTGCTCGCAGCTGCCCCCCGTGCCGACGCTGCTGCTGCACGGCACCGACGACCGCATCTGCACGCCCGCCGCATCGCAGGCGCTCCACCAGCGCCTGCCGCACAGCTTGCTGCGCCTCGTCGACGGGGTGGGCCACGACCCGACCCACACGGCGATGGTTCACGCCATGGTCGAGGCGCTCGACGCCTACGCTGCACGAGGCGGTTTCGACGCGGGGCGGGCCGAGCGCCGGGCCGCTCCCAAGCCGGCCCGCGTTCCCCCGGGGGACCGTTCGACGTACCCGTCGGACGAGGGGCTGTCATGAGCCTGCGCCTCAAGCTGCACCTGATCATCGGGCTGCTGACCCTGCTGTTCCTGGGCGTCATGCTGGGCCTGCAGCTGCGCAGCATGCGTGAATCGGTGAAGGAGGAGGTGGTGGCCGCCAACCGCGTGGCGGCGCAGTTCCTCAACCGCACCGTGTGGCGCTACACGGCGCAAGGCACGCCCGCGGTGCTGGGCTTCCTGCAGGGCATGGGGCGAGTGCGCTCCAACGACATCACGCTCACCGACCATCAGGGCAACGTGCTCTACACCTCGCCGGTGTCGCCCTACAAGGCCGGCCGCGACGCGCCCGGCTGGTTCGACGCGCTGGTGGCGCCGCCGCTGGCGGTGCAGTCGCTCGACCTGCCCGACGGCAAGCTCACCGTGCAGGCCAATGCCTCGCGCGCCGTGCTCGACGCCTGGGACGAAGCCATCGTGCTGGTGCTCGGCGCCGTGCTCACGCTGGCCGCGCTCAACCTGCTGGTGTACTGGCTGGTGGGGCGCACCGTGCGGCCCTTCGGGCAGATCGTGGGTGCGTTGAACCAGGTCGAGAGCGGCCGCTTCGACGTGACCCTGCCACCGCTGCCGGGCGCCGAGGCCGGCACCATCGGCAAGGCCTTCAACCGCATGGTGGGCATGCTGCAAGACCACATCGAGACCGAGCGCCGGGCGGTGCGCGCCGAGCTGCAGCTCTCCGAAAGCCGCGATCTCGCGCGCTGGGTCGACCAGCAGATCGAGCAGGAGCGCCACCTGATCGCCCGCGAGCTGCACGACGAGCTGGGCCAATCGGTGACGGCGATGCGCAGCATGGCCCTGTCCATCGCGCAGCGCATGAAGACGCAGGACCCGCAGGCTGAAGCAGCGGCGCGCGTGATCGCCGAGGAGTCGTCACGCCTGTACGACGCCATGCACGGCATCATCCCGCGCCTCACGCCGCTGGTGCTCGACAACTTCGGCCTCGCCGAAGCGCTGGCGGATCTGGTGGAGCGCACGCGCCGCAGCCACCCCGGTGTGCAGATCGACCTGCACACCGAGACGGGCGAGGCCCGGCTCGGCAGCGACGCCGCGCTCGCGCTTTACCGCGCCGCGCAAGAGGGTCTTACCAACGCATTGCGCCACGGCCAGGCCCGGCACATCGAGCTGAGCCTGCGCGCCAGTGCAGACGGCGTGTCGCTCGACGTGGCCGACGACGGCGCAGGCCTGCCCGCCGACTGGGCCAACAAGAAAGGTCACCACGGCCTGCGCTGGCTGGCCGAGCGCGTGCAGGGCCTGGGTGGCACGTTCGAGCTCAAGCCGGCCGCGGCACGCGGCGTGCTGCTGTCCGTGCGCCTGCCCCCACCCCCCTTTCACCCCGAGGCTGCCACCGCATGATCCGCGTGATGCTCGTCGACGACCACGCGCTGGTGCGCATGGGTTTCCGCATGCTGCTGGCCGATGCCCAGATCGAGGTGGTGGGCGAGGCCGACACCGGCGAGCAGGCCTGCATCGACTACCCCAAGCTCAGGCCCGACGTGGTGGTGATGGACCTCTCCATGCCCGGCATGGGCGGGCTCGAAGCGGTGCGCCGCCTGCTCGCACAAGACGCGAAGGCGCGCGTGCTGGTGCTGTCGGCACACGAAGACACGGCCCACCCCCGCCGGGTGATGCAGGCCGGCGCGCTGGGCTACCTCAACAAGCGCAGCGCCCCCGATGCGCTGATCGCCGCCGTGACGGCCGTCGCCGCGCACCGCCCCTACGTCGACCCGCAAACCGCGCAGACGCTGGCCCTGGCCCAGGTGAAGGGCGAGGCCAACCCGGCCGAGACGCTGAGCGAACGCGAGTTCTCGGTGTTCATCCAGCTCGCCCGCGGCCTGAGCGTGGCGCAGATCGCGGCCAACCTGAACCTGTCACCCAACACCATCGGCACCCACCTGTACCACGTGAAGCAGAAGCTGGGCGCCAGCAACCAGTCGGAGCTGACGCTGGTGGCGCTGCATTGGGGGCTGATCCAGGCTTGAAGAGATGTCATCCCGACGAACGTCGGGATCCACTGGCGGTGGACGCCCCGGTGCTTCGTCGGGCAGTGGACCCCGGCCTTCGCCGGGGTGACAGAGCCGCAGGAACCGCACTTGCCCGTGCACTGCAGCACGGCGCCCCCCGATTTGAGGTAACAAGTCGCGGGTAAACCCTTGAATCAGGCACGCAGATTGCGCCGTAATCGCAGATGTGGGCCCGGCGGTGGGCCCGCGCAGGAGTTGGCGTGGTGATGCGGTGGGTGATGTGGGTGGGGCTCGCACTGGCAGCGGGCATGGCACATGGCGAAGGCATCGTCGACGTGCTGGAGCGCTCGCAGCAGGTGCGCCTGGACAGGCTGCAACTGATCCCGTCCGACAGCCCGCGCGCCCTGAAGATCCGGGCGAGCTTCGAGAAGCTGCTCCCCGCCCTGGGGTCGGTGCGCAGCGTCGAGTTGCATGTGGTCCGCGGCGACACGCTCGCCGAAACGCTGCACGGCCATGTGGTGGTCGCCCACGAGAGCCTGGGCGACTGGCCCGAGGAGGACCGCCAGTTCGTGCTGGCGCACGAACTCGGCCACGTGGCGCTCGGCCACTGGTCGCAGATGGGCAGCGTCTAC
>NZ_DASSRA010000292.1:0-9065 GCF_035702065.1 Rhizobacter sp.
GGATATGAAAACCCCTCCGCACCTTGCAGTGGGGAGGGGTCGGTGGCCGGAGCCACGTGGAGCTCCGGAGGAATGTGGTCCGGGGCTCCTGGCGCGCAGCGACTGCGCCATGGAGTTGCCTGCATCGCAGGCAGACCGAAGATAGGCGAGCCGCGCATCGAGGTCAAGCCTTCGGCTCGCTGGCGAAGCGGCGATCAGCGCGATGCCATCAGCGCATCGAACAGCGGCGCGACGCGCGCCTGGACCTGCGCGTCCATGGCGATCGGCCGGCCCCATTCGCGTGTGCTCTCGCCCGGCCACTTGTTGGTCGCGTCCAGGCCCATCTTGCCGCCCAGCCCGCTGGTCGGCGAGGCGAAGTCGAGGTAGTCGATCGGCGTCTGGTCGACCAGCGTGGTGTCGCGCACCGGGTCCATGCGCGTGGTGATCGCCCAGACGACGTCGGGCCAGTGACGCACGTCGATGTCGTCGTCGGTGACGACGATGAACTTGGTGTACATGAACTGGCGCAGGAAGCTCCACACGCCGAACATGACCCGCTTGGCGTGCCCCGGGTAGCGCTTGGCGATCGAGACGATCGCCATCCGGTAGCTGCAGCCCTCGGGCGGCAGGTAGAAGTCCACGATCTCCGGAAACTGCTTCTGCAGGATGGGCACGAAGACTTCATTCAAGGCCACGCCCAGCATGGCCGGCTCGTCAGGCGGTTTGCCGGTGTAGGTGGAGTGGTAGATCGGATCCTTGCGGCGCGTGAGGCGACTGATCTCGAACACCGGGAACCAGTCCTGCTCGTTGTAATAGCCGGTGTGGTCGCCGTACGGCCCTTCGAGCGCATAGAGATAACCGCCCACTTCCTTGAGCGCCACGCCATGCGGGCTGGTGCCGGTGAAGCCTTTGGCCGCCGTAGGGATGTGGCCTTCCAGCACGATCTCAGCCCCGGCCGGGGCCTGCAGCATCACGCCGGCGTCTCCCACCGAGGTGTCGACCACCTCGGTGCGGCTGCCGCGCAGCAGACCGGCGAACTGGTACTCGGACAAGGTGTCGGGTACGGGCGTCACCGCGCCCAGGATGGTGGCCGGGTCGGCGCCCAGCGCCACGGCGATCGGGAACGGCTGGCCCGGATGGGCCAGGGCGAACTCGCGGAAGTCGAGCGCCCCACCCCGGTGCGCGAGCCAACGCATGATGACCTGCCGAGGGCCGATGACCTGCTGGCGGTAGATTCCCAGGTTCTGCCGACGGCGCGGATTCGGCCCACTTTGGGGCCCGCGGGTGATCACCAGGCCCCACGTGATCAGGGGGGCCACGTCGCCTGGCCAGCAGGTCTGGATGGGCAACTGGCCCAGATCGACCTCACCGCCCTCCAACACCTCTTCCTGGCAGGCCGCCCGGCGCACCGCCGAGGGCTTCATGTCCCACAAGGCCTTGGCCATTTGTAACAACTTGCCCGCATCCTTGAAGCCTTTGGGAGGCTCAGGCTCCTTCAGACCGGCGAGCACGCGACCCACGTCGCGCAGCTCTTTTACCTCTGTAGCGCCCATGCCCAGAGCGACCCGACGAGTCGTTCCGAACAGGTTCGTCAAGGCCGAAATTTTGTAACCGGCAGGATTCTGAAACCACAACGCCGGCCCGCCGGAACGGAGCACGAGGTCACTGAGCGCTGTCATTTCAAGCCGCGCCGATACTGGCTCGGCGACACGCCGGAGTTCGCCCGAGCGCTCCAGGCCGGCCATAAAGTCACGCAAATCTCGATATTTCATTTCTTTTAGCTATTAAGAATGGCCTCTTAATGCTTGACTGGTTATGGATCGTTCTTCCAGAATGCGCCCGCACCTGACATAGATCAGGGATAACCCGCGCCAACTCTCGTTCGGAGAGCCCTGGCGCCACGCTGCCGAATCCGCAGCGATCTCGCCGCGGATTATCACTGTCACATTCCAGCTGAACGCTTGCCTGCGAGCGTGCCGCGGAGGGACAGAGAAGAAAGGAGTGACATGACAGCGCTTCAAAAACTGGTTTCGCAGCTGAATGCGAGCCGCCAATCGGCGGTCGCCTCCAGCCATGTGTTCTTGCGTGATGTGGGCCACGGCCTGCTGGAGGTCAGCCACAACACCCTGGCCCTGGTGGGCCTGCTGCTGGTCTCGGCGCTGCTGTTCGTTGCCGGACAGCGCGACCTTCGCCACGCCGTGGAAGAGCACACCTTGAACTGGCTGCAAGCCCGGCAAGACGCCCGCAGCGTGGGCAGCACCGAGGCGCTGGTCGACCTGAGCGAACCCGACGCGATCGCCCGGGCCACGGCAGCCGACCCCAAGGACCTGACCCGACAGCAGGCGGCCGTCGCCATCTGGCTGTCGCGCCGCTACCGCGTGGCACCCGAGCCGGTGAGCCGGCTGGTGAAGGAGGCCTGGACCGTCGGGGCCAAAACCGACCTGGATCCGACGCTGATCCTGGCCATCATGGCCATCGAATCGAGCTTCAACCCCTTTGCCCAGAGCCCCGTGGGGGCCCAGGGCCTGATGCAGGTGATGACCCGCGTCCACGACGACAAGTACGAGGCCTTCGGCGGTAACCACGCGGCCTTCGACCCGGTGACGAACCTGCGCGTGGGCGTGCAGGTGCTCAAGGAGTGCATCGCCCGCGCTGGTGGCGTCGAAGCCGGCTTGCGCCACTACGTCGGTGCCGCCAACCTCACCGACGATGGCGGTTACGCCGGCAAGGTGTTGGCAGAGCAGGAACACCTGCGCCAGGTGGCCAGCGGCAAGACCGTCGCCGTGACGGCACCGCTGATCGTGGCGCCCGCGCCCGTTGCCGTGCCGGTGACGCTCGCCGACCCCGAAGCCAAGCCCGCGCCTGCCCCCGACAAGGCAACGGCCGAGCAGATCGCCCTGCTTCGCTGACCCGCTTTTGACGTACCGCGCGCAGCCTGCCGCGGTACACTTCCCCCGCTGCGCAACTGGCGATGGGGCACCTCCACGGTGCCTGAGGTGGTGAACCACTGGGAAGCGCAGCCCGCCCAGGCTTGTAGATATGGCTGGGTCGGTTCAGCCGTTCGCCTGGGCAGCCCCGCAGCCGTGTTCCACACGCGGTTCGCCGAGGGATTCTGACCACGAGGACTGCCACATGTTTGACCGCGCCAAATCCACCCTTGCTGCCATCGATCCCGAGATCTGGTCCGCCATCCAGAGCGAGAACAAGCGCCAGGAAGACCACATCGAGCTGATCGCCTCCGAGAACTACACCTCGCCGGCCGTGATGGCCGCCCAGGGCAGCCAGCTCACCAACAAGTACGCCGAGGGCTACCCCGGCAAGCGCTACTACGGTGGCTGCGAGTACGTCGACATCGTCGAGCAGCTGGCCATCGACCGCCTGAAGCAGCTCTTCGGCGCCCAGTTCGCCAACGTGCAGGCCAACTCCGGCTCGCAGGCCAACCAGTCGGTGTTCTTCGGCCTGCTGCAGCCTGGCGACACCATCCTCGGCATGAGCCTGGCTGAAGGCGGCCACCTCACGCACGGCATGCCGCTCAACATGAGCGGCAAGTGGTTCAAGGTGGTGAGCTACGGCCTCGACAAGAACGAAGCCATCGACTACGACGCGATGGAGCGCCTGGCTCATGAGCACAAGCCCAAGCTGATCATTGCCGGGGCATCGGCCTACGCCCTGCGCATCGACTTCGAGCGCTTTGCCAAGGTGGCCAAGGCCGTCGGCGCCTACTTCATGGTCGACATGGCCCACTACGCCGGTCTGATTGCTGCGGGCGTGTACCCCAACCCGGTGCCATTCGCCGACGTGGTCACCTCCACCACCCACAAGAGCCTGCGCGGCCCGCGCGGTGGCATCGTGGTCATGAACGACGAGGCCATCGCCAAGAAGATCAACAGCGCAATCTTCCCAGGCATCCAGGGTGGCCCACTCATGCACGTGATCGCCGGCAAGGCGGTGGCCTTCAAGGAAGCCCTGTCACCCGAGTTCAAGGCCTACCAGCAGCAGGTGGTGAAGAACGCCGCCGTGCTGGCCGACACGCTCACGCAACGCGGCCTGCGCATCGTCTCCGGCCGCACCGAGAGCCACGTGATGCTGGTGGACCTGCGGCCCAAGAACCTCACCGGCAAGGAAGCCGAGGCCATCCTGGGCGCCGCCCACATGACCTGCAACAAGAACGGCATCCCCAACGACCCGCAGAAGCCGATGGTCACCAGCGGCATTCGCCTGGGTTCGCCGGCCTTCACCACCCGCGGCTTCAAGGAAGAGCAGGCCCGCGCCACCGCCCACCTGATCGCCGACGTGCTGGACAAGCCGCACGACGAGGCCAACATCGCGGCGGTGCGTGCCAAAGTCGCGGCGCTCACCAAAGACTTCCCGGTCTACCGCTGAGATGCCAGCCCCCCAGTCGCTGCGCTCCTGCCCCCCAGGGGCGCGGTCCGGCTTGGGGCGACCCGGCGCAGAACCCGATCTCACCTGACATGCGTTGTCCTTTTTGTTCGCACGAAGACACTCAGGTCGTCGAGACGCGTGAGTCCGACGAGGGCGACGTCGTGCGCCGCCGCCGGCGTTGCCAGAGCTGCGACAAGCGCTTCACCACCTATGAGCGCACCGAGATCGCGCTGCCTTCGGTGGTCAAGAAGGACGGCACCCGGGCCGAGTTCGACATCGGGAAGATCCGCGCCTCGATGACGCTGGCCCTGCGCAAGCGCCCGGTGAGCGTGGAGCAGATCGACGCCGCCATCGAACGCATCCAGGACAAGCTGCTCAACAGCGGCGCCAAGGAAGTCGCCTCCACCAAGCTCGGCGAGCTGGTGATGCGCGAACTCAAGCGCATCGACAAGGTGGCCTACGTGCGCTTCGCGTCGGTGTACCGCAGCTTCGAAGACGTGGACGAGTTCCGTCAGCTGATCCGAGACATTTGAGGCGGCAAAGGCCTCAGTCCCTGCTGACTGAGGCCTCGCCGAGAAGCCGTCATGCATGCAGGCGCGATGGCCTGACCTCCCCCCGCAGGGTGCCCTCTCCATGGGCACCTCGTTTCCCCCTCCCGGTGGACGCTGAATCGGCTTGCATTTCCTACAGTGCACGCACATTCAGAACACAGGGAGAGGGAACATGAATGCACAGGTTCGGGGCTTCACGCTGACCGAGTTGATGATCGTGGTCGCCGTCACCGGCATCGTGGTGACAACGGCGCTGCCTTCGTTCGGTCACTTCGTCGACACACAACGCATTGACGGCGTGGCCACGCAAGTGGCCAGCGACCTGCAATTCGCACGCGCCGAGGCGGTGCTGCGCAACCAGGGTGTGCGGGTGAGCTTTCGCCCGGAAGCCGCCTGCTATGTCATCCACACCGGGGAAGCCGCCCAGTGCCAGTGCAGTGATGACGGCACGGCGCGCTGCGAGGGCGACGCGCAGGCGCTCAAGACGGTCGCACTGGACAACGCACAGCGCGTGAGCCTGCAAGCCAACGTCGCCTCGGTCCTGTTCGACCCGCTGCACGGCACGGCCTCGCCCACCGCCACCGTGCGCATCACCGGTGCGCAAGGCCGAACGGTGCACCAGGTGGTCAACCTGATGGGCCGGGTACGTTCCTGCTCGCCTCAGGCCACGGTTTCCGGCTACCGCGCCTGCTGAGGAGGCCACCATGCAGCAACAACAACGCGGTTTCACGCTGATCGAACTGACGGTGACGACGGCCATCGTCGGCATCCTCGCCGCCACCGCCTACCCCAGCTTCACGGGTCCGGTCTACAAGGTGCGCAGAACGGACGCGATCACGGCGCTCATGCAACTGCAGATGAGCCAGGAGCGCTGGCGTTCCGGCCACACCAGCTACGCCAGCCTGGCCGAGCTGAACACAAGCGCCAGCTCGTCGATGCGCTACTACGCGCTGTCCGTCACCGAGTCCAGCGAGACGGGCTTCAGCGCCACGGCCACCGGCACCGGCGCGCAAGCCGCAGACACTGCTTGCAGGGTGCTACGGCTCACCGTCACAGGTGGCGATACGCGCTACGCCTCTGGCCCGGACGAGAACACCGCCAACAGCAGCGCCGACAACAAGCGCTGCTGGGGCGTATGAGTCCGCGCCACCGCGAGCGGGGGCTGTCGATCGTCGAGCTGATGGTGGGCCTGGCCATCGGCCTCACCGTGATCGCGGCCGCCTTGCTCGCACTCACCCACCACCTGCGCGAGAACCGCGGCTTGCTGGTCGAGGCGCGCCTCATGCAGGACCTGCGCACCGCCAGCGATCTGATTGCCCGCGACCTGCGGCGCGCCGGCCCCTTGAGCGTGGCCGAGGGAGGCGTGCGCTTCGCCTACCCCGACACCGGTGCGTCACTCGCCTATCGGCTGCGCGACGGCGCGATCGAGATGCAGATCGGCGAAGGCCACTGGCAAGCCCTGACCGACGTCAACACCCTGCGCGTAGCGGCATTCCGCATCACGCCGCACACCGAAGAGATCGTGCTCGACGGCTTCTGCAGCCAGGCCTGTGCGGCGGGCAGCACGCGTTGCCCTCCTCGCCAGACGGTGCGCAGCCTGGCCCTTCACATCGAGGCCCGCGGGGCCGCACCCATGGCCCCCCTGCGCAGCATGGAGACCACAGTCCGCCTTCGCCACGACGCGCTGACCGGCGCGTGCCCCACATGAAAGCCGCAGAGCGCGGCGCGGCCACCGTGGCCATCACGCTGCTGATGGCCTTCGTGATCCTGCTGAGCGTGGCCTTCGCCCACCGCAGCGTGCTGTTCGAGGCCCGAACCTCCATCAACCAGTACCGCGCAGCGCAGGCCAGCGAGGCGGCGGAAGCCGGCATCGACTGGGCATTGGCGCAGCTCAACAGCAGCGAGCCGACCGGCAGCGATTGCACCGCATTTCGGGAGCGAAGCGTCTCGGCGATGCAAGCCACGTGCGTGGCCAACGAAAGTGGCTGGGCCTGCCAATGCCCAGGCAACACGCCATCAACGAGCCACCGCGTCGCCTTCAGCATCGCCGTGGCCGCCACCGACCCACCCGACACGCTGCAACTCACGTCAACCGGCTTCAGCCACTCAAGCCGCGCCCAGCTGCAGGTGCGCCTGGGCCGACTGCCCGGCCTCGACACCCTGCCCGCCGCCGCACTGACAGTGCGTGGCTCGGTGAACTTCGTGTCTGGCGCCTTCGACATCCGCCACACCAGCGCCGCCAGCGGTGGCCTGACGCTGCACAGCGGTGGCGCCATCGAGCCCGGCGCACTGCGGCTGACGAGCACACCCGGCACGCCGGCCAGCGCGTCCGTCCTGAGCCAGGAGAGCACCCTCGCCCAGCTCACACCGACCGGGCTGTTCGCCAGCCTGTTCCGCATGAGCCGGGAAGCCTGGCGTGCCCAACCCATGGCACGCGAACTGGATTGCAGCCAGGCCTGCGACGCCTCGCTGCAGCAAGCCGCCGCTCGACATCAGTTGATCTGGTTGCGCGGCGGCCTGAAGCTCGATTCTTCGACCGTGCTCGGCACCCCGCAACGCCCTCTGCTGCTGGTGGCCGATGGCCCCGTCGAGTTGCAGGCGGGCGCCGTCATCCACGGCCTCGTCTACGGCACCGATCCACGCTGGAGCGATGCGGCTGGCGCCACGGTCCACGGCGCGGTGGTCATCGAAGGCGACTTCCAAGCCAGCGGCAGCACGCAGATCCAGTACGACGCCGCCGTGCTCAAGGCCCTGCACCAGCACACCGGCAGCTATGCCCGCATGCCCGGCAGCTGGCGCGATCACTGAGGTTCACGATGACGACAACCCTTCACCACCAGCAGCGCGGCATCACCTTGGTGGAAGCCCTGATCGGCCTCCTGATGCTGTCCGTGGGCCTGCTGGGCGCGTTGCGCCTGCAATCGTGGCTCCGGCTTCATGGCGACATCGCCCACCAGCGCACTGATGCCGTCCAACTCGCCCAGCAAGACCTGGAGCACCTCCGCGGCTTTGCCCACACCACGGCCTTCGGCGAGATCGCCAGCCTGGGCAGCACGGCACACGGCGCGAATGCCACGGCGTTCACGCTCGCCCGCACAGTGTCTCCCTCGGCCGGCCTCAAGAGCAGCCACGTGAGCGTGCGCTGGCGGGACCGCAGCGACAGCGAGCAAGCCATCGAGCTGCACACCAGCATCGCAGCCGTGGCCCCCATTTACTCCGCCGCACTGGCGCTGCCTCCACAAGACAGAAGCTTGGCGCCGCGCAGCCATCTCCCTGTTGGCGCCCGGCAGATCAGCGAAGGGCGCAGCGTTCTCAAGCCATCTGCCGCCGGCACCGTGGTGTGGATCCTCGACAGCGCCACCGGCATGGTTGTGTCGCGGTGCAGCGTTCCGGCCGGCCTGACGGTGCGCGACATCACACCGGCGCACCTCAACGCCTGCACCGACCGGGCGGGGCTCCTCGTGCGAGGCCACATCCGCTTCTCGCTCGGACCACAACCCGATGCGGAGCACCCCAACGATGCGCCGCTCGCCCTGTCGCTGGTACCCGGCGAATGCGAGATCGACGTGGTGAACGGCCGCGAGCGCCACCTGGCCTACTTCTGCATCGTGCCGCCGAACGGCCTGGGCGCGGAGCCGCTGCGCATCGTCCCCGACGGCTGGGTCTTCGGCGCCACGGCCACCACCTTCAAGGCCTGCCGCTACACCGAAGCACCGCACAACTACCTGGTGGTCCGCGGCGACGGCGCCTGCCCGAGCGAGCTTACGCCGCACAATGTGGCCTCTTTGGCCACCACCCAGCACCAGCCTTGAACTTCTCCCCCGTCGACCTCGCTGCAATGCGCGACGCCCTGGCGCTCGCCGCCCAGGCCATCGGCCTGAGCGAGCCCAACCCGCGTGTCGGCTGCGTCATCACGGCAGCCGATGTCCGCGTGATCGGCCGAGGCCACACCCAGCAAGCCGGCGGGCCGCATGCCGATGTGATGGCCTTGCGCGACGCCGCGCAGCGAGGCCACGAGGTGCGCGGTGCCACGGCCTACGTCACGCTCGAACCCTGTTCGCACCATGGCCGCACACCGCCCTGCTGCGATGCCCTCATCGCTGCCGGCCTGGCCCGCGTGGTCGCCGCGGGCCAAGACCCCAACCCCCTGGT
>NZ_DASSRA010000293.1:0-18472 GCF_035702065.1 Rhizobacter sp.
GATGGCGATCACACCCGACGGCGGCACGCTCTACGTGGCAGCCATGGGCTCCAACAAGCTCGGCCGCTTCAGCACCTCGCAGCTCGAGGCCAACAGCTTCACGCCCTCGGCCAGCAGCCACGTGACGCTGACCGGCGGCCTGCCCACCGGTGTGGTGCTCGACGCACCGCGCGCCCGCGCCTTCGTGCTGACCCGCGGCGACAACGGCATCTCGGTGGTGAACACCACCAGCTTCACCGAAGCCGCGCACGTGAAGATGTTCAACCCCGAGCCGGCGGTGGTCGTGAACGGCCGACCCTTCCTGTACGACGCCCAACTCACCTCCAGCCGCGGCGATTCGTCGTGCTCGGGCTGCCACATCTTCGGCGACATGGACCACCTGTCCTGGGACCTCGGCAACCCCGACGAGCGCCGCGTGCAGAACCCCGGCACCTACAACGTGAACATCCCGCGCATCGGCCGCAACACCAACCTGCACCCGATGAAGGGCCCGATGACGACGCAAAGCCTGCGCGGCCTGGCCGGCAACGGCCCGATGCACTGGCGTGGCGACCGCACGGGCGCCAGCCGCGTGGCCGGCCAGTCGATCGAAGACCAGGCCTTCAAGGACTTCAACGTCGCCTTCACCGGGCTGCTGGGCCGCGACTCGCAGCTCACCGCGGCGCAGATGGACGCGTTCACCAAGTTCGCGCTGCGCCTGACCTACCCGCCCAGCCCCATCACCAACCTCGACAACTCGCTGACCACGGCGCAGGCGCAAGGCCAGACGGTCTACAACACCGTCACCTCCGACACGCTGACCACCTGCAACGGCTGCCACGTGGTGAACGGCACGGCCAAGCGCTTCGGCACCGACGGCACGCTGGCCATCGAGGGCGGCGGTGTCGATGAAGACATGAAGATCCCGCACCTGCGCAACATGTACCAGAAGGTCGGCATGTTCGGCGAGAACACGCAGGTCGCGAGCGTGGGCAACGTGGGCGACCAGATCAAGGGCTTCGGCTTCGACAACTCCGGCGCCTCGGGCACGGTGTTCCAGTTCCTGAGCGCGGCGGTGTTCACGCTCAATGCCACGCAGCGCGCGCAGGTCGAGCAGTTCGTGCTGGCCATGGGATCGGAGATGAACCCCATCGTCGGCCAGCAGGTCACGGTCACGCCGACCAACGCCACGCAGACCGACATCCGCGGCCGGCTCAACCTGCTGGTGGCCCGCGCCAACATCACCAGCCCGCGGGCCGAATGCGAGCTGGTGGCCAAGGGCGTGATTCAGAACCAGTCGCGCGGCTGGGTGATGAACAGCAGCCAGAACTTCGTGCCCAACAAGGCGAGCGAAGCGGCCGTCACGCTGCAAGGCCTGCTCGACCAGGCCAGCGCCGCCGGTGCGCCGCTCACCTTCACCTGTGTGCCACCGGGCAACGGCACGCGCATCGGTGTGGACCGCGATGCCAACAACACGCTCGACCGTGACTGATCTCCTCTAGCAAGCAGTACGACGAAAGACCTCCGTTGGCCCGCGGCGGTGTCACTCCGGTGGCACCCCGCGGGTGTTCTTTTTGGCGCGGGCTATCCTGTCGCCCGGTCCCACCAGTGAGGCAGCGTGCCGATGGAACATGTCGATGTACTGATCGTGGGCGCTGGCCTGTCGGGCATCGGCGCTGCCCACCACCTGCAGGCCGAATGCCCCGGCCGCAGCTACCTGATCCTGGAAAGCCGCGATGCCATCGGCGGCACCTGGGACCTGTTCCGCTATCCCGGGGTGCGCTCCGATTCCGACATGTACACGCTGGGCTATTCGTTCCGCCCGTGGACGAACCCGCGCGCCATCGCCGATGGCCCGACCATCCTTGACTACGTGCGCGACACCGCGCGCGAGGGCGGCATCGAGCCGCACGTCCGCTTCGGGCACCGTGTGAAGAGCGCGAACTGGTCCAGCGCCGAGGCGAAGTGGACGGTGCAGGCTGAGCGCGTGCCATCCGGCGAGAGCCTGGAACTCAGCTGCAGCTTCCTCTTCATGTGCGCCGGCTACTACAGCTACGACGCGGGCTACACACCCGAGTTCGCCGGCATCGAGCGCTTTGCCGGCCGCGTCGTCCACCCGCAGAAGTGGACGCCCGACATCGACTACAGCAAGCAGCGCGTGGTGGTGATCGGCAGCGGCGCCACCGCGGTCACCCTGGTGCCCGAGCTGGCCAAGCGGGCCGCCCACGTCACCATGCTGCAGCGCTCGCCGACCTACGTGGTGTCGCGCCCCGCGCAGGACCGCATCGCCAACTGGCTGCGCGGCAGGCTGCCGGCGCGGGCCGCCTACGCCATCACGCGCTGGAAGAACGTGCTGCTGGGCATGTACTTCTACCGTTTGTGCAAGCGCCGGCCGGAGTTTGTGCGCAAGCTCATCCAGAAGGGCGTGGTCGCCGCGCTCGGACCCAACTACGACGTGGCACGGCATTTCAGCCCGCGCTACAAGCCCTGGGACCAGCGCTTGTGCCTGGTGCCCGATGGCGACCTGTTCGCAGCCATCCGCGCGGGGCGCGCATCGGTGGTCACCGACCAGATTGAAAGTTTTACCGATCGCGGCATCCAGC
The DNA here is from genome assembly GCF_035702065.1 of Rhizobacter sp. Taxonomy (GTDB): domain Bacteria; phylum Pseudomonadota; class Gammaproteobacteria; order Burkholderiales; family Burkholderiaceae_C; genus Rhizobacter. The sequence continues at coordinate 2,583 of NZ_DASSRA010000293.1, forward strand.
TGGAGTCGGGTGCGCACCTTGAAGCCGACCTCATCGTCACCGCCACCGGTTTGCGGCTCAACCTGCTGGGCGACGTGCGGCTCAGCGTCGACGGGCAAGCCGTCGACCTGGCCCAGGCCCTGACCTACAAGGGAATGATGTTCAGCGGCGTGCCCAACCTCGCGTCGGCCTTTGGTTACACCAATGCCTCGTGGACGCTCAAGTGCGACCTGACCTGCGAGTACGTGTGCCGCCTGCTCAATCACATGGCCACCCACGGCTACCGCCAATGCACGCCGCGCAACAGCGACCCGTCGGTCCAGGCCGCGCCGTGGATCGACTTCAGCTCCGGCTACGTGCAGCGCGCCTTGGACAAGTTGCCAAAGCAGGGCACCGAGGCACCCTGGCGGCTGTACCAGAACTACGCGCGCGATCTATTGAGCTTGCGTTACGGCAGGCTCGACGATGGCGTGATGCGTTTCAGTTCTTGAGGCGTGCGTCCAGCCCGCCAAACTGGCTGCAACTTCTGCAGCTCGTCTGCTCAGGGGACTGCAGCAACTCGTCCCACCCGATGGGTTCGTTGCAGCTGTCGCACAAGCCGTAGCGGCCGCGGCCCAGGCGGCGTTCTGCTTCTTGCACTGCAGCGAGCGCCTCCTCGGCGCGCCGGACGCTGTTGGGTGAAGCGTCCGATTGAATCACCTGGTCCAGGTAACGCGACCGCTCTCGCAAGCGGCTCTGGAACAGGGCGAGCAGGATCAGGTCCGGGCCGGCGGTTCTCGGCGGCGACTCATTGCTTCCACTTGTCATGCTTTGTCTCCAACAGCGTGAACGTTCAGGGATGCACTGACTGCAGGGCCAAAGATAGATCGTGCTGCTGGTGGCAGCAAGCACTTTGAGCTTGCGCAATGGTCTTGCGTGGACTACGAATGAGAGTCCACCCCCACATGAGGAGACACAGCATGTCCAGCAAGACCCGCAAGGCAGGCGCGACCTCCAAGGCCGCAGACGCCGAGCCCGACGCCACCTTGAGCATTTCGCAGGATCAGCTGCAGGCGCTGATCCGCCTCACCGACGTGGTGTTCAAGGGCGCCGAGGAGATGCACCGCTGCCAGATGGAGGCCGCGCACCAGGCCCACGAGCGCCATGAACAAGCCCAGGCGCTGGTGGCCCAGGCGCGCACGACGGCCGAGTTGTTCGAGCTGCAGGCCGGTCTGCTGCGCTTCGACCTGGAGGCGTCGAGCCAGTACTGGCAGCGCATCGCCACCATTTGCGCCGAGACCCAGGCCAGCAGCCTGAGCCTGCTCAACCAGAGCGCGGCCACCGTGGGCGGCGACCTGGCCAAGCTCGTGGCCCAGCCGGTGGCAACGCCTGCCGCCCGGCCGCAGCCCGAGCCGGCACCAGAACTCCACGGCAGCGAGGCTGCCCATCAGGTGTGGAACCAGTGGGTCGACCTGGGAAAGCAGTGGGCCGACATGGTGTACCGCACCGAGGCCTCGTTGCACTGAGAAGCCGGAGCACCTGCGATCTCTGACAGGTGCGTGCCCTGGCCGCCGATGCTTCAATCGCGGCGAGGAACCTCGCCGCATGGCCCGTATCCTGATCATCGAAGACGACGCATCCAACCTGGAGATCGCCCAGTGCCTGCTCGAACACAGCGGGCACCGCGTCTCCGTGGCCACCGACGGGCGGGCCGGGCTGATCGCGGCCCGGCGCGAGCGGCCCGACCTGATCATCTGCGACCTGCACGCCCCGGCGCTCGAAGGATTCGGCGTGCTGGAGCAACTCAAGCTCGATGCCGCCTGCGGGCAGACCCCCATCGTCGCCGTGATGGCCGCCGCGGTGCGCGAGACGGAACGCGGCGCCGGCATGGCCGGCTTCGACGGCTACTTCTCCATGCCGCTGGCGCCCGAGGTATTCGTTGCGCAGATAGAGACGTTTCTGAACAAGCCTTGAGCTAACGCAAGCTGAGGCGGCATGGCCTCGACGTGGATATGGCGCTTCGGTCACAGTGCGCGCAGGAGCACACCCCAATGCACGAGACCCACGAATCCCCTGCCCACACCCTCACCAACCTGCCGGCCCAGGCCATCAGCGAAGAAGTGCTGATCGAGAAGTACGCCAAGGGCGACGAGCGCTCAGCCGAAGACGTCCACCAGCGCGTGGCGCGTGCGTTGGCGCAGGCCGAGCCGCCCAACCAGCGCGCGGTGTGGGAAGAGCGCTTTGCGCAGGCCCTGCGCCAGGGCTTCGTGCCGGCAGGGCGCATCCAGTCGGCGGCGGGCACCAGCCTGTCGGCCACGCTCATCAACTGCTTCGTGCAGCCGGTGGGGGACTCGATCGCCCAGGCCGAAGACGGCCACCCCGGCATCTACATCGCACTCACCGAGGCCGCCGAGACCATGCGGCGCGGTGGTGGCGTGGGCTACGACTTCTCGCGCATCCGCCCCCGTGGCGCCTGGGTGGGCAGCACGCAAAGCAGCGCCTCCGGCCCGGTGAGCTACATGCGCGTGTTCGACCGCTCCTGCGAAACGGTCGAGAGCGCCGGCGCGCGCCGCGGCGCCCAGATGGGCGTGCTGCGCTGCGACCACCCCGACATCGAGGAGTTCGTCCATGCCAAGGACGAAGGCGACCTGAAGAACTTCAACATCTCGGTGGGCGTGACCGATGCCTTCATGCAGGCCGTGCAGGCCGACGGCGAGATCGAACTCGTGCACCGCGCCGAACCCGGTGCGGCACAGAAGGCCGCCGGCGCCTATGCCAACGGGGCACTGTGGGTCTACCGCAAGCTGCGCGCGCGCGAGCTGTGGGACCAGATCATGCGGTCGACCTACGACCATGCCGAGCCCGGTGTGCTCTTCCTCGATCCGATCAACCGCGACAACAACCTCTCGTACTGCGAGACCATCGCCAGCACCAACCCCTGCGCCGAACAGCCGCTGCCGCCCTACGGCTGCTGCTGCCTCGGCTCGATCGACCTCACGCGCTTCATTGCCGACCCGTTCGAGGCCGAGGCGCGCTTCGACGAGGTGGCCTTCGCCAAGGTGGCACGCGTGGCGGTGCGCATGCTCGACAACGTGCTCGACGTGACCGTCTGGCCGCTGCCGCAGCAGCACGAAGAAGCGCGCAACAAGCGGCGCGTTGGCCTCGGTTTCACCGGCCTGGGCGATGCGCTGGTCATGCTCAACCTGCGCTACGACACGCCCGAGGCCCGCGCCATGGCGCGACGCATCGCCGAGGTGCTGCGCGACGCGGCGTATGAAGCCTCGGCCGACCTGGCGCAGGAGCGCGGCGCCTTTCCACTCTTCAACGCCGACCTGCTGCTCAGCAGCGGCACCTTCGCCTCGCGCCTGCCGCAGTGGCTGCGCGACCGCATCCGCGCCCATGGTTTGCGCAACTCGCACCTGCTGTCCATCGCGCCCACCGGCACCATCAGCCTGGCCTTCGCCGACAACGCGAGCAACGGCATCGAGCCGGCCTTCAGCTGGAGCTACACGCGCAAGAAGCGCATGCCCGACGGCAGCTTCAAGGAGTACGCCGTCGAGGACCATGCCTGGCGCCTCTACCGCCACCTGAAGGGCGAGCACGCGCCGCTCACGCCGGCCTTCGTCACCGCATTGGAGATGAGCGCGACCGACCACGCCGCCATGGTGGCCGCCGTGGCACCGTGCATCGACACCGCCATCTCCAAGACCGTGAACGTGCCGGCCGACTACCCCTATGCCGACTTCCAGAACCTCTACCTGCAGGCCTGGCAATCGGGCCTGAAGGGCCTGGCCACCTACCGGCCGAACAGCGTGCTCGGCTCCGTGCTCAGCACCACGCCCGGTGCAGGCGCCCCTGTCATGCAGCTCAATGACGCCAACCAGCGCCTGGCTCTGGAGCGCTTGCCGGCGCCGGTGCTGTCATCCCTGCGCTGGCCGGGGCGGCCCGAGCTGCCGGCCGGCAACAGCTCGTGGACGTACATGGTGCGCCACACCTTCGGCGAGTTCGCGCTCTTCGTCGGCGAATTCGCAGGCGAGGGCGGGGCGCCCAAGCCGTTCGAGGTGTGGATCAACGGCGCCGAGCAGCCGCGCGGCCTGGGCGCGCTCGCCAAGACCTTGTCGATGGACCTGCGCGCTGACGACCCGGCCTGGCTGCAGCTCAAGCTCGACGTGCTCGCCACCGTGGCCGAAGAGCGCTCGTTCGAGATGCCGTTCCCGCCCAGCGGCGAGCGGCGGCTCTTCCCCGGCGTGGTGGCCGCCACCGCGGCCGTGATCCGCTGGCGCTGCGAGCAACTCAAGGCGCTGCCACGCTCGGGCGCCAAGGCCCCCACGCCGGTGATCGACGCCATGTTCGCCCGCGACGAGCCGCACACCGGCCCCTCGGGCACGCTGGCCTGGGCGGTGGATGTGAGCAACCCCGCCACCGGCGAAGACTTCACCCTCACGCTGAAAGAAGTCACGCTGCCCGGCCACGACGGCCTGCCTGTCACCCGCCCGTGCGCGGTGGGCTTCTCGGGCAACTACCCGCGCGCGCTCGACGGCCTGGCGCGCGTGCTCTCGCTCGACATGCGCGTGGTCGACCCCGCGTGGATCGGCATGAAGCTGCGCAAGCTGCTCAACTACGCCGAACCGCTGGGTCACTTCATGGCATTCGTGCCCGGCCTGCCGCACGGCGAACGCCGCCAGCAGACCTGGCCTTCCACGGTGGCCTACCTCGCGCGGCTCATCATCCACCGCTACGCCATGCTGGGCGTGCTGACAGAAGACGGCTTCCCGGTGCGCGACATGGGCGTGCTCGAACCGGCCGACGACGCCAACACGTCATCCCCCATGCTCACCGGTGCGGTGTGCCCCGAGTGCGGCAACCCGAATGTGATCCACAAGGATGGCTGCGACTTCTGCACCGCGTGTGGCTATGTGGGGCAGTGCGGGTAGGTCGGCCGGTGGGTTTGCGGGCAGCGGTGCCGTCTGTCAATCCGACTGAAGGCGCATCCGAGAGGCCAGCAGGAGAGTGGCCAGGCAGGTCGCCAGGACGACCAGGCCGGCCGGGATCCAGTCCGTGGCGTGCAATGGGCGTAGGTTCATCCAGCGGCTGATCACCGGCGCCTGCACCAGCAGGCCCAGCGAGGCCAGCGTCCCGACCACAAGCCAGCGCGCAGCGGCCCGACGCAACCGCGTCAGGCCGATCGTGATGCTTGCGCTGGCCGCCAGCAGAACGGTGAGGGCCATTGCGCGTGCATGGTCGACGTCCTGGTCTGTTCCCAGCGCATGGAGGTAGCTCCACACCACGGCGACGCTCAACATGGCACCCACCAGGCCGATCCCGAGCCAGACGCGCGTCGAGAAGAAGCGGGCGTGGCGGTGGTGCGAGACGGGCGACAGTGGACCCACCCGCGGCAAGTCCTGGAACGCCAGCATCGCCGTCGGGTGGATCACGAGTTCCAGCCACACGATGTGAATGGGCTGGAACAGCAGGGGCATATCCATGAGCGGGATGGCGGCGGCCCCGATCACGAGCGGGATGTGCACGAGCAGCAGGTAGACGAACGAGAGCCTGAGGTTCTCGAACAGCTGGCGGCCTTCCGCCACGGCGTCGACGATGGTTCTGAAGTTGTCGTCGAGCAGCACCACCGGAGCCACTTCGCGGGCGCTGCGCGTGCCGCGCTCGCCCATGGCCACGCCGATGTCGGCCAGGCGAAGCGCCGGGACGTCGTTCACGCCATCGCCCGTCACGGCGACGAGTTCACCTTGTGCCTGCAGCGCTTGCACGATGGCGAGCTTCTGGGTGGGCGTCGCACGCGCCACCACGTGGGTTCCGTCGCCCGCACCGAGCGCTGCAGCGACGTCGTCGTCCGGCCCGAGGACGACGACCTTGCCGGCCTCCCCGCAGAGGCCGATCTCGCGCGCGATCGCTGCGGCCGTGGTGGGGTGATCTCCCGTCACCATGATGACGCGCATGCCAGCGGCGATGCAGTCCCCGATGGCCTGGCGCACGCCCTCTCGCACCGGATCTTCGAAGGCGAGCAAGCCGGCGAACCTGAACCCTGCACCGGGCTCGACGTCCATCGGTTCACCGGCAGGCCAGTCGCGGCGTGCGCAGGCGATGACCTTGTGGCCCGAGCTTGCGTACTCCTCGACGCGAGCCAGCCAGGCCGCCCGTTCGGCGCCCGGCATGTTGCACGTCGCCAGCACCGTCTCCGGAGCCCCCTTGGTGAAGGCGACCGGATTGCCTGAAGCCGGGCGCCTGATGACCGTCTCGCGCCGCCGGGCCTCGGTGAACGGGAACTCCGACAGCGTCGTGGCCGCGGGCATCGGGCCCGACGCCGCGTGCAGTGCCTCGTCGAGCGGATCGCCGCTGTCCGGCCTGCCGGCGAAGCTTGCCACCTGCAGCACCGAACGGTCGTCCTCGCCGGCGGCGGGCATCCGGTGCGCGAGGACAAGCGAGCCCGCGGTGATGGTCCCGGTCTTGTCCGACACGATGCAGGTCACGCGGCCGATGTTCTCTACCGCCACCGCGCGCCGCACAAGGGCCTTTTTGCGCGCCAGGCGGAAGACGCCGACCCCCAGAAAGAACGTGTAGACGACCGGAAACTCTTCGGGCAGGGCCGCCACCGCGAGCGTCACGGCGCTGAGAAGCGCGTCAATCCATCCATGGCCGTGCCACAGCCGGATCGCTGCCAGGACGATGCACATCACGATCGCCGCGCCGAGCAGGACCGTCACCAGTTGCCCGATGGCCTTCTGCAGAGGGGTGGCGCTGTGGCCACCTTCGGTGGCGGTCCGCACGATCTCGCCATAGCGGGTATCCCCGCCGATGCAGGCGATGCGCAGCCGGGCCTGGCCGGTGAGCAGGCGGGTTCCGGCGGCGGCCCAATGTTCCTCGGACGCGCTGGCGGGCAGCGCCCCATTCGCGAGGTCGAGCACCCGCTTTGCAACCGGCAGCGATTCGCCCGTCAGGGTCGATTCGTCTGCTTGCAGGCCGCTGCCCGACACCAGCAGACCGTCCGCAGGGAAGTACTCGCCCGCCTTGACCTCGGCCAGGTCGCCGGGAACCAGCTCGCGCGACGGGATGTGCTGCCACCGCCCATCGCGCAGCACGCGTGCCGAGCTCGCCAGGCGGCTCGCCAGCCCCGCGGACGACGCCGTCGTGCGCCGGTGCAGGTAGGCGTCCATGCCCAGCAGCGGCACCATGGCCACCAGGAGGGTCATCGACTCAGTGGCCTGACCCAGCAGGCCGAACAGGCCGGCGGTCAGCACCAGGAACCACAGCATGGGGTCGCGTGCCGTGTCGCGCGCGACCACGAGCCAGCCGCTGGCGGCCTCGGCCACGATGTCGTTGAAGCCATGGCGGCGTTGTGCCTCGACCGTTGCAGTGTCGAGACCGGCATCACCCAGGCGCAAGGCCGGCAATCTGTCGAGAGGAACACCGCGCTGACCCATGCTTCGTCTTCCTCGCCAGGCGCGTCGTGCCGTGCAATGGGCGCAGTCTCGGCCTTGCCCCGGCGCCTCCCGTTGACGCCCGTCAATTTGCCGGGAGATGCTCGCGCATCAGCCTCGGCATCACCGCAGCGGCACCGACCACTGGATGGCGGCGTGCCGGTACCCCGCCGAAACGACGATGGGAGCCGGCTCCACGAACACCCACGTCGAAACCGCGGAAACGGCTGCTGCGCCGGCGACGTCGACCCAGCGATGCCGTTGGCTTTGCACCCGCGTATAGCCGACGTAGGTGGCCAGCGCGTACAAGGGCAATGCCGGCTCCAAGCCGTGTCGCCGGTGGACGAAGGTGGCCGCCGCAAAGGCGCGCGCGGCATGTCCGGAGGGGAAGGACTGGTCGTTGCTTTGATCGGGACGCTCGACGTGCGTCGTGCGCTTGAGAACCTCGGTCACTCCGAGGGTGGTCGCGAAGGACAAGACGAACTGCGTTGCGCCTTCACGGTCACCGTGCCAGACCTCCACGGCCAGCACGCCGGCGGGCAGGAGGTAGCTCAGCGCATCGCCGGCTTCGCGTTCATCGTCGGTGCCCGCCAGTGAGGCCATGGCTGTGCAGGTGAGGAGCAGCGCACAGATGGCCCTGCGCAACTCGCCGGTCAGCAACGACATCAACATGATGAATTGATTCTGGAGCGCGCTCGTCGAGGGAGATTGCGCTTGCGCAATGCGGACGCCTCAGGGCGGGCAAGTTGCAGTCTGCGGCAGATCACAGTCGTGTCCGGGGTACTTCCGGCACGACGTGATGGGCTTGCTTGAGGTAGGCGAATGCGCTCAGGTTGGCCTGGTTGGCCACATGGGCTGCTTCAGGTCTGACCAGCGCCACGCGCAGCGCTTCATCGCGCCAAGCTGGTGGTGGTGGTGGGAGCAGCGTTGCCCTTGGCGCCGCCCGTGTCGAGGCCGAGCGCCGCGCCCACGGTGAGGCCGTCGCCTTCCTGGGCCTTCGGCTCTTCGGTGCGCATGCGCTCGGCGGCCAGGCCGCGGCCGGTGAGCTCGCGGCGGATGGCCTCGGCACGTTCGCCGGCAAGTGCGGTCAGCGCCGCGTCGTCGACCACCTCGGCTTCGAGCAGGCGCTGCATCATCAGCGTGGGCAGATCGCCGCCACGCAGGCGTGCCGCTTCTTCCGCCAGCGCCTTGGCGCCGAAGCGTTGGGTGTAGAGCTTCTCCAGCGCCTCTCGCGTGGTGGGCTGCGCGAGGCTGATCGGGCCGGGGTCTTCGGTGGGGCCGATCTGGCGGCCGCCTTGCTGGGCGACGGCGCGGCGCAGTCGCAGTTCCTGGATGGCCTCGCGGTCGCTGCGCGGGTTGTAGGTGCCGCGCACGGTGAGCGTGAGTTCGGGCTTCTTGGCCAGCACGGCGGGCAGCTTGGCCAGCTTCTCGCGTTCGGGCGGCAGCAGTTCGGCGCGGCCGGGGTCGAAGGTCACGCTTTCCATCTTGTCGGCATCGGCCCCGAGCAACGCGCCAAGCGCGCGGAAGGGCGCGGTGACGACCTTGGTGACCACGTTGACGAACACCTTCCAGATGAGCGCACCGTAGCTGAACTTCGGGTCGTCCAGGCTGCCGGAGACGGGCAGGCCGAGGTCGATCTTGCCTTCGGAGTCTTTCAGCAGCGCGAGCGCCAGGTCGAGCGGCAGGTTGGCGGCCGAGGGGCTGTCGATGTGTTCGCCCAGCACCAGCTTGTCCATGATGACCTGGTTGTTGCCGACGAGCTGGCGGTCCTTGATCTTGTATTCGAGGTCGAGCGAGAGCTTGCCGGACTGGATCTTGCGCCCGGCAAAGGTGGCGGAGTAGGGCGTGAGCGAGGTCATCTCGACGTTGCGGAAGGCCACCTTCAGATCGGTGAAGCCGGTGGGATCGAAGAGGTTGATCTGACCGGCGGCCCGTGCGAGGCCGAACTCGTCGACCTGGCCGTCGAGTTGCACCTGTGCCGCGCCGCCAGGCCGGCTGGACAGCCCGTTCACCTGGCCGTTGAGCTTGTGGATGAGTGCACCAAAGGGCAGGGCGAGCGACAGGTCGGAGAAGTCCATCCGGCCTTCGGTGACGCGCAGGCGTTCGATGTCGACCTGGTAGCCGGGCGACTCCTTCTTCGGTGGTGGCGCGCTGGCCGCACCGGCTGGGGCCGCCAACGGAGAGCTGGGCTTGAGCAGCTTGGCGACATTGACGGATCGGTCTTGGAAGACGACGACCTTGGCATCCACGCCATCGAGCAGCAGCTCGCCCACCTGCAGCCGCTCGGGCGTCACCGTGAGCTTGGTGGTGGAGAGCGACTTCCATGCGAGGAAGCGTTCGCGGCTGCTCTCTTCGTTGAGCAGCAGGTTCTTGAGCGAGAAGCCGCCGTCGTAGCGCAGCTGGCCCTGCTGGTAGCGCAGGCGTCCTTGCGTGCTGGCCTGGCCGCCGGCCAGCACCACGTTGGTCGACTTCGCCACGTAGGGCTGGGCCGGCGTGAAGCTGAGGTCGCTGAGCTTGAGCTGCAGGTCGGCCGAGGGGGCGGTCGGCGCGACCTTTCCGCTGGCTTCGAAGCGGCCGCCGTGGCGCAGGCGCAGCTTGAGTTGCATGGGCGCCAAGGCCTTGGGGTCGTCGCTCAGGTTCTCGGCGCTGGCGGTGATGTCGTCGAGCCCCAGGCTGGCGGCGGGGGAGACCGATTCGTCACGCAAGGCGACGCCGAAGTCGCTCAGCTCCAGTTTGGCCACGTGGTAGTGCAGGGGCTGCGGAGGCTGTGCCGGAGGCGGCGGCGGCGGGCCGGCGCGGCCCAGGGCCTGCAGCAGCGGCAGCTCGCCTTTGCCGTCGCGCAGCGCGTTGATGCGGCCGCCGCTCACCGCCACGCGGCCGAGCGCCACGTCGAGCGCGGGCAGCGTGGCGCGGCCGTCTTCCACCTTGGCCGAGGCCAGCTCGAACCAGGGCTGGGCGATGCCGACGCTTGCAAGCGTGAGGGTGCCGAGCTCCACGCCGATCCCCTCGAGGTTCAGCTGCAACGGGCCGTCGCCTGCGCTGCCTTGCACCTTGAAGCCGAGCCTGGCCTGCCCGATTTCGGCGGTGAGCGGCGCGGCGAACTGGTGCGACACCACGCGCACCGCCAGCTTGTCGACAGCGGCCCGGCCGAGCGAGAAACGCCAGGGCGCCGGGGCCTGCGCGGCGCTGGCCGCGGGGGCGGGTGCCGACGCTGCGGCGGGCAGCCAGGCCAGCACGTTGGGCTGGCCCTGGGCATCGAGGTCGAGCGCAAGCTTGCCGCCTTCGATGCTGAAGCTGTCGAGCGACGCCTCACGCTTGCCGAGGTCGAGGCGGCCGCCACTCAGGTGCACCGCATCGAGCGCGATCGAAGGCTGCGCATCGTCGGGGCCGCGCAGCACCAGCTTCTCCAGGCTGGCTTCGACACCGTCGAGTTGCAGATCGAAGACCTTGGCGGCATAGCGCGCGTGGTAGCCCAGCTTCACGGCGGCCTTGCCTTGCGGCTGGGCGATCTTGAGCCGCTGCCGGGTGTAGGGCCACAGCCGATCGAGGAACACGTCATCGACCGCCAGCTCGCCGCGGGCCACCAGCGGGTTCAGGCCGAGTTCGCCTTTCCACCTGATCTTGGCGCCGATGCCGGTGACGGCGGACAGGCTGTGTTCGCCGCGGTCCTCGGGCAAGGTGGAGAGGTTCTCCAGGTCGATGTCGAGCGGGTCGATCCGGGTGCGAAAGCCGCCGGGCACCATGTGGTCGACCAGCTCGATGCGGCCGCGTTCGATCAGCAGCTGGCGCAGCAGCATGCGGGTCGGTTGGGCGTCGCCTTGGGTCTTCGGGGTCGGCGGGCCGGCGAAAGCATCGGCCACATCGAGCCAGTTCAGGCGGCCGTTGGCACCCAGTTCCACGGCCACCACGGGTTCGCTGATGCGCACCTGGTCGAACACGTAGGCGCGCTTGAAGAGGCTGCGGGTGTCGACGTTGGCCACCAGCTGCTTCACGCTCAGCAGTGGCTTGCCGCCCGGTTCGCTGAACACCACGCCATCGAGTTGCGCCGCCAGGCGGAAGGGGTTGAAGCGCGCATGCTCGATGGTGAGCTGGTAGGCGCTCCTGTCGGCCACCGCCCTGGGCGCTGCCCACTTCACCAGCGGCTCGAACGCGAACCACGAGAACAACAGGTAGACCAGCACCAGCCCGGCCACGGTGAGGGCCGGGATGCTGAGCAACAGTCGTCGGATGGAAGTGGGCATGGTGCGGGGTGGGTTGCGTCTTGTACTGCGGCAAGTATCCCTGGCGCAAGGCTTGCACCTTGGTGTCCACACCCGCAACACCCGCGAGGGCTTGACGAGCCATCGCCGGGCGGTGTCAACTGCGCGGGCCGCTGGCGGCCCCAACCTTTCCCCGGTATCACCAGGAGCTTTGAATGAGCAGAACCCGTGTCTTTGGTGCGTTCGTCTGCAGCAGTGCGCTGCTTTTGTCGGCCCACGCGATGGCGCAAGGTGCCGCCGCCGCGGTGGCCAAGGCCGATGCGCCCGGCCTGCGCGCCAAGGTGGGTGAACTGGTGGTCAAGGCCAAGGTCGTCGAGCTGGACACGGCCCAGCGCATCATCACGCTGCGCCGTCCCAACGGGGAACTGCTGTCGTTCGACGTGCCGGCCGAGGTGAAGAACCTCGAAGCCGTTCGCGTGGGCGACGACCTCGTGCTGCGCTATGCGGTGGCGGCCGTGGCCTCGCTGGAACCCACGGGGAGCAAGTCGGGCATCCGCGAGCGCGTGGTCAGCAGCTCCTCTGCCGCCGCCGCGAGCGGCGCCGCACCGGGCATCGCAGGCCGCCGCAAGGTCGACGTGCTGGCGGTCATCCAGTCGATCGACAAGAAGAACCGCACCGCCACGCTGCGCGGCGCCAAGCGGACCATCACGGTCGACGTGCCGCCAGACATCGACCTCAAGAAGGTGAAAGTGGGTGACGAGGTGCGCGCAAGCGTCATCGAGTCTGCCGTGCTGAGCTTCGAGCCCGCCGCTGCGGCCGCCAAGAAGTGAGCAAACCTTTGTTTGACCGCATGAGCCGCTGGGCCGGCGTGCTCACCATGGGAATGCTGCTGCCCCTGGCCGCATCCGCGCAGAGCGGCCTCGGCTTCCTGAAGAACTCGCCCATCAACTACTTCAACAACGAAGACATCCGGTTGATGCGCAAGAACGTGGACGACCTGCTGGCCAAGGGGGAGCAAGGCGCCAAGGGCCAGTGGAGCAACCCCAAGACCAAACACGCCGGCGAAGCCGAGATCACCGAGACCTTCAGCGCCGACGGCATGTCGTGCAAGCGGGTGCGGGTGATCAACCAGGCCAAGGGGCTCAAGAGCGACGCTAGCTACCCCCTGTGCAACTACCCTGGCAAGGGCTGGCGCGTGCGGCAGGAGTGAGTCTCTCAATGACCCGTTGCCAAATGGCTCGCGTCGAAGGCAAGATGGCTTCCCCCCGGTACCCAAGGAAAACGACCATGAACTACCGACTCCTGACCCTGGCCGCCGCCGTGGCGCTCGTGACTGTCGCGTGCTCCAGCACGCAGTACATCATCAGCACCAAGGAAGGCCGCATGCTCGAAGCCCATGGCAAACCCAAGTACGACGAGAAGACGGGCATGTACGTCTATGAAGACGCCGACGGCAAGAAGGCCACCATCCTGAAGAGCGACGTGGTCCAGATCATGGAGCGTTGAGCCCGCGCAGCAGCGGCGAGGGCAGCTGTCCTACACGCCTCTGCTCCCCTCACCGATAGCGGCAGCCTCGGCGCCGGCGCACAGTGTCGTCACACAGCGCCATCGCCGAGGCAGTCATGAAGCACCAACTGTTCCCCGCAGTCACTCTCACGGTCATTGGCCTGGCGGTCGCCTCGACCTCGTGGCTCAGCGGGAGTGCAGTGGCAGCCCCCGACACGGCCGAGTTCGGCGAACTGATCAGCTGGCCTGACCGAGCGGAGCTTCCCGCCCCGGCTGCGGCCTGGGTCGCGCCGGCAACACGGCACGAAGCTCCGCCAGCAGTTGCTCGGGCGACGTCGGCTTGGGCAGCACGCGAAAGCCGCCTTCCGTCGCCTCATCCAGCTGTTCTGCGTAACCCGTCGTGAGCAGCACCGGCAGGCCGGGCATGCGGCGGCGCAACTCGAAGGCCAGCCCGATGCCGTTGATCGAGCCGGGCATCGCGATGTCACTCAGCACCGCGTCGGGCAGCGCGGAGGCGTTGGCGAGATAGGCCAGCGCGGCGTCGGCGCTCGCGACGCGCAGCACCTCCAGGCCCGCGGTTCGCAGCATGATCTCGGTGGTGCTGGCGAGTTCGTCGTTGTCTTCCACCAGCAGGATGCGCCCGCTCAGCTTGCCGGCCATCGGCTCCTCTTCGGCCTCGGCGCCTGCAACGGTGCGCTGCGAGGCGGGCAGCTGCATGCGCACCGTGGTGCCGCGGCCCACTTCGCTGTCGATCTCGACCGAGCCGCCCGCCTGGGCACAGAAGCCCTGCACCTGGCTCAGGCCGAGGCCCGAGCCGGCGCCCTTGTCGCGCGTGGTGAAGAAGGGCTCCATCACCTTGGCCAGCAAGTGCGCGGGAATGCCCACGCCACTGTCGGTGACGGCGATGCCCACCCGGCGCGGCGCATCGGCGGGCCCGCCGGCCGGCAGGTTGCCGGCATGGATGCGCAGCGTGCCACCCTGGGGCATGGCGTGGCCCGCGTTCACCACCAGGTTGATGAGCGCCAATTCCAGCTCGCCCACGTCGACCTCGATCGGCGCCGTGTCGGGCTCCACCGTGAGCTGCCAGCTCACGCCAGGTGGCAGCGTGACCTTGATCAGCCCCTCGGTCGCCGGCAGCCAGCTCTGAAGGCTGACCACCTCGGGCCGCAGCGCCTGCTTGCGCGAGAAGGAGAGCAGCTGCCGCGTGAGCCGCACGCCGGTCTGGATGGCCCGGCTCATGGCCTTGACCTGCTTCTGCTCGGCCAGCTCCGGGTGCAGGCGCTTGAGCACGTGCAGGCTGGTGTTGACGATGGCGAGCAGGTTGTTGAAGTCGTGCGCCACACCGCCAGTGACGACCGCCAGCGTCTCCAGCTTCTGCGCTTCCAGCATGCTCTTCTCGGCCTTGGCGCGGCGGCGGCTCTGCTCCTGCAGCTGCAGCATGGCCGCCTGTTCGCGCCGGGTTTTCTTGAGGGCCACCCACGACACGTAGACCAGCCCCGCGGTCGTGGGCACGAGGATGGCCGCGAGCAGCCCGACGAAGCGGATCCACCCGGCCAGCATGCCCTCGCGGCCGAAGCCGGCCGTGACGAACAGCGGGTAGCCTTCAACGCGCTTGAAGCTCACGATGCGCGTGACGGCGCCGTCGATCGACGGCAGCGTGATGTTGCCGGCATACACGCCTTCGGCGATGCGCGCGAGGACCGGGCTGTTGGCCGGTACGCGGGTGCGGCCGTCGGTGGTCGGGGGCCAGCGGGCGATGATCTCGCCGTCGAGCCGGATCAGGGCAAACACCCCGAGGTGCGGTGCTTCGGTGGAGAGCGAGCGGTAGTAGTCGCGGAAGAACTCCGGCTTCATCGACACTGCCACCACGCCACGGAAGCTGCCGTCAGCCGAGGTTCGTCGCATGGTGGCATTGAAGAGCTCCAGGCCTGTCTGCCGGCCCTTGAGCACTTCGCTCACGCCCAGGGGCAGGTTGGCGGCGCGCTGCTCCTGGAAGTAGGCGCGGTCCGCGACGGACGCAGCGGGGTCCACGGGAAAGATGTCGCTGCGTGCGATCGGCCGGCCTTCGGCGTCCCACACGTTGAGGTTGAGGATGGACGGCTGGCTCACCGTCATGTCGGACAGGCGCTGGTGGATCTCGAGTTCGCGGTGCCGCGCCACCACGTCAGGCGCGGCGGAGATCGAGTCGGCCCGGCGCGCGATGTCCGCCGCGGTGGAGAGCGTGCGCCGCGCATGCTCGTAGACCAGGTCGCAGGCGTGGGCCGCCGCCAGCTCGGCATCGCGCTGGGCGCGCTCGAAACCCCACCAGGCGGTCATGACGAAGGCGGTCGTGGGCACCAGGAAGGCACCCCACAACACGGCGCGCAGCCAGGCCGTGAGCGGCGTCTCGATCTCCTGGCCCGGGGTGCCTTCGCTGTCTTGCGAGTGCGCCCGCCCGAACTGGCCGCACAGCAGGGCAATGACGATGGATGCAAGCAGGAAGGAGCCGACCTCGATCGGGCGGTCGGTGTGGTCGATGTTCGGGGGCAGCGAGGGCAGTGCGGCAGCGACGGCGCACAGCAGGGCCGTCAGCAGGCCGGGCCCGGTGCCCCACATCACGGAGGCCAGCACCGTCAAGGGAAAGGCGACGACGAAGGGCAGCCGGTCGCCGAGCAGGGGCTCCGCGATGCCTCGCAATGCCACCGCCAGCACCCCCACCATGGCGGCCCAGGCCCAGTCGCGCAACGGGGAAGGTCTCGCCAGGGACATGTGTGGCCAGGGTGACGTATGTGAAGAGCTTGCATTCATCTTA
>NZ_DASSRA010000294.1:0-10014 GCF_035702065.1 Rhizobacter sp.
CGGCCACGCGTGTCGCACTGCGCAGATCCGTCTGCGCCGCCGCATGCGGCAGCAGCGTCACCTGCGGGTGCTTCCAGAAGGCATGCTGGGGCGGCAGGGGCTCGGTGTGGAACACGTCGAGCACCGCATGGCGCAGGTGCCCGCGGTCGAGCGCGGCGAGCAGGTCGGCATCGACCACGTGCTGGCCGCGCGCCAGGTTCACGAAGCTGCTGCAAGCCTTCATCTGCGAGAAGGTCTTCTCGTTGAAGAGGCTGTTCGTGCGCGCGGTGAGCGGCAGCAGGTTGATCACGATGTCGGCTCGCCCCAGCATGCCCGGCAGGGCCGCATCGCGGATGTGCGTCTCGACGCCCGGCAGCTTGGCTTCGCGCCGGCTCCAGCCCTCGACCACGTAGCCATTGCCTGCCAGGCGCAGCGCCACCGTGCGCCCCATCTCGCCCAGGCCCAGCACGACCACCCGCACTTCATCGGCACGGCGTTGCGGCAGGCTGCGCCATTCGCCGCTGCGTTGCTGCGCGGCGTAGCGGAAGTGCTCGCGGTGCAGGCTGAGCACGGCCCACAGCGCCGTCTCGGCCATGGCGGTGCTCATGGCTGGGTCGACCATGCGTGCCAGCAGCACCTCGCTCGGGATGGTGTCGTCGCGCAGCAGGCGGTCGGCGCCAGCCCACATCGACTGGATGAACTGCAGGCGCGGCAGGCCTTGCAGTGCACCGGGGGCCGGGTTGGAGACGAGCGCGACGGTGACCTGCTCGTCCTGCTCAGGCGAGCGCTGTGTCAGCACGGTTTCGCCGGGAAGGGCTTCGCGCAACTCGGCGGCCCAGGCCTCGAGTTCCTCGGGAGTGAAGTCGGTGGCAAGCAGCAGGCTCATGACATCAGAGACGCCAGCACCGCCTGCAGGGCGCGGTCGACGGTCTGCTCGCGCACCTCGCTGCGGCTGCCCTGCAGCTGCAGCAGCGTGGCCTGCGCGGGCTGGCCGCGGCGCGCGAGCGCCAGCCACACGGTGCCCACGGGCTTCTCGGGCGTGCCGCCGCTGGGCCCGGCGACGCCGGTGACGGCGACCGACATGTCGGCCGACGAATGCGCCAGCGCCCCTTCGGCCATCGCGCGCGCCACCTCGGCGCTGACGGCACCATGGCGCGCGATCAGGGCTTTCGGCACGCCCAGCAGATCGGTCTTGGCTTCGTTGGAGTAGCTGACGATGCCGCGCTCGAACCAGTCGCTGGAGCCGGCGATCGAGGTGCAGGCCGCGGCGATCAGTCCGCCGGTGCACGACTCGGCGGTGGCCAGGTGCAGGCCCCGCGCGCGCAGCACCTCGGCCAGCGCTTCGACGGAAACGTCCCAACGTTCGAGTGCATGCATCAGAACCACCTCCACAGTGCAATGACCAGCAGCGCGCACAGGGCCGCGATGAAGTCGTCGAACAGGATGCCGAAGCCTTGGCGCCAGCCGATGGCTTGGTTGCGCCGGCCCTTGAACAGGCCGTCGGCCCAGGCCACCGGGCCGGGCTTGACGGCATCGAAGAAGCGGAAGAGCGCGAACGCCCCCACCTGGCCCCAGGCGCCGGCCGGTGCAATGAGCCACAGCACCGCCCAGAAGGCGAGCACCTCGTCCCACACGATGGCGCCGGGGTCGGCGGTGTGCAGGTGGCGTGCGGTGACGGTGCAGGCCCACCAGCCGACCAGGGTGCCCACGCCGATCACGAGCGCCCAGTGCAACTCGCTGAGATGCGGCTGCAGCACCAGGAAGCTGAGCCAGGCCCACAGCGTGCCCACCGTGCCGGGCGCGATGGGCGACAGGCCGCACCCGAAGCCGAGCGCGATCACGTGGGCCGGGTGGCGCAGCATGAAGCGCGCGCTGGGCTTGAGCGGCGCCATGCGCAGCGGCGGGTTGAGCGGCGTGTCGGTCGTCATTGGTGGACCCTATGCACTTCGTGTGATCCCGCCAGGCGGGAATGAGCCCCTTCGGGCGGCCGGGCGAGGCTCATGACTTGAAGTGGTCGAACGAGCCGAAGGTGTGTGGCACGCGCTGGCCTTGTGCATCGACCAGCACCAGCGCGGGCGCCCCTTCGACACGGGGTTCGATGTGGCCGATGCGCGTGACCGGCGTGCCCGCACGCTGCGCCGCGGCCTGCACCGCGGCGGCCCGCGAGGGCGCGGCGGTGAACACCAACTCGTAGTCGTCGCCACCGGCCAGCGTGCATTCGCGCTGCAGGGCGAGCGGCTGCGCGGCCAGCACCCGGCTGCGCGGCACGGCGTCGACCTCCAGCGTGGCACCGACGCACGAGCGCCTGAGGATGTGCGCCAGGTCGCCCAGCAGGCCATCGGACACGTCGATCGCGCTGCTCGCCACACCGCGCAGGGCCACCCCCAGCGCCACGCGCGGCTGAGGCTGCTCCATGGCCACGCGCACCTGCTCGAAGGCCTCGCCGGCCAGGGCTGCGGTGCCGCGGAAGGCTTCGAGCGCGAGGCGTGCGTCGCCCACCGTGCCGCTCACGTACAGGTCGTCGCCGGCTTGTGCGCTCGAGCGCAGCAAGGCCAGGCCGGGTGGCACCTCGCCGAACACGGTGATGCAGATGTTGAGCGGGCCTTGCGTGGTGTCGCCGCCGATCAGTTCGCAGCCATGTTCATCGGCCAGTGCGAACAGCCCACGCGCAAAGCCTTCGAGAAAGACTTCGTCGACGCGTGGCAGCGCCAAGGCGAGGCTGAAAGCCAAGGGCTGCGCACCCACCGCGGCGAGGTCGCTCAGGTTCACCGCCAGCGCCTTGTGGCCCAGGCGCGGCGGCGACACGGTGGAGAGGAAGTGCCGGCCATCGACCAGCATGTCGCTGCTGATGGCGAGCTGCATGCCGGGCGTGGGCTGCAGCAGCGCGCAGTCGTCGCCGATGCCCAGCACGGCGCGCTTCACGGGGCGGGTGAAGTACTTGTGGATGAGGTCGAACTCGCCGAGGGATTCCATGTGCGGATCATTATCCGCGTCGGCAGATGGGGCTCAGACGCCGCGCAGCAGGTTGGCCAGCTCGACGGCGGACTTCACGTCCATCTTCTCGAACACCCGCGCGCGGTGCACTTCGACCGTGCGCACGCTGATGTTGAGCTGGTCGGCGATCAGCTTGTTGGCCAGGCCGTCGATCACGCACTGCATCACATCGCGCTCGCGGTCGGTGAGTTCGGCGAGACGGCGGCGCACGCCGGCCTCGTCGCGCTGGCGCAGCAGGGCCTGGCCGCTTTGTTCGAGGGCCTGCTCGACGCGGTCGACCAGCGCGTTGTCGGAGAAGGGCTTCTCGACGAAGTCGAAGGCGCCGCGCTTGACCGCGGCCACCGCGGTGGGCACGTCACCATGGCCGGTGAGGAAGATCACCGGCATGTACTGCAGCAACTGGCGCTCGATCAGCCGATCGAACAGCACCAGCCCGCTGGTGCCGGGCATGCGCACGTCGAGCAGCAGGCAGCTCGGCGCCACTGGCCAGTTGCCGGTGGGTGCGCTGCGCGAGGGGCCGAGGCGCGAGTCGAGCATGGCCTCGAAGGCTTCGGCGCTGGCGAAGCCTTCGGAGAGCAGGCGGCGCGAGCGCAGCAGCCAGGCCAGGGCGTCGCGCACCACGTCTTCGTCGTCGACGAGGTAGACCATGGGCAGGCCGAGTTGCGTGGCGGTGTAGGTGCTCATGACGGGGGGGCGGTGGTGGCTTGCTCTGCACCTGCGGTTGTAGCCGAGGCCTGCGCGGCCGGCAACGTGAAGCGGAACTCGGCGCCGCTGGCCCGGTCCGGGCCGGCGTCGGCGTGCAGGTTCTGGAAGTCGAGCACCCCGCCGTGCTGTTCGATGACCGTACGGCACAGGCTCAGGCCCAGGCCCATGCCCTCGCTGCGGGTGGTGAAGAAGGGGGTGAACAGGCGCTGGGCCACCTCGTCGGCGACGCCGCGGCCGTGGTCGATGACGCTGAAGCTGACCCAGCGCGCGTGGGTCTGGCGCACGCGGATGGTGAGCTCGCGCTTGGGCAGCGGCGTGGTGGTCTCCATCGACTGGATGCCGTTGCGCGTGAGGTTGAGCAGCACCTGCTCGACCATCGTGCGGTCGCACACCACGCGCGGCAGGGGTGTGGGCAGGTCGAGTTCGATGCGCGTGCCGCTTTTGCGAGCCTGCAGGCGCACGAGAGGCAGCACGGAGTCGATCAGCTCGTCGACGCGGATGGCCTCGCGCGCCTGCTCGCGGCGGCGCACGAAGTCGTGCACGCTCTTGATCACGCGGCCGGCGCGTTCGGCCTGTTCGGCAATGCGCTGCGCGGCCTGGCGCAGCAGGCTGCGTGTTTCGGGCTGGTCGGCGTCGCGCGCGTCGTCCATCAGGTTGAGCGAGCCCGTGGCGTAGCTGGCGATGGCGGCCAGCGGCTGGTTGAGTTCGTGGCTGAGCAGCGAGGCCATCTCGCCCACCGTGGCCAGGCGTGCCGTGGCCTGCAGGCGCTCCTGCTGCTGGCGCGAGATCTCTTCGACCTTGCGCTGCGCGCTCACGTCGAGCGCGGTGCTCATCCAGCCGGTGTGGCGGCCGTGCCCGTCGACCAGCGGGGCCTCGAAGATCATCACCGGAAAGCGCTCGCCATTGCGGCGCATGAAGATGGTCTCGTAGCCTTCACGCGGCGGCGGCGTGCCGGTCATGCGCACCTGCTGGCGCAAGGTGTATTCATGCACGTGCTCGGGTGGCCAGTAGGGCGGCACGGCCTGGCCCACCAGCTCGCTGGCCGAAAAGCCCACCATGTGGCAGAAGGCCGGGTTGACATAGGTGATGCGGCCTTGCAGATCGCGTGCGCGCAGGCCCGTGACGAGCGAGTCTTCCATCGCCTTGCGCAGCGCGAGCGCCTCGGCCAGCGCGGACTCGGCCAGCGCGCGGCGGCGCACGTCGCGCGCCAGCAGCAGCACCACCACGCCGAGCGCGAGCGAGAGGCTGAGCACCAGCGCGGTGGTCAGGTTGGGGATGAGGCGGGGGCGGTCCTTGCCGCTGTCCACGCGCAGCTGCAGCGTGAGGCCGGGCAGGTCGAGCACGCGGTCAGCGCGGTAGATGCCCAGGCCGCGCGGCAGGCCGGCACGCGCGAGCCGGGTGCCGTCGCCTTCGACGAACGAGAGTTCGTAGGCGCGCATGACCTCGGGCGGCACCACCTCGTTGAGCAACTGCGTGAGCGAGAAGGTGCCGACCAGGTAGGCCACGGTTTCGCCGGCCACCTGCGCGGGCAGGCACACGTCGACCACCTCCTGGCCCAGGCCGCCGGCCACCGGCACGAAGTAGCTGCGCGCGTACGAGGGGCTGCCCTGGCGCTGCGCGTTGGTGCAGGCGATCTGCGCCTCGAACTCCATGTTCTCGCGCGGGATCTGCGTGAAGATCGGCGCGAGGAAAGGCGAGTTCACCGCGGTCTCGACGCGCATCTGCGGGTCGCGCCGTTCCAGGCGCAGCAGCTCGCGGCGCGCGCGCAGCAGGTCGGCTGCGTCGGCGCGCCATTGCGCGACGGGCGGTGCGCTCCAGGTCATGGCCTGCAGGCCTTGCAGGTCGCGGCTCATTGCCTGCTTGATCTCGCCCACCGACAGCGCGGCGGCGGCGTCAACCTGCTCCTGCGCGCGGTTGTGCTCGTAGTCGAGCGTGAGCCACACGAGCAGCGACTGCGCCACCAGCAGCAGCCCGATCAGCGCACCCCACAGCAGTGCGCGCCGCCAGCGACGCGGCCGCGCGGCGGGTGTCGGTAGAAGCGGGGGCGGGGCTGACATGGCGCTGGTGTTCAATGCCTGCGAGTATTGCGGAGGCGCTACCGCGCGCGGTACGCAGTTACGCGAATTCCGCCCCGTTGCAGGCTCCTACAATGCCTGCCCACCTTGGCGCATTGGCGCCGACCCAGGACGAGAACCGCCATGAGCCACTCAGAAGAAAAGCGCGCCGAGTTGCGCCGTGCCGCACTCGAGTACCACGAGTTCCCCACCCCCGGCAAAGTGGCCATCGCGGCGACCAAGCAACTGGTCAACCAGCGCGACCTGGCGCTGGCCTACTCGCCTGGCGTGGCTGCGGCCTGCGAAGAGATCGTGGCCGATCCCGCCAACGCCTTCCGCTACACCTCGCGCGGCAACCTCGTCGCGGTGATCACCAATGGCACGGCCGTGCTGGGCCTGGGCGACATTGGCCCGCTCGCGGCCAAGCCGGTGATGGAAGGCAAGGGCGTGCTGTTCAAGAAGTTCGCCGGCATCGACGTGTTCGACATCGAGGTCAACGAGAAGAACCTCGACAAGCTGATCGACCTGATCGCCGCACTCGAACCCACCTTCGGCGGCATCAACCTCGAAGACATCAAAGCGCCGGATTGCTTCTATGTGGAACGCGCGCTGCGCAGCCGCATGAACATCCCGGTGTTCCATGACGACCAGCACGGCACCGCCATCGTGGTCGGCGCGGCGGTGCTGAATGCGCTCAAGGTCACGGGCAAGAAGATCAACGAGGTGAAGCTGGTGTCGTCGGGTGCCGGGGCGGCGGCGCTGGCCTGCCTGAGCCTGCTCGTGAAGCTCGGCGTGCCGCGCGAGAACATCTGGGTCACCGACCTGGCGGGCGTGGTCTACGAGGGCCGCGCCGAGCTGATGGACGAGGACAAGGTCGTCTTCGCGCAGAAGACCTCGCTGCGCACGCTGGCTGAAGTGATGGACGGTGCCGACATCTTCCTCGGCCTGTCGGCCGGCGGCGTGCTCAAGAAGGACATGGTCGCCAAGATGCGGCCACAGCCGGTGATCCTGGCGCTGGCCAACCCCACGCCCGAGATCCTGCCGGAAGAGGTGAAAGAGGTGCGCAGCGACGCCATCATCGCCACCGGCCGCACCGACTACCCGAACCAGGTCAACAACGTTCTCTGCTTCCCGTACATCTTCCGCGGCGCGCTCGACAGCGGCGCGACCACCATCACGGTGGAGATGGAGATCGCCGCGGTGCACGCCATCGCCGAACTGGCCCAGCAGGAGCAGAGCGACGTGGTGGCCGCGGCCTACGCCGGCGCCACGCTGAGCTTCGGGCCTGAGTACCTGATCCCCAAGCCCTTCGACCCGCGGCTGATGATGAAGATCGCGCCGGCGGTGGCCAGGGCGGCGGCGGAATCCGGCGTGGCCACGCGGCCCATTCCGGACCTTGATGCCTACCGCGAGAAGCTGCAGACCTTCGTCTATGCCTCCGGAACGACGATGAAGCCCATCTTCACGCTGGCCAAGGGCGCACGCAACAAGCGCGTGGCTTATGCCGAAGGCGAAGAGGAGCGCGTGCTGCGTGCAGTGCAGGTGGTGGTCGACGAAGGCCTGGCACGGCCCACGCTGATCGGACGGCCGGCCGTGATCGCCACACGCTGCGAGAAGTTCGGGCTGCGCCTGCAGGCCGGTCGCGACTACGACGTCGTCAACGTCGAGCAGGACGACCGCTACCGCGATTACTGGCAGACCTACCACCGTATGAACGCGCGCAAGGGCGTGACCCAGCAGTACGCCAAGATCGAGATGCGGCGCCGCCTCACCCTGATCGGCGCCATGCTGCTGCACAAGGGCGAAGTCGACGGCCTGCTCTGCGGCACCTGGGGGACCACGGCCCTGCACCTGCACTACATCAACCAGGTGATCGGTCTGCGCAAGGGCGCCAAGACCTACGCCTGCATGAACGGCCTGATCCTGCCCAACCGGCAGGTGATGTTGGTCGACACCCACGTCAACTACGACCCGACCGCCGAGCAACTGGCCGAGATCACCATCATGGCGGCCGAGGAGATGAAGCGCTTCGGCCTGCGGCCGAAGGCGGCCCTGCTGTCGCACAGCAGCTTTGGGTCCAGCAACCAGCCGTCGGCGATCAAGATGCGCGAGACACTGGCGCTGATCCAGGGCGAGGCGCCCTGGCTGGAAGTCGACGGCGAAATGCACGGCGACGCCGCGCTCGACGCTGCCTACCGGCAGCAGCTCATGCCTGAAAGCACCCTGACCGGCGAGGCCAACCTGCTGGTGCTGCCCAACATCGACGCGGCCAACATTTCCTACAACCTGTTGAAGACGGCCGCGGGCGGTGGCATCGCCATCGGCCCCGTGCTGCTGGGTGCGGCCAAGCCGGTCCACATCCTGACGCCGTCGGCGACCGTCCGGCGCATCGTCAACATGACGGCGCTGACGGTGGCCGACGCCAATGCGGGGCGCTGAAATCGGCGCCTTCCGAGTGCGAAGAATGCCCGGGATGGCCTAGGTTTGTGCACGGTCATGTGACAAACACATGACCGCGTGTTTTACCCGATAGGCATGTTGACCAAGTTGTAAGGATCACGCATTCAAGGCGCCAGTAAAGATGTTGGCGCATACTATCAAGCTGCTGCAATTGCCCCAAATTGAGGCAGCGGCTTGAGATTTCCCATCCCTTTCTGTACCATCACGGTTTCAGATTTCAGGGATAACCCGTGTTTCTCTTCGGTCGGCTGCCTGCATGGCCACCCTCGCAGAAGTTGGGGCTCGCTATCGTTTTGGCAGGTGCCGCAGTCCTTGCGCCGAATGTGTCGGCCAAGGAGGCCCCGTCCATCGAGGTGGTGGCGCTGACCAGCCTGCCGAGTGAAGCCCAGGAAACCGAGCGCCTGATCCGCGCCGGGGGGCCATTCCCACACACACAAGACGGCAGAAGCTTTGGCAACCGCGAACGCCTGCTTCCGCCGGAACGCCGCGGCTACTACCGCGAGTACACCGTCAAGACACCGGGCGCGCGCAATCGCGGAGCGCGCCGCATCGTGTGCGGGGGCGAGCAAGCCACCGCGCCCGAAGCCTGCTTTTACACGGGCGACCACTACGCGAGCTTTCGCCGCATCGTGCAGTAGTCAACCCAGAAGATTTTTTTGACCTAAGGAGGAACGCGACCATGCTTTTGCAGACAGTCCGTCCAAACATTGTCCAGTCGATACGCGCTTACCGCGTCGATGAACTGCAGGAGGCCGCGCAGGGCGCGGGCCAGCATTTCCTCTACGCCAACCTGACTTCGGCCCAGACGAAGCAAGACGTGATGGAGGCCATCGCCGAAGCCTTCCTGTTCCCGGCGCACTTCGGCAAGAACTTGGATGCCCTGTACGACTGCATGACCGATCTGGTCCACAAGTCGGGTGCGCAACCTGGCTTTGTGGTGGTGCTGGAGCAGTTGCCCGACAACCCTCGCTTCGACCGCGAGGCGCGCGAGCAGTTGCTCGATGTCTTCCGCGATGCGGCCGACTTCTGGGCCGAGCGGAAGATCCCATTCAGGTGCTTCTATTCTTTTCAGTAGCCCGCTCCCAAGAACAAGGGTCATGGGAGCGGGCTACGGAAACGGCCCAAAGCGTTGCAGAAAAGCCGGCCAAGGCGGCGGCGAAGAATGCAGCCAACGCAAGTTTCGGCATGAACATGCCGATGATGAGCAGCGCGTTCGACACCTCGATGTGGCTCACTGCCGCGTGATGTGATTCCCGCGCGTCTGACGCAAGAAGGGCAGCCTCGGCTGCCCTTTCTCATTTCAGCGCCTGAACCAGCGCCAGATAGTCGCTGACCGGCACCTCTTCGGCGCGGCGCTGCGTGTCAAAGCCGCCGGCAAAGCCGCGCTCGTCGAGCCACCGGCCCAGCGTGTGGCGCAGCAGCTTGCGGCGCTGCGAGAAGGCCACCGTGACCAGCTCGCCCAGCAGCTTGGCGTCGACACCCTGCGCGGCCGGCAGCGGCAGCATGCGCACCACGGCCGAGTCGACGCGCGGCGGCGGGTCGAAGGCCTCGGGCGGCACGTCGAGCACGGATTCGATGTCGTAGCGCCACTGCAGCATCACCGACAGGCGCCCGTAGTCCTTGTTGCCCGGCGCGGCGGCCATGCGGTCGACCACTTCCTTTTGCAGCATGAAGTGCTGGTCCACCACCTGGTCGACGGCTTCGAGCAGGTGGAAGAGGATGGGCGTCGAGATGTTGTAGGGCAGGTTGCCCACCACGCGCAGTCTCTGCCCGGCCTCGGTGGCCAGCGCGGCGAAGTCGACCTTCAGCACGTCGGATTCGA
>NZ_DASSRA010000295.1:0-17555 GCF_035702065.1 Rhizobacter sp.
GAACCGCTACAGCAGCGGCCGTGCGCGTGACAAGGTGGCGGCGGGCCGCCGTGGGGGCCTGGGTGCAGCGCTGGGCCACGGGCTGTGGGCCTTCGTGCGCTGCTACCTCATCAAGCGCGGCTTCCTCGACGGGCGACTTGGCCTGGTGCTTGCCATCTACCAGGCCGAAGGCACCTATTACCGCTATCTCAAGATGGGCCTGCTTGCGCGAGACGCCCTCAAACCCATTGAACCAATCTGAAAACACGAGATCAGGACACTTCATGCTGATGAACCGACGTCTCTTTGGAAGCACATTTGCCGCCGCCTCCGGCTTGGCCCTGGCGGGGCCTGCACTGGCGCAGTTCCGGGTCGAGATCTCCGGAGTGGGTGCCACCCAGGTGCCGATTGCGATCACCCGCTTCCGCGACGAGGACCGCACGACGCAGGTTCTCTCGGCCATCGTCCGGGCCGACCTGGAGCGCGCGGGCGTCTTCCGCGGCATCGACACCTCGGCCCAACTCGACGAGACCGCCCAGCCGCAGATGACCGATTGGCGCTCGCGTGGGGCCGACGCCCTGGTGGGTGGCTCGGTCACCCGGCTGGCCGATGGTCGCTTCGATGTGCGCTTCAAACTCTGGGACGTGGTCAAGGGCAAAGAGATCGGCGGCCAGAGCAATACCGTCGCGGGCTCCGACCTGCGCCTGGCGGCGCACCACATTGCCGACTACGTGTATGAAAAATTGACCGGTGAGAAGGGCGTTTTTTCCACCCGCATTGCCTACGTCACCCGCTCGGGCAGCCGCTACGCCCTGCGCGTGGCAGACGCCGACGGCGAGGCCGGCCAGGTGGCGCTGAACAGCCCCGAACCCATCATCTCGCCGGCCTGGTCACCCAACGGGCAGGAGCTGGCGTATGTGTCTTTCGAGGCACAGAAGGCCGTGGTCTATGCGCAGGAGGTGGCTTCGGGCCAGCGCCGCGTCATTGCCAATTTCCGCGGCTCCAACAGCGCGCCCGCCTGGTCGCCGGACGGCCAGACCCTGGTCGCCACGCTGAGCCGCGAAGGCGGCTCGCAGATCTTCGTGATGGGCCGCAACGGCGAGAACCCGCGCCGCGTGACCAGCAGCTCGTCCATCGACACCGAGGCGACCTTCGCACCCGACGGGCGTACGCTGTACTTCGTGAGTGACCGCAGCGGCGGCCCGCAGATCTACCGCGTGCCGGTGTCGGGCGGCCCGGTCGAGCGCATCAGCTTTACAGGCGACTACAACATCAGCCCGGCCTTGAGCCCGGATGGCCGCTATCTGGCCTACATTTCGCGCCAGAGCGGCGCCTTCAAGCTGTACGTGACGGAACTGGCCAAGGGCTCAACGCCCCAGGCCATCACCGACACGCGCGACGACGAAAGCCCCAGCTTCGCGCCCAATGGGCGCTTGATCATCTACGCCACGCGCAGCGGTGGCCGCGATGTGTTGATGACCACCACGCTCGATGGCAAGATCAAAGCGAAGCTGGTGTCCACCACGGCCGACGTGCGTGAGCCCATGTGGGGCCCGTACGGCCGCTGAACCTTTCCAACGTTGACAGGAGTACCAACATGATCACAACCCGAATCGCCACCGTGGGCCTGCTGGCCTGCGCATTCCTCGCTGGCTGCGCGTCCGACGTGAAGCTCGACGACAAGGCCGCACCGGTCGAGTCGCGCACACCAACGACCGGCAAGAGCGGCGCCACCACCGGCAGCAACTCGCCCACCAAGGTGGCCAGTGTCGACCTGACGCAGAACGCCTCGGCCAACCAGCTCGGCCGCGTGGTTTATTTCGACTACGACAGCTTTGTGATCAAGGACGAGTACCGCAACGTGGTCGAAGCGCAGGCCAAGCTGCTGTCCGGCGACCGCGCCAAGAAGCTGCAGGTCGAAGGCCATACCGACGAGCGCGGCGGAAGCGAGTACAACCTCGCGCTGGGCCAGAAGCGCGCCGAGTCGGTCACCAAGGCACTCAAGCTGCTGGGTGTGAACGACAACCAGGTCGAAGCGGTGAGCTTTGGCAAGGAGCGCCCGGCCGACCCTGGTCACGATGAAGCCGCGTGGGCCAAGAACCGCCGCGCCGAGCTGAACAACCGCTGAGATTGAAGGCCATGGCACTTTCGTTCGTCAGGAATGCGCGGCCTGCGGCGTGGCTGCTTGCTTCGATGCTGGCCGCTTCGTCCGCGCAGGCGGGCCTCTTCGACGACGATGAAGCGCGCAAGGCCATCCTCGACCTTCGAGCGCGGCTGGAGCAGGCCGACGCGCGCGCCAGAGCAGCCCAAGACGCCAACGCGCAGACGATCGAGCTGCTCAAGCGCAGCCTGCTCGATCTGAACAACCAGCTCGACCTGATCCGCGCCGACATGGCCAAGCTGCGCGGCCAGGAAGAGCAACTCACGCGCGACGTGGCCGAGCTCCAGCGCCAGCAAAAGGATGCTCAGCAGGGTGTTGAAGACCGCATCCGCAAGCTCGAGCCGCAGAAGGTTTCGGTGGATGGCAAGGAGTTCCTCGTCGACCCCGAAGAGCGGCGCCTGTATGACGAAAGCATGGCCACGCTGCGCAAGGGCGACTTTGCTGCCGCGTCCGCTGCGCTCTCTTCCTTCAAGCGGCGCTATCCGGCCAGCGGGTACAACACGTCGGTGTTGTTCTGGCTCGGCAATGCACAGTACGGCATGCGTGACTACAAGGAGGCGATGGCCTCTTTCCGCAGCCTCATCACCGGCGCGCCCGACCACCCGCGTGCACCCGAGGCACTGCTCTCCATCGCCAACTGCCAGATGGAGCTGAAAGACACCAAGGGCGCCAAGAAGACACTCGACGAGCTGCTCAAGACCTACCCCAAGTCCGAAGCGGCACAAGCGGGCAAGGAACGGCTGGCCTCCCTCAAGTAAGGCCGCGCGTGAACGCCTCGCTGGATCTGTTGGCCCCCGATCTCGAACGCCGCTTCGGCGGTTTGCGCCGCCTGTATGGCGAGGCCGGCTACCAGGCCGTGCGTTCGTCCCGCATCGGTGTGGTGGGCCTGGGCGGCGTGGGCTCCTGGGCGGTCGAGGCGCTGGCGCGCAGCGGTGTGGCTGAACTCACGCTGTTCGACATGGACCATGTCGCCGAGTCCAACATCAACCGCCAGGTGCAGGCCCTGGGCGCCACCATCGGCCAGTCCAAGGGCGTGGCACTGCGCGAGCGCATCGCCGACATCCACCCCGGTTGCGATGTGCAGCTGGTCGATGACTTCGTGAGCGCTGACAACTGGCCGGCCTGGCTCCCGCGCGAGATCGACGTGCTCATCGACGCCTGTGACCAGGTGCACGCCAAGGCGGCGATGGCGCAGTGGGCGCTGCAGAGCAAGCTTCCTTTCGTGAGCGTTGGCGCCGCAGGTGGCAAGCAGCGCGCGCAGGCGATCGAGATCGACGACCTCGCACGCGTCACGCACGACCCCTTGCTCGCTTCGCTGCGCCAGCGCTTGCGCAAGCAGCACGGTGCGGCAAGAACTGGCGATATGGGCGTGCGTTGCGTGTTCTCGCGCGAGCCGGTGTCGCCGCCGGCCGACGCCTGCGACACCGATGGCAGCCTCAATTGCCATGGTTACGGGTCGACTGTTGTAGTCACCGCAAGCTTTGGTTTCAATGCGGCCGGAGAAGCGCTACAATTTCTGCTTCGCCGATTTGGTTGAAGCAACCGTTCAGAAGCACGCTATAATCGTGGGCTTTACCGGGTTGTTAGCTCAGTCGGTAGAGCAGCGGACTTTTAATCCGTTGGTCGTGGGTTCGAGTCCCGCACAACCCACCAGAATTCGTTAGAGAAACAAGTTAGCGGGCTCCTAGCTCAGTTGGTAGAGCAGCGGACTCTTAATCCGTTGGTCGACAGTTCGAATCTGTCGGGGCCCACCAAGTTTCAGTGAACCAGCCCTTGGCGCGAAAGTGCCAAGGGCTTTTTCACGTCCGGGCGTTCCCTCGCAAACGCCCGAGATGCAGGGATTTCCCGGGGCTCATCGAATGGCTTCGTGAGGAAATGCCTCGCTCCCCAGGCTCTGAAGCAAATCTGTCACGAGCGTGCTAAAGCACGCTGGGTTCACGCCGACAACCCGGTGGATGCAAGCCAGCGGCGTGTGCCATAGGCGCCTTCGCTCGCGCATCTCGTCGGCAGTTCAGGGAAGAACAAGAAAAGCAGCGCGAGACAACACGCACAACACCACCCCAAGGTGGACGACGCGAGGACTGATATGAGCCAGACAGCCAAGGAATACGTGATCGACGATGCAGACCTGCTGGTGCTGATGGGCGATCAAGCGGGCAACTTCATGTACGCCAACCCGGCCTACCTCCGGGCCAGCGGCTACGAGTGGAGCGAGCTCAAGGGCACGCAGTCAGCCCGGATGCTTCACAAGGACAACCCGCCGCAGGTGATGAAGGACATGATCCTCACCATCCGCGGCAAGCAGCCCTGGACGGGGATCATCAAGAACCGCCGCAAGAACGGCGACTACTACTGGCTGCGCCTGAACATCTCGCCCGTCTTTGCGCCCAACGGCGCCTACGCCGGCAGCCTGATGGTGCACAGCAAGCCCGGCGCGGGCGAGGTGGCCCAGATCGAGCCGCTCTACAAGCGCATGCTCGACGGCAGCCACAAGAACCTGGTGTTGCGCCACGGCAAGGCTTTCACCGCCAACCCCTGGGGCAAGGCCATGCTGTGGATGCGCGAGACCGGCCTCAAGGGCCGCGTCTGGAGCGCCATGGCGGCGCTCAATGTCGTGGGCATCACCGGCCTGCTGGCCACCAACGGCCACTTGAACGAGCTCTCGTTCTGGGTGGCCGCCGGAAGCCTGACGGCGCTCACCGGCGTGATCGGCACCTACCTGCACCGCAGCGTGGTGTTGCCGCTGCGCGAGACGGCGCGCTTCGCCAACAAGATCGCCGCCGGTGACCTCGGCTCGCAGATGATCAGCAACCGCAGCGACGAGATCGGCGCGGTGATCCGTGCCCTGTCGCAGATGAACGTGAACATGCGCGCCACCGTGCTCGACGTGCGCGATGGCGCGAGCCTCATGAAGCGCGCCACCGCCGAGATCGCCACCGGCACACTCGACCTGTCGTCGCGCACCGAGAGCCAGGCCAGCAGCCTGCAGCAGACGGCGGCTTCGATGGAACAGATGAACGTCACGGTGCGCAACAACTCCGAGACGGCGCGCCAGGCCAGCCAGGTGGCGGCCACCGCCTGCACCGCGGCCGAGTCCGGCGGCAAGGTGATGGGCGAGATGATCGCCACCATGGAGGTGATCACCAAGTCGAGCAAGCAGATCTCCGAGATCATCGGTGTGATCGACAGCATCGCCTTCCAGACCAATATCCTCGCGCTGAACGCCGCCGTCGAAGCAGCGCGTGCCGGTGAACAGGGGCGCGGCTTTGCGGTGGTGGCGGCCGAGGTGCGCAGCCTGGCGCAGCGCAGCGCGCAGTCGGCCAAGGAGATCCGCACGCTGATCTCGCAGAGCGTGGACACGGTCGACGGCGGCTCCAAGCTCGTCAACTCGGCCGGCCAGCAGATCCAGGACGTGGTGCACCAGGTGCGCCGCGTGACCGAGCTCGTCAACCACATCGCCAGCGCGTCGAGCGAGCAATCGTCGGGCATCGGGCAGATCAATCAGGCGGTGGTCACGCTCGACCACATGACGCAGCAGAATGCCGCGCTCGTGGAAGAGAGCACAGCCTCGGCCGAAAGCCTGCGCGAGCAGGCGGTGCGGCTGGTCGACGTGATGGGCGTGTTCAAGCTGTCGCAGAAGGAAACGGTGGCGATGTACAACGCGACCGACGCCGCGGTGGCCGAGGCGGCACGCGTCAGGAACGCGCGAGACGCTGGCCTGAAGGGCTGACTCTCCGGAGCGCTATCCGAGCAAAGGCCCAGGGTGAACGCCCGGGCTTCTTTATTTGGGGCGTGCAAGCCCACGACGGAATGAGCGTCGCTGTCTGTGCGTAGACTCTGGAGCCGGTACCTCCAGCCTGCTGCCCAGCGAGTCGACCATGAACAAACTTCATCTGTCTGCCAGCCTGCTTGCCGCCTGCCTCCTGTCGGCCTGCACCACCGCGTATGGCCCGCGGTCCCTGACGGAAGGCACGAGCCTCACCGCCACCCGCGAGAAGATGGGGCCGCCGACCAGCGAGACGCCGCTGCCGGACGGCGGCCGCCGCGTCGAGTACGCGCGTGGGCCGATGGGCAAGCACACCTACATGCTGTACTTCGATGCGAACAACAGCTTGCAGAGGTGGGAGCAGGTGCTCGACGAAAACCACTTCAACACCATCCGCAGCGGCATGACCGCTGCCGAGGTGCACGCCATCATCGGGCACTCCACCAACAAGTACACCACCGGCTGGACCAAGCAGGTCGTCTGGACCTATCGCTTCGAGACCCCCTTCTGCATCTGGTTCCAGGTCGGCATGGACATGACCGAGAGCACCGTGATCGACACCGCCTACGGCCCCGACCCGATGTGCGAGGGCCGGGACAACTTCAGGCTCTGACCCCATGGCCATCACCCTCTACGGCATCCCCAACTGCGACACCGTCAAGAAGGCGCGTGCCTGGCTGGCCGAGCGCCAGGCCGAGGTGGCGTGGCATGACTTCAAGAAACAGGGCGTGCCCGAGCCGGCGCTCGACGGCTGGCTGAAAGCCGTCGGCTGGGAGAAGCTCGTCAACCGCCAGGGCACGACCTGGCGCAAGCTCGATGCCGACGTGCAGGCCGGCGTGACCGACGCCGTTTCGGCCCGCCGGCTGATGCTCGATCAGCCGAGCGTCATCAAGCGCCCGGTGGTGCGCTGGGCCGACGGCACCGTGACCGTCGGCTTCAGCGAGGCGCTGTTCTCACAACACCTCGGCTGAGCGCACTCAGGCGAGGAGCTGCCGAAGCACGAACGGCAGGATGCCGCCGTGCTTGTAGTAATCGACCTCGATCGGCGTGTCGATGCGCAGCGTGACGCGCACGTCGCGCGTGCTGCCGTCCTTGCCGTGGATCACGAGCGTGGCGTCCTGCTGGTGCTTGAGCTCGGTGCCCAGCAGCACGTCGAAGGTCTCGTCGCCGGTGAGGCCCAGCGTCTGCCACGAGTCGGTGCCCTTGAACTGCAGCGGCAGCACGCCCATGCCCACCAGGTTGGCGCGGTGGATGCGCTCGTAGCTGCGCGCCACCACGGCCTTGATGCCCAGCAGGGCCGTGCCCTTGGCGGCCCAGTCGCGTGAGGAACCGGTGCCGTATTCCTCGCCGGCGAAGATGATGGTCGGCGTGTTGGCCGCCATGTACTTCATGGCGGCGTCGTAGATGAACATCTTCTCGTTGCCGGGCTGGTACAGCGTCACGCCGCCTTCCTCGCGGCTGCCGTCGGCCGCGGCCGGAATCATCAGGTTCTTGATGCGCACGTTGGCGAAGGTGCCGCGCACCATCACGTCGTGGTGGCCGCGGCGCGAGCCGTAGGAGTTGAAGTCGGCCTTCTGCACGCCGTGCGCCTTGAGCCACTGGCCGGCGGGCGACTGCTCCTTGATCGAGCCGGCCGGCGAGATGTGGTCGGTGGTGATCGAGTCGCCGAAGAGCGCCATGGCGCGCGCACCCTTCACGCCGGCATCGGCCAAGCCGGGCTCCATGTGGAAGTTGTCGAAGAAGGGCGGCTTGGCGATGTAGGTGCTCTTGGGCCAGGTGTAGGTCTCGCCCTTCACGCCCTCGATGTTTTCCCACAGCTTGCCGGGCTGCGTCTTGACCTGCGCGTAGTTGTCGCGGAAGGCCTTGCCGTTCATCGCGAGCTTGACGAGCTTGTAGATCTCGTCGGTGGTGGGCCAGATGTCGCCCAGGTAGATGTCGCGCCCCCCCTTGCCCTTGCCCACGGGTTCGGTCATCAGGTCCTTGTTGGCGTTGCCCGCGATGGCATAGGCCACCACCAGCGGCGGGCTGGCCAGGAAGTTGGCCTTCAGGTTGGGGTGGATGCGCGCCTCGAAGTTGCGGTTGCCCGAGAGCACGGCGGCGCAGATGAGGTCGTTCTTCGTGATCACCTCGTTGAGCTCGGCCGTCAGGTCGCCGGCGTTGCCGATGCAGGTGGTGCAGCCGTAGCCGGCCAGCGTGAAGCCGAGCTTGTCCAGGTATTGCGTGAGGCCGGCCTTGTCGAGGTACTCGGTCACCACGCGCGAGCCGGGGGCGAGCGAGGTCTTGATGTGCGGCTTGACCTTGAGCCCGGCCTCCACCGCCTTCTTGGCCAGCAGGCCGGCGGCGATCAGCACCGCCGGGTTGGAGGTGTTGGTGCACGAGGTGATGGCGGCGATGAGCACGTCGCCGTTGCGCACCTCGATGCCGCTCTGGGTGGTGTAGACCTGGTGCAGCTTCTCGGCCGGCTGGTTGAAGCCGTTGGCCGAGACGGGCTTGCTGAAGAGCTCGGTGAACTCGCTCTTCATCTTGCCCAGCTCGATGCGGTCTTGCGGGCGCTTCGGGCCGGCCAGCGAGGGCGTGACGGTGGAGAGGTCGAGCGAGACTTCCTTCGAGTAGTGGATGTCGCCCGACTTGGGCATGCCGAACATCTTCTGCGCCCGGAAGTAGGCCTCGAATGCCTCGATCTCGGCCTTGGTGCGCCCGGTGCCCACGAAGTACTCGATGGTCTTCTCGTCGACCGGGAAGAAGCCCATGGTCGCGCCGTACTCGGGCGCCATGTTGCCGATGGTGGCGCGGTCGGGCAGCGAGAGCGACGCCGTGCCGGCGCCGAAGAACTCGACGAACTTGCCCACCACCTTCTCCTTGCGCAGGATCTCGGTCACGGTGAGCACCAGGTCGGTGGCCGTCACGCCGGGGCGCAGCTGGCCGGTGAGCTCGAAGCCCACCACGTCGGGCGTCAGGAAGTACACCGGCTGGCCCAGCATGCCGGCCTCGGCCTCGATGCCGCCCACGCCCCAGGCCACCACGCCGATGCCGTTGATCATGGTGGTGTGGCTGTCGGTGCCCACCAGCGAATCAGGGTAGTAGGTGCCGTTCTTGTTGTGCACGCCGCGCGCCAGGTACTCCAGGTTCACCTGGTGCACGATGCCGAAGCCCGGGGGCACCACGCCGAAGGTCTCGAAGGCCTGCATGCCCCACTTCATGAACTGGTAGCGCTCGTTGTTGCGCTCGAACTCCAGCTTCATGTTGAGGTCGATGGCGTTCTTGGTGCCGTAATGGTCGACCATCACCGAGTGGTCGACGACCAGGTCGACCGGCACCAGCGGCTCGATGGTGCGCGGGTTCTTGCCCATGGCCACGGCCACGTTGCGCATGGCGGCCAGGTCGGCCAGCAGCGGCACGCCGGTGAAGTCTTGCAGCACCACGCGGGCCACCACGAAGGGGATCTCGTCGACCCGCTCCGCCGTGGGCGACCAGTTCGCCAGGCGTTCCACGTGCTCGGCGGTGATCTTGTTGCCGTCGCAGTTGCGCAGCACCGACTCCAGCACGATGCGCATGGAGATCGGCAGCTTGTTGACGTTGGGGTACTTCTTGGCCAGCTCGGGCAGCGAGAAGTAGCTGCCACTCTTGCCCGAAGGGGTCTTGAAGGTCTTGAGGGTGCTGGCGAAAGCGTGGTCGGCGGGCTTCTTGGCTGCGTTCATCGGGCTCTCCTGGAAGGTAAGCGGGCATTGTGCAGCGCGCCACGCGGCCAAGACAAATGACGGGGGAATCGTGAACGAAGCCCGGCAAGCGCGGGCATTCCAGGGGTTGCGGCCGCAGTGATCTGGCTAGACTGAGACTTGTAACTGCCACTTGCACCCCCTCCGCGCATGGCGATTCGCCGCTCCTTGCCGCTTTCCCTGCCCGCCGGCGCGTGGACGGCCTTGCTGGAGGCCAGCACCGAACTGCTTGCCTTGCTGGACGAGCGCGGCAGCGTCCTGTGGGCCAACCCTGCGATGTCGAAGGCTGCCGACACGCTCGGCCAGGGGCTCGCCGTGGCGCTCGGGGTGCAAGAAGGGCACCTGCAACAGCTGGCCGACGCCCTGGCCGCCCACCAGCCCCTGCACCTGGCCGAGCTCTCCTGGCGAGACGCCGCCGGCACCGCGCGCAGCGCCGACGCCAGCCTGAGGCCGCTGCGCGAAGAAGAACGGCTCGGTGACGCTCGCTGGCTCTGGACGATGCGCGACACCACCGAACTCACCCGCCTGCAGGCCGAAGCGGCGCGTGCCGTCGAGCGCCTGGAGCGCGCCCAGGAGTTCGGCCGCCTCGGCCTGTTCGAGCGTGAGTTGCCCATGGGCGTTGGTCATTGGGACGCCAACATGTTCCGCATGTGGAACCTCGACCCGGCGAAGGGCGCGCCGGACTTCGACACCTTCGTGGCGCGCATCCACCGCGACGACCGGCCGGGCGTGGACTACCGCCAGGCCGCCAGGACGCCCGGCAAGTACGCCAAGCGATACCGGATCATCGGGCCCCAGCCCGGACAGTGGCGGCACGTGCACGCGCAGTGGGAGGTGAAGGCCGGCCCGGATGGCGTGCCCCACGTCATCACCGGCGTGATGGTCGACGACACCGAGGTCTACGAGCTGGCCGAGTCGTTCAACACGACGAGCGCGCAGCTCAAGCTGGCCGTCGACCTGGGCAACATCGCCATCTGGCGCCACGACCTGCGCACCAACCGCATCCACTACAACGACAAGGCCTTCGAGGTGATCGGCATCCAGCCGCGGTCCGAGGGCCTCTCCCTCGACGAGGTGCGTGCGCTGATCCACCCGGACGACATTCCGCGCGTGGTCGCCACGGCCGCCGAATCGCTGAACTCCGACCGCCCCGTGGACATGGAGGCGCGCTACCGGCGCACCGACGGCAGCTACCGCTACGTGCTCACCCGTCGCGTGGTGCGGCGCAACGCCGATGGCGAGCCCATCGAGTTCGTGGGCGTGGCGCTCGACGTCACCGAACAGGTGTCGGAAGCCCGGCGCGCGCAGGAGCTGGCCCGCCGGCTCGAAGTGGCGGCGTCGGCTGCGGGCCTGGGCATCTGGAGCCGCGAGCCGGGCCGCGAGCGCGGCGAATGGAACGCGCAGATGTTCGAGATGATCGGCCGGCCGGTGTCGCGCGGCGTGCCGCGTCGCGCCGAATGGCTCGACGAGGTGATCCACCCCGACGACCGCGAGCGCATGCGCAGCGCGCACGCCGAGCTGCGCGCCACCGAAGACGTGACCGTCGAGCACGAGTACCGCATCGTGCGGCCCGATGGCGAGGTGCGCTGGCTGGTGAGCCGGGCGCGCAACGAGAAGCGAGAGTCGGGGCCGGTGCAGTTCGGCATCGCCATCGACGTGACCGAGCGCCAGGAGAAGCTCGTCGCCCAGCGCGAGAGCCAGGCCAAGTCGGAGTTCCTCGCGCGCATGAGCCACGAGCTGCGCACGCCGCTGAACGCGGTGCTCGGCTTCGCGCAGCTGCTGCGGCTGGAGCCTGCACTGGCCGCTTCGGCCTCGCAGGAGAAGCTGCGCCACATCCTGTCGGCCGGCGAACACCTGCTCTCGCTCATCAACGACGTGCTCGATCTGTCGAGCCTCGAGAGCGGCGAAGTCAAGCTCGACCTGCGCCCGGTGCGCCTGGCCGAGGTGCTGCAGGAGGCCCACGCACTGGTGGAGCCGGCGGCCCGTGAAGCGGGTGTGCGCATCGAGGTCGACCCCACCGAGGCCATCGTGCGGGCCGATCGCATCCGCGCCCGCCAGGTGGTGATCAACCTGCTGAGCAATGCGGTCAAGTACAACAGCGCGCGCGGACGGGTTCACGTCAGCGTGCGTGACGCCGGCGACGCGACCGTGCTCACAGTCGCCGACACCGGGCGCGGGATGACGCGCCAGCAGATGGCGCACCTGTTCGAGCCCTTCAACCGCCTGGGGCTGGAGCGTGAAGCCATCGAAGGGGCCGGGGTGGGGCTGTCGGTCGTGAAGGCGCTGGTCGAGCGCATGGGCGGGTCGGTGCGGGTGGAGAGCACGCCGGGGGTCGGCTCGCGCTTCGAGGTGCATCTGCCGCGGCACACCGGGCCGGTCGAGGCCGACGAAGTCTCTCCCCACGTGGATGCGGCTCCCGCGCCGTCGCCGGCCCGCAAGGACCGCCAAGGCCGCCTGCTCTACATCGAAGACAACCCGGTCAATGCCTTGCTGGTGGAAGAGATGGTTCGCCAGCACGCCGGCCTGCAGATCGAGTCGGTGGCCAGCGGCCTGGGCGGCGTGGCGCGCGCGCAGGAGTTCCAGCCCGACCTGATCCTGGTCGACATGCAGCTGCCCGACGTCAACGGCTACGAAGTGCTGAGCCGGCTGCGCGCGCAGCCGTCCACGGCCGGCATCCGCTGCATCGCGCTGTCGGCCAATGCCATGCCCGAAGACGTGGCCCGCGCCACCGCGGCCGGCTTTGCCGAGTACTGGACGAAGCCGATCCACCTGGCCACCTTCATCGCTGCGCTGGATCGCCTCTTTCCCGCCTGATCTGCAGCATGAGCTGCGGCGTGAAATAGTGCGCAGGGCAGGGCCCGCGCCTGGGGGCCGCCAGGCGCCATTGGAGTGCCCACGCCGGCTTCCAAGCCGCGGAATAGTGCAGGAATCGCCCCCCTATTGAGCGCAACGCCGGCAGGGCCCCCGCCCACAATCAGGCAGAGCCAATCTGCCCCACGTTCCCCCATGAAAAAGTCGACGACAGCGAAGCCCTCGGCCGCGGCGACCCGCCCGGCTGCGCCCGCCGTGCCGGGGCCGGAGCGCGAGCTGGCGCTGGCCCGCTCGGGGAGCATGGGCTTGAGCGACCTGATGAACCACGCGCAGCTGCTGGC
The DNA here is from genome assembly GCF_035702065.1 of Rhizobacter sp. Classification (GTDB taxonomy): domain Bacteria; phylum Pseudomonadota; class Gammaproteobacteria; order Burkholderiales; family Burkholderiaceae_C; genus Rhizobacter. The sequence continues at coordinate 12,775 of NZ_DASSRA010000295.1, forward strand.
CCAGTCCGGCCGCGCACAAGACGCCGCCGCGCTGTACGAAGCCTGGATCGCCCACACCGTCTCGCCCCTGCAGCACGTGGCCTGCTTCAACTGGGGCACGGTGCTGGGAACGCTCGGCCGCAATGCCGAGGCCGAGCGCGCCTACCAGCGCGCGCTGGCGCTCAACCCCGACTTCATGCAGGCGCGACTCAACCTCGGCCACCAGCTGGAGCGCCAGGGCCGGCCCGACGAGGCCCTCGCCCAGTGGCAGATGGTGGTCGACCGCCCCGATGCCGGCGACGAGCTCTACCTGCACGCCATGAACAACCTGGCGCGGCTGCACGAGCAGCAGCGCAACTACGACGCCGCCGAGCGCTGCATGCGCGCCAGCCTGGAACGCAAGCCGGCGCAGAACGACGTGCTGCAGCACTACGTGCACCTGCGCCAGAAGAAGTGCGCCTGGCCGGTCTACCAGCCGGTGGGCGCCGTCACGCAGAACCAGCTGCTGCTGGGCACCTCGGTGCTGGCCATGCTGGGCGCGACCGACGACCCGGCCCTGCAGCTGCTCGCCGCGCAGCGCTTCGTCTACGAACGCACGCCCAAGCCGCCAGCCGAGCCCTTCCACAAGGGCGGGCCCAGGCGCGAAGGCAAGATCCGCATCGGCTACCTCTCGGGCGACCTGCACATGCACGCCGTGGGCCTGCTCTCGGTGGAACTGCTGGAGCTGCACGACCGCGAGCGCTTCGAGGTCTACGCCTTCTCGTGGAGCCGTGACGATGGCACGCCGCTGCGCGCGCGCATCCGCAAGGCCATCGACCACTACGTCCCCATTGGCGGGCTCGACGACACCACCGCCGCGCGCGTGATCGCTCAAGCCGGCATCGACATCCTGGTCGACCTGCAAGGCCTCACCAGCGGCGCACGCCCGGCGATCGTGGGCATGCGCCCGGCGCCCATCCAGGTGAGCTACCTCGGCCTGCCCGGCACCTGCGCGCTGCCCGGGGTCGACTGGATCCTGGCCGACCGCTTCGTCATGCCCGAGGCCCTGCAGCCGTACATGACCGAGAAGCCCATCTATGTGCCGCACTGCTACCAGGTGAGCGACCGCCAGCGCGACGTCGGGTCCACCCCGAAGCGCGCCGACTACGGCCTGCCCGAAGACGCCTTCGTGTTCTGCTCCTTCAACAACACCTTCAAGTTCACCGAAGACGTGTTCAAGAGCTGGATGCGCATCCTCCAGCAGGTGCCCGGCAGCGTGCTGTGGCTGCTCGCCGACAACGAATGGGCGCTGGAGAACATGCGCCGCGAGGCGGATGCCCACGGCATCGGCCGCGAGCGCCTGATCCTTGCGCCGCGCGTGGCGCCGCCCGAGTACCTGGCGCGCTTCCAGCTGGCCGACCTGATGCTCGACACCTTCCCGTACAACGCCGGCACCACCGCCAGCGATGCGCTGTGGATGGGCCTGCCCATCGTCACGTATTCGGGGCGGACCTACATCTCGCGCATGGCCGGCAGCCTGCTCACCAACGTGGGCCTGCCCGACCTCGTGACCTTCTCGCTGGCCGACTACGAGCGCCTGGCCGTGCAACTGGGCAACAACCCGCTGCGCGTGGCCTCGTACAAGCGCTACCTGGCCGAGCATGGGCGTGAATCCAAGCTCTTCGATGTGCCCGGCCTGGTGCGCGACATCGAGACCGAGTTCGAACGCCTGGCGCTGGAGCACCGGGCCTAACCCAGCATGAGTGCACGCCAGGAGCCCTTCATGAACGCTGCAGACCCCGGTCTGCACGCGAGTGACGCGCTGCTGCAGGCCATCGTCTGGCTGAGCCGCCACCACGGGCGCGAGCGCTCGGCCGAGTCCCTCCTGTCCGGCACGCCGCTCGACGGCGCGCTCGGCCCCGACCAGGCCGTGCGCGTCATGCGCGAAGCCGGCTTCAACGCCGGGCTGATCCAGCGCAAGATCTCCGACATCCACGCGCTGCTGCTGCCGGCCGTGCTGCTGCTCAAGAACGGCGACTGCGCCATCGTCGTCGCGCGCCACGCGGCCAAGAAGGGCGCCGACACCTACGACGTGGTGATGCCCGGCCCCGAGAGCCACAGCTGCAAGGCCACCGAGGCCGAGCTGTCGGGCGAGTACACCGGCTTCGCCTTCGTGGCCTCGCCCAAGGCGCAGATGCCGGCCAGCACGCAGCACGAGATCCTGATCGACCCCAACCGCCACTGGCTGTGGGGCACGCTGCGGCGCTTCATCCCGTACTACCGCTCGGCGCTGCTGGCCGCGCTGCTCAGCAACGTGCTGATGCTCGCCAGTGGCTTGGTCACGTCCGTCATCTTCGACAAGGTGATCCCGCACCAGGCCTTCGTCACGCTGTGGGCGCTGGCCACCGGCGGGCTGATCGCGATGCTGTTCGACCTGGTCTCGCGCCAGCTGCGCACGCACCTGATCGACACCGCCGGCAAGAAGGCCGACCTCATCATCGGCTCGCTGCTGTTTCGCCAGACGCTCGGTGTGCGCATGGAGCACCGCCCCGAATCGGCCGGCTCCTACGCCCACCACCTGGCCCAGGTGGAGGTGGTGCGCGACTTCTTCGCCGGGGCCACGCTGTCGGCGGTGAGCGACCTGCCGTTCATCATCATCTTCGTGGCCATGACCTTCATCATCGGCGGGCCGCTGGGCTGGGTGCTGGTGGCGGCGATCCCCATCATCCTGGGCCTGGCCGTGCTGATCCAGGGTTCGCTGCGCCGCTCGATGAGCGCCAACATGGCCCACCAGGCCGACCTGCAGGGCCTGCTGGTCGAAGCGGTCGAAGGCCTGGAAGACCTCAAGGCCGCCGGCGCGCAGGGCCGCTTCCTGCGCCGCTACGAAGACGCCACCGCCGCCGCCGCCGAATCGGCGCTGCGCGCGCGCAACCTGGGCGGGCTCACCAACAACATCTCGGCCATGGCGCAGCAGCTCGTCACGCTGGTGATCCTGGTGGTGGGCGTGTACCTCATCTCCGACAACGTCATCACCGGCGGGGCGCTCATCGGCGCCATCATGTTCGCCGGCCGCGCCGTCGGGCCGCTGGGCAGCGTGGTCGGCCTGGCCACCCGCTACCAGGGCGCACGCGCGGCCATGGTCTCGCTCGACCAGATGATGAAGAAGCCGCTCGAGCGCACCCCCGGCGCCAGCTACGTGGCCAACCACGAGATCAAGGGCCGCCTCGGCCTGCACGACGTGGGCTTCTCCTACCCGCCCACCGAAGAAGGCGCCGCAGCGCCCAAGGTGCTCAAGGGCATCAAGCTCAAGTTCGAGCCGGGCGAGCGCGTGGTCATCCTCGGGCGCATCGGCAGCGGCAAGTCGACCGTGCTGCGCCTGCTGGCTGGCTTGTACCAACCGACAGAAGGCATGGTCGACGTCGACGGCATCGACCTGCGCCAGATCGACCCGGCCGACTTCCGCGCCAAGGTGGGCTTCGTGTCGCAGGAGCCGCGCCTCTTCAAGGGCACGCTGCGCGAGAACGTGCTGCTCGGCCGCGCCTCGGTCGATGCCTCGCGCCTGACCGAAGTGGCCCGCGTGACCGGGCTCGACCGCGTGATCGCCGCCCACCCGCAAGGCTGGGAGCTGCCCGTGGGCGAGATGGGCGGCCTGCTCTCGGGCGGCCAGCGCCAGCTGGTGGCGCTCGCGCGCTGCCTGGTGACGCAGCCGCAGATCCTGCTGATGGACGAGCCCACGAGCTCGATGGACGCCCAGTCCGAAACCCTCTTCGTGCGCCAGCTCAACGAGGCGCTGGGCACGCGCACGGTGGTCATGGTCACGCACCGCCCGGCCGTGCTCGAACTGGCGAACCGGGTGGTGGTGGTCGATGGCGGCAAGGTCATCCTCGACGGGCCGAAGGCCCAGGTGCTGGCGGCGCTCTCGGGTGCCAAGCCCGCGGCCACAGCCACGCCTGAGGCCAATGCCTCGCCCAACGTGCACCTGCACCCGAGCACGCAGCCGGTGCAACGCCAGGCTTCGGTCTGACAGATGAGCTGACATGAAACAACCCCCACGTCGCTTCGCTCCTGCCCCCCAAGGGGGTTGTCAGTGGCTTCGGGCGGCCGGGCGCCACTGACATGACCTTCTGGAAGCGCAAATCCAAAGACCCCGCCCGCGGCGACATGGCCTACATGGCCGACGTGCGCGCCGCCATGGTGGTCGAAGCCACACCCGGCACCACCTGGGTGCTGTACCTGATGGCGCTGATCCTCATCGCCGCCATCACCTGGGCCTCCATCGCACGCGTGGATGAGGTCACCCGCGCCGATGCCCGCGTGATCCCCGATGGCAAGGAACAGGTCATCGCCAGCCTCGAAGGCGGCATCCTGCGCGAGCTGCATGTGCGTGAAGGCCAGACCGTGTACGAAGGGCAGGAGCTGGCCCAGCTCGACCCCACGCGTTTCGAGTCGCAGCAGAACGAAGGCCAGGCCAAGCGCCTGGCCCTGATGGCCACCACGGCCCGCCTGAACGCCGAAGCCAACGGCCGCGCGCTCGCCTTCCCCAAGGAGGTGGCGGAGCACGACGCCATCGTCGAGGCCGAGACCGATGCCTTCAACGCCCGCCGCCGCGCGCTCGACGAAGCGCTGCAGACCAACTCGCGCAACGTCACTCTGCTGATGAAGGAGCTGGGCGTGGCCGAGGCCATGTCGTCCAAGGGCCTGATGAGCGAGGTGGAGGTGATGCGCCTGCGCCGCCAGGTCAACGACCTGCAGCTGCAAAGCCGCGAGCGCATCAACAAGTTCCGCCAGGACGCCAGCACCGACCTCGTGCGCGTGCAGACCGA
>NZ_DASSRA010000296.1:0-5223 GCF_035702065.1 Rhizobacter sp.
GCTCGACGAGCCAGGCTTGACGTCTTTTCGCAGAGAACTCGAGACATTCAATGCGATAGCCTTTGCACAGGCTGACGAGCGCGTGCCGGATCACGTCAAATGGTTCGAATCTGCGCGTCTTGTGGCTGCGTTTGACATCTACGACCCAAAGGATGCGAACTCCGGATACCACTTTGCTGCCGAGTCTGCCATCTGCTCAATCGGGATGTCCGGCTGCAAGGCGGGTGAAGAAAAGATCGACGCATGGGTGAAGGCGCCAGAGGTTGGAAGATCCAATCTCTATATGCGGGGCGTGTACTTCAATCAGCAAACATTGATTGCGGAGGCGTCGAAGGCCTCTGCCGATGTGCAAGCCGCTGCCGCGAACGTTGAAGCAGTGGCTGACATCAATGCCGCGCTGATGCTGAAACTGACAAAGAACGTGGTGAGCGGCTTCAAGTCGGTCGATTCAGCATTCGACGAATGGGCTCGCAATCAGGGGCAAGTGTTCTCAAAGAAGTGGGTCCAGCCGAGTGGCCTGGGGAAGGCGATGGGCGTCCAACACGGCTTCGAGATCCTGTTTCAGCACAAGGTGTCGGATATGACACGCGTGCTCTTTCGCAGCGGACTGAACGGTCGACTTGACAAGGCGCTGACCGCGCGAATCAGCGGATTGCTGTACGCCCGGCTGGGAAGTGTGGCCGAGCGTCTGGCCTTTGATGAACTGATGCTCAAGACTCCGCCAAAGCCGACTGCTCCAGAGAAGCTGGCCGATGGCTACAAGGGGCGCAGTGCAGAGCGCAACCAGGAACTGGCTGATCGCCGGGTGGAGAAGAAGACGGAGCAGATCCGTACCCGGGCTTCGCAGATTGCAGGCGAAGTTGACGGCTCCTTGGACACGCTGGTTGCCGATGCGCGGGCCAAAGCACAAGCCAAGGTCAAGGTGACGATCGAGGAGATGCAGAAACTTGGTGACAAGGGGCAACCCACAAACAACTATCACCAGGCTCGAATCGGCGTGGTGCTGGGCTGCATCGAGATGATTGCGCTTGGCGACAAGCTTTGGAAGTTCGAGAACAACTCCAAAGGTTGGCTCGAAGTTGGTGGGTCCATCATGGCGATCTTCAGCATCGTCCTCGATACCTTCTACGCTGCTGCGAAATCCGTCCGCGAGATTGCTCCTTACAAATCAATCGGTGCGATCAACAAGGGCGCTGACATTGTGCGGGGAGGGTTCAAGCTGGGTGCAGGCCTATTCAGCATGGGAGCCGGGATCTGCAGTGCCTTGCTTGATCTCAGCAAGATCCACACGGCATCAGACAAGAATCTCAAGGCCATCTATACGATGCGGGCAATGACGGGGTTCATCGGGGCGGGGTTCACCATGGCCGCAGCGTTCTCGTACGCGGAGCCATTGCTGTTGTACACCGCCAAGGGATATGTCCAGCACAAGATTCGCTACCGGATACTGATTTCCGCGAGCGGATTGGCGCTGAGGCTTGCAGCCCGGGTGCGGCTGCTTGTTTGGGTGGCACGCTTCAATCTCGCCGGTTTGGCATTGACCGCACTCGAGATCGGCTATCTCTACTTCAAAGACGACGATCTGCAGAACTGGTGTGAGAAGTGCACCTTCCGCAAAGAGAAGAAGACCAAGAACTGGTTGGGTGGCGAGACCAAGTCGGAGCAGTTTGAGGATGTTCACAAAGAACTTGAGGCCCTGGAAAAGGCTTGCCAAGCGGTTGGGATGAGCGGCTGACATGGGTGCTCTGGAGGATCATGTCGTGTAAGAGGCGGAAGCCCCATTCGTCATTGAAGGCCGGTTGACCCATCTCCACTGGGAGCTCGGAAGGGATAACCTGCTTGCCAAGATCGACAAACACTACAAGAGCAAAAGTGTTGCAGCCAGCGTCGGTGGCGCGGTCGGGGACATGTTCGGGCAGGCCGCAAGCGCGGCTGCGCTTGCAATGTATGACGGAGAGGACACTCAAAACTTCGCTTGCATGGTTGGCGAGCAGGTTGTCTGGGGAGAGTTCGCCGGGGCTCAATTGCTTCCAGACGGCGATGACGTCAAAGCGGTGGTCGTGCGGCAAAGGGGCGCTCTTTGCGCGCTGTCCATCATGGCCCCGAGTCGCGGGCTGCTGTGGATCAAGCATCCCTGGGGAGTGAAGGCAGAAGCCTTGGCGAACCTGAGGCTTGCTTTCTTTGGCTTTGTATTCGGTCTGCTCTGCTGGGCTGGTGGTTACTGGCTGTTAGGGCTTGTAGGGGGCTTCTGGGGGCACATGGCAAATGGTGCAATGGTGGCCTTCCTTGTATGCGGCATCGTGGCTCTTTGGGCCAATTCCGACATGAAGGCTTTGGCGAAGCCTTCCACGGAAGTTTTTCGGTTGTTGGGCTTCTTGCATCCCGAAAGGGTGCGATTGAATGGCTACATGTACTTCTTCTTCCATCAGGACGAGATCGTTGAGAAGTCGATCAGCAGCCACCAATTCAAGAACGTGTACTGCTACCAGAAGGCCATTGATGATGGCAAGCTCGCCTTGATTTGACGCTCCTGCCGAAGCTTGCCTGCCGGTCAGGGCGCACACAGCTGTGTTGGGTGAGAATCCGCCTCACCCTCACCCATTCGCACCGACTGACGGAGGACTGGCCATGAACCGACGAGCAATCACGGCGACGTTCGCAAAGGCAGGCTTGGCCGCACTGGCTCTGTCCACGCTGGGCACGCACAGCCTGGCGCAGCGCGTGAGCAACCCCATCTACCGGCCGCGGCCAGGCCGCCCCGGCGGGTCGGTCGCGTTTGGTCGCTTGCGGCCGACGGATGGCGTGGCACGCGGGCCGCTTCCTGGGGCCTTCACTGTGCGTGCTGTCGACGCCGATCGAGGCACCATCCGCCTCGCCGATGACGCAGGCCAGACGGCCGATGTGGCCGTCGCGTCCAATGTGTTCGACCTGTCTCAGCTGCAAGCGGGCGACGAAGTCGAGGTCGATTTCATCGTGCCGGACGGCAGCGGAGACAAGCCGCTCACGGCAGCGGCCATCTGGAAGCTGGAGCGCGTCACCCCATGATCCCCCGCATCGACATCGACCAGACCGGCCCCGAGGCCTACGACTACCGCGTCACCCACGAGTCCGAGCCCCTGTTCGACGACGCAGGCTTCAGCTCGGTGATGCACTGCCTCGTGGCCGCGGTCGAAGGACTTTCGCCGGAGGTGGTGGCGGTCGAGGTGGCCTTCAGCGGCTTCGTGTCGGGCACCTACCCCTTGCAGGTGTTGGCGATGAACCCGGAGCAGATCGCGGAGCACGCCGTCAACACGACGGCGGCGATCCGCGAGGTGCTGAGCAATCGTTAGGCCCGCGCGAGCCTGAAGGCCGATACCACCTGAGTCAGGCGCTTCGCCTGCTCCTTGAGCGACTCCGCGGCGGCGGCCGACTCTTCCACCAGCGCGGCGTTCTGCTGCGTCATCTGGTCGAGTTGCGACACCGACCCGCTCACTTGCACGATGCCCTGGCTCTGCTCGTCGGCTGCGGTGGTGATCTCTCCGATGATGTCGGTCACGCGCTGCACGCTGCCCACGATCTCCTGCATCGTGGCGCCGGCATCGGCCACCAGGCGCGATCCGGATTCCACCTTGTCGACCGAGGCGCCGATCAAGCCCTTGATCTCGCGGGCCGCCTGCGCCGAGCGCTGCGCCAGGTTGCGCACCTCGGCGGCAACTACCGCGAAGCCACGACCTTGCTCGCCGGCGCGGGCGGCTTCCACGGCGGCATTCAGCGCCAGGATGTTGGTCTGGAAGGCGATGCCATCGATCACGCCGATGATGTCGCTGATCTTCTTGGAGCTGGCGTTGATCTCGTCCATGGTGGTCACCACCTGAGAGACCACCGAGCCACCGCGCGAGGCGACCTCGGCGGCCGAGGCGGCGAGCTGGTTGGCCTGACGGGCCGATGCGGCCGACTGCTGAACGGCGCTGGTCAGCTGCTCCATCGAACTCGCGGCCTGCTGCAGGTTGGACGCGGTCTGTTCGGTGCGGCCCGAGAGGTCCTGGTTGCCCGAGGCGATCTCGCTGCTGGCGGTATTGATGCTGTCGGCGCCCGTGCGCACCTCGCCCACCATGCGCGCCAGCGACTCGCCCATGCGCGCGAGCGAACGCAGCACCTCGCCCATCTCGTCCTTGCGCCGGCTGTCCACCCGCACCGTCAGGTCGCCTTCGCCGATGGCGTTGGCCACGCGCAGCACCTGCTTCAGCGGGCCACGCACCATGCCCTGCAGGTACCAGGTGGCCAGCAGTGCCAGCAGGGCGATGACGCCCATCACGCCGCCTGCGAGGTAGACGGTGTGCATGCGCTCCTGGCCTGTCTTGTTGCGCAGCGCATGCGCGCCTTGCTCGTGCAGGGTGACCAGTGTCTGCTGCGCATTCATCAGTTCGGCCAGCGCCGGGCGAACCGGGTCGATTACCGCCGCGCCGCCCGGGTTCTGCGCATGCAGCTGCGCGATGGCGGCGCTGAAGGCTTGCTGTTTCTGGTCGATCGCGGCGAGGGCGGCCCGTTCGTCGGCCGATGCGGCACTCGATTCGAGCTGCTTGCGGATCTCGGCCATGCGGGTGTTCGTCGCGTCGGCCTCGGGCCGCATCCGCTCGGCCAGCGTGGTGTCGCTGCTGATCGCGGCGGCCGTGGCCCGCGCGGCGTTGGTCTCGGCCAGGCCCATCCAGCGGGCGCTCAGTTCGATGCGGGTCTGCTGCGCCGATTGCTCGGCGGTGGCCGCGGCTTGCGTCTGCGCGGTGCGCAGCCAGGAGGCGACCGACATGGTCATCAGCATCACGGTGGTGAAGACCGTGGGAATCCACAGCTTGGCGGCGAGCGAGAGGTTTTTCATGAGTGAGAGGAAGCTCTATTTCTGATGCCCAAACGAACGCAAGGCCCGCATCGCGGGCCTTGCGTTCGGAGAGGGGGAGGGGAACTCAGGCGCGTGCCAGCTTGAACACCGACACCACCTGGGCCAGGCGCCGGGCCTGTTCCTTCAAGGATTCGGCGGCTGCGGCCGACTCTTCCACCAGCGCGGCGTTCTGCTGTGTCATCTGGTCGAGGTGCACGACGGCGGTGTTGACCTGGCCGATGCCGTCGGACTGCTCCGAGGCGGCGGCGGTGATCTCGCCGATGATGTCCGTCACGCGCTGCACGCTGCCCACGATCTCGTTCATGGTGGCGCCGGCGTCGGCCACCAGGCGCGAACCCGATTCGACCTTC
>NZ_DASSRA010000297.1:0-2316 GCF_035702065.1 Rhizobacter sp.
TCGCTTCCGCAATCCATGGATCCCGGATCAGGTCCGGGATGACAATCCTCTTCACCGTTCAAGGCCAACATGACAGACAAGACCGATTACCGAGCGACGCTCAATCTGCCCGACACCCCGTTCCCGATGCGCGGCGACCTGCCCAAGCGCGAGCCGGGCTGGGTCAAGGAGTGGGAAGACAAGGGCATCTACAAGAAGCTGCGCGCCGCCCGCTGCGAGCACGAGAAGTTCGTGCTGCACGACGGCCCGCCGTATGCCAACGGCCAGATCCACATGGGCCACGCCGTCAACAAGATCCTGAAGGACATGATCGTGAAGGCGCGACAGCTCAAGGGCTTCGACGCCGCCTACATCCCGGGCTGGGACTGCCACGGGCTGCCGATCGAGAACGCCATCGAGAAGAAGTACGGGCGCAACCTGCCGCGCGGCGAGATGCAGGCGAAGAGCCGCGCCTTCGCCACCGAGCAGATCGGCGTGCAGATGGCCGACTTCAAGCGCCTGGGCGTGCTGGGCGACTGGGACCATCCCTACCGCACCATGGACTTCCAGAACGAGGCGGCCGAGATCCGCGCGTTCAAGCGCGTGATCGAGCGCGGCTTCGTCTACCGGGGCCTCAAGCCGGTGTATTGGTGCTTCGACTGCGGTTCGTCGCTGGCCGAGTTCGAGATCGAGTACGCCGACAAGACCTCCCACACGGTGGACGTGGGCTTCAAGTCGGCCGAGCCCGAGAAGCTCGCCGCCGCCTTCGGCCTGAAGAAGCTCGACAAGGAAGCCTTCGTCGTCATCTGGACCACCACCGCGTGGACCATCCCTGCCAACCAGGCGCTCAACCTCAACCCGGACCTCGAGTACGCCTTGGTCGACACCGAGCGCGGCCTGCTGCTGCTGGCCTCGGCGCTGGTCGAGAAGTGCCTGGCGCGCTATGGCCTGCAGGGCCAGGTGATCGCCACCACGCAGGGCAAGAACCTCGAGGGCCTGCAGTTCCACCACCCGCTGGCGCACGTGCACCCGGGCTACGACCGGCTGAGCCCGGTCTACCTCGCCGACTACGCGACCGCGGAAGACGGCACCGGCATCGTGCACTCGGCGCCTGCCTATGGCATCGAGGACTTCAACTCCTGCCGCGCGCACGGGCTGGCCCTGGAAGACATCCTCAACCCGGTGCAGGGCAACGGCACGTATGAAGCCTCGCTGCCGCTCTTCGGCGGCCAGAACATCTGGAAGGCCGCCGCCGCGGTGACCGAGGCGCTGCGCGACGGCGGGCACCTCTTCAACACCGCCAAGCTGGTCCACAGCTACCCGCACTGCTGGCGCCACAAGACACCGGTGATCTACCGCGCCGCCGCGCAGTGGTTCGTTCGCATGGACGAGGGTGAAGGCGTGTTCACCGTCGACAAGGCGCCCAAGACCCTGCGCCAGACCGCGCTCGAAGCCATCGAGCAGACCGGCTTCTACCCCGAGAACGGTCGCGTGCGCCTGCGCGACATGATTGCCAACCGTCCCGACTGGTGCATCAGCCGCCAGCGCAGCTGGGGCGTGCCGCTGCCCTTCTTCCTGCACAAGGAGACGGGCGAGCTGCATCCCGAGACCATGGCCTTCATCGACCGTGCGGCGGCCATCGTCGAGCAGGGTGGCGTGGAAGCCTGGTCCAAGCTCGACCCGGCCGAGTGGCTGGGCGCCGAGGCGGCCCAGTACAACAAGAGCAACGACATCCTCGACGTGTGGTTCGACTCGGGCTCGACCTTCTTCCACGTGCTGCGCGGCAGCCACGAAGGTGGCCGCCACGAGACCGGCCCCGAGGCCGACCTCTACCTCGAAGGCCACGACCAGCACCGCGGCTGGTTCCACTCGTCGCTGCTGATCGCCTGCGCGCTCGAAGGCCGTGCCCCCTACCGCGGCCTGCTGACGCACGGCTTCACGGTGGACAGCCAGGGCCGCAAGATGAGCAAGAGCCTCAAGAACGGCATCGAGCCGCAGGAGGTGAGCAACAAGCTGGGCGCCGAGATCATCCGCCTCTGGGTGGCGGCGAGCGACTACTCGGGCGACATCGCCGGCGACGACAAGATCCTCGCCCGCGTGGTCGACTCGTACCGCCGCATCCGCAACACGCTGCGCTTCCTGCTCGCCAACACCAGCGACTTCGATCCTTCCAAGGACGCCGTGCCGCTCGATCAGATGCTGGAGATCGACCGCTACGCCCTGTCGCGCGCGGCCGCCTTCCAGGCCGAGGTGCTGGCGCACTACGAGGTCTACGAGTTCCATCCGGTGGTGGCCAAGCTGCAGGTCTATTGCAGCGAGGACCTGGGCGCCTTCTAC
>NZ_DASSRA010000298.1:0-4205 GCF_035702065.1 Rhizobacter sp.
TGCCAGGCTTCGATACCTCAGCCCGAACGGGTGGTGGCGTGCGAGTCGCCAACACCGCTACCCCAGCGCCAGCACCCGCTGAGGTTTCATGCCGGCATCCAGCACCTTGCCCTTGCGGGCCCGCTTGCCCGCGTACACCGCCAGCGCGGCGCCCTTGATGTCTTCTTCCTTCGGCTTGCCACCGCGGCCCAGGCCCAGCACCCTGATCGCATTGGCGCAGGTGGTGGCCGAGACCAGCGGATCCTTGGCGTCCACTTCCATCAGCGTGAGGCCGCGTCCGCCCTTGGGCTGCAGCTTGAGCTCGTCGAGCTTGAACACCAGCAGGCGGCCACTCAGCGAGAGACAGGCGACCTGCCCATGCGTGGGCGCAATAGGCACCGGCGGCAGCACCTTGTCGGTGTCTTCCAGCGTGAGGAAGCTCTTGCCGCCCTTCTGCCGGCTGATCATGTCGCCCACCTGGGCCAGCAGACCGAAGCCGCCGGTGTTGGCCAGCAGCAGCGGCGTGGCCGCGGCCGCCGCGAAGTAGTGCAAGGGCTGGGTGCCGCTTTCCAGCTCGACCAAGGTCGTGATCGGTTGTCCGTCGCCACGCCCGCCGGGCAATTGCGCGACGGTGGTGGAGTACACGCGACCATTGCTGCCGAACACCAGCAGCGCATCGACGGTGCGACACGGGAAGACGCCGTACAGGCCGTCGCCTGCCTTGAAGGCCAGCGCGGCGGCATCGATCTCGTGGCCCTTCAAGGCACGCACCCAGCCCTTCAGGCTGACCACCACTGTCACCGGCTCGTCGACCACCTTGATCTCAGCCACGGCCTTCTTCTCGGCCTGGATCAGCGTGCGGCGCTCGTCGCCATGCTGCTTGGCGTCGGCCTCGATCTCTTTGATCAGCGTGCGCTTGAGCGTGGCGGGCGAGTTGAGGATGTCTTCGAGCTTGCCCTGCTCGACACGCAGATCCTTCAGCTCCTGCTCGATCTTGATCGCCTCCAGACGCGCCAGCTGGCGCAAGCGGATTTCGAGAATGTCTTCGGCCTGGCGCTCGCTGAGCTTGAAGCGCTCGATCAGCGCCGGCTTGGGCTCATCCGAATGGCGAATGATGCGGATCACCTCGTCGATGTTGAGCAGCACCAGCTGCCGCCCTTCGAGGATGTGGATGCGCGCCAGCACCTTGTCGAGCCGGTGCTGCGAGCGGCGCTGCACCGTCTCGGCACGGAAGGCCACCCACTCGGCCAGCATCTGGCGCAGGCTCTTCTGGGTGGGCCGGCCGTCGGCGCCGATCATGGTGAGGTTGATGGGCGCCGAGCTTTCCAGGCTGGTGTGCGCCAGCAGCGTGGTGATGAGCTCCTGCTGCTCGATGCGGCTGGTCTTGGGCTCGAACACGAGGCGCACCGGCGCGTCCTTGCTCGATTCGTCGCGCACGGCGTCGAGCACGGCCAGCACCGTGTTCTTGAGTTGCACCTGCTCGGCGGACAGTGCCTTCTTGCCGGCCTTGACCTTGGGGTTGGTCAGCTCCTCGATCTCTTCCAGCACCTTCTGCGAGCTGGTCCCCGGCGGCAGCTCGTTGACGACCAGCTGCCACTGGCCGCGCGCCAGGTCTTCGATCTTCCAGCGCGCACGCACCTTCATGCTGCCGCGGCCGGTGGCGTAGGCCGCGCGGATGTCTTCGGCGCTGCTGATGATCTGGCCGCCGCCGGCGTAATCGGGGCCGGGGATCAAGGTCGCCAGCTCGTCTTCCGTCAGGCGGTCGTTGCGGATCAGCGCCACGGCCGCGGCCGCCACCTCGCGCAGGTTGTGCGAGGGCACCTCGGTGGCCAGGCCAACGGCAATGCCGCTCGCGCCATTGAGCAGCACGAAGGGCAAGCGCGCCGGCAAGAGCTTGGGCTCTTCGGTCGAGCCGTCGTAATTGGGGACGAAGTCGACCGTGCCTTCGTCCAACTCGTCGAGCAGCAGGCGCGCGATTGGCGCCAACCGCGCTTCGGTGTAGCGCATGGCCGCCGCACCATCGCCGTCGCGCGAACCGAAGTTGCCCTGCCCATCGATCAACGGGTAGCGCTGCGAGAAGTCCTGCGCCATGCGCACCAGCGCGTCGTAGACCGACTGGTCACCGTGAGGGTGGAAGCGGCCGAGCACGTCGCCCACCATGCGGGCGCTCTTCATCGGCTTGGCACCGGCCGTGCCGGTGAAGCTCAGGCCCAGGCGCTCCATGGCGAACAGGATGCGCCGCTGCACCGGCTTCTGGCCGTCGCACACGTCGGGCAAGGCGCGGCCTTTCACCACGCTCAGCGCGTATTCGAGGTAGGCACGCTCGGCGTAGTGGGCCAGCGTGATCGCGTCACCGCTCTCGGGGGTCTCTGTGGTCATCGTCATTCGAAGGAATCAATCAGTTCGGGGCCGACGCTGCGCCGGCCCCATGCATTTGCAACTCGCGGGCACCGCGCGGCAGGTTGTTCTGCAGCAGCGCCCAGTACAGCTCCAGCACCAGGTGCACGTGGGCCTGGGTTTCGGCGATCGGCGGCATGCCGCCGCCGTGCTTCATCACCGTGCCGGCGCCGGCGTTCCATGCGGCCAGGGCCACGTCGGCCCGGCCGAAACGGCGCATCAGCTGCGAGAGCAGGCGCGCCCCGGTGAGGATGTTGGTGCGCGGGTCGAGCAGGCGCTGCGTCTCGGCGGCGCGTGCCTCCTTGGTGGCGCCCACCGGCATGATCTGCATCAGCCCCACGGCGCCGCGCGGCGAGATGGCCGTCGCCACGAAGCCCGATTCGACGGCGATGATGGCCTTGAGCAGCTCGATGTCGACCGCATGCGCCTTGGCCGCCTCGCGCAGGATGGCCTGCAGCGACTTCACCTCGGGCGCGAACTCCAGCCAGGTGAGCAGCCCGCCCGCACCATCGGCTTTGCCCGGCACGCGCGCATCGCCGCTCGCGTTGCCCATCACCAGGTGGTAGCGCGAATCGACCTGCGTGGGCGCCACATGCGCCACGCCAGCGCCGTCCACATAGCCCCACAGCTCGGCCTGCGCGCACAGCGGCGACAGCAGCACGGTGAGGCAGGCGGCCAGCTTCACGCAGCACCCGCCTGGCGCCGTGCGCACAGCGCCTCGTACTCGTGGTCGAGCATGGACATCACGATCAGCGAGTCGTAGCTGCCGTCGGAGGTCAACACGCTGTCGCGCAAGCGCCCCTCCTCGACGAAGCCTTCGCTCTGGTACAGCGCCTGGGCGCGCGTGTTGCGCGACTTCACATCCAGCCAGAAACGGTGGGCACCGAGCGCGCGAAAAGCCATCTGTTCCAGCAGCCGCACGCAGGCACGGCCCAGGCCGTGGCTCTGGTGGCGGGTCTGCAGCACGATGCGCTTGAGTTCTACCGAGTGGTGCGGGTTGCGGCAGCCTTGCAGGATCACGAAGCCGCTGGATTCGTATTCGGCCCCCGACTCGATGATGAAGTGGCGGAAGTCCGGGAAGCGCACCGCACCTTCGTGCTGGATGCGCTCCCAGGGCGTGATGAAGGGCAGGTTCTGTGCGTCCTGCTCGACCGAAGTCACGAAATCGAGGTCGCTCAACATCGTGGGGCGCAGCCGCAGTGGAACAAAGGTGCTCATGGTCTGGCCTCCGCGGGCCGGGCGCCGGGCCGCTCCCAAGCCGGCCCGCATCCCCGCTGGGGATCGGTCGATGTACTCATCGGGCGAGGGGCTGTCATCACACGTCGACTTCGACGTCGTCCCCGTGCAGTTCCATCAGTTCACGGCGGGCCTGGGCTTCGCCCTTGCCCATCAGCTTGGTAAGCGAATCGGTGGTCGCAGCGAAGTCGAGTTGGCCGAACGCCACCTGCAGCAAGCGCCGCGTGTCCGGGTTGAGCGTGGTGTCCCACAGCTGCTCGGCGTTCATCTCACCCAGGCCCTTGAAGCGGCTGATGCTCCAGGAGTTCTCGCGTGCGCCTTCCTTGGCGAGCTTGTCGAGCGTGGCGGTGAGTTCGCCTTCGTCGAGCGCATAGATCTTGGCAGCAGGCTTTTTGCCGCGGGCAGGGGCGTCCACACGGAAGAGCGGCGGCTTGGCGATGTAGATGTGACCACGCTCCACCAGCTTGGGGAAGTGGCGGAAGAAGAGCGTGAGCAGCAGCACCTGGATGTGCGAGCCGTCCACGTCGGCATCCGACAGGATGCAGATCTTGCCGTAGCGCAGGCCGGTGAGGTCGGGCTCGTCGGCCACGCCG